>DATMWK010000112.1:0-25241 GCA_035562555.1 Nitrososphaera sp. | reverse complement strand
AAGGATCACAGTTAACAAACCCTGTAACCTTAATAACTCGCTTGATTCTGTCGAGAGTGCCAAGAGACGACTTTAATTGTGCGAGTGCGTTGAGGGTACACAAGCGAGCGGCTTCCTGACCCAATACTATTGACTCAACCTTACCTTTAAACTTGGCAGCGTTTCCTTCAATCGGGATCTGCCCAGCTACGAAAGCAAGGTTGCCGGAAATGACCACAGGCAGATAAGACCCCACTGGCTCTGGTGGAATAGGAAGGCTAATATCAAGTGAAGCAAGCTTTTCTTCTATCACACTATTTAACCCGCCAGCTCTATTATTTTACTTTGCTGAAAGACATGATATATTATTTAAAAGCTCTATTAACTGATTCGACACAAGGGTTATAGTAATTATATAATAGGGTATGGAGCATTGCGTGGTGTGATGAACAACAAGCAAAAACGTACTAAAATGTAGTGGAATTTAATGTTCATCGAAAGAACAAAGTTTTGTCTCGAGCAGACGGGGAAATTGTGTATATTGTTGGGATAAGGAACAATAATATCAACAAGCCTTAAGCGGGTCTCTATAGACCGTTGCGAACCCTCTATAATCCCTCATATATGCTATGTATGGATACTCTTTGATCCCATTACGGATTTATAAAAATCCCTTAAAAACTTATGACACTTGGATTCATGTGCTTGGTATGGGACGAGTATATACATTTTGTAATAGCCGAGTTGAGATGATAAAACGTTCACATTGGTATTAATTGAACAATGTTTAAAAGGAAAAGATTATAGAGCGACTAGTTTACAGGCAGGTCCATATCTATGCAGCATGACTTTTCGGAAAGTTACAAACACAATACAAAAAAGTCGAGCCGCCTTTACTCCCGAGCTGTCAAAGTCTTTCCAGGGGGAGTGAATCACAATATTCGCTATTTCGAGCCTTATCCATTTTTTGTAACCAACGCAAAGGGTAAGCAACTAAGCGATGTTGATGGCAATAAATATACAGATTATTGGATGGGACACTGGGCGCTTATTCTAGGTCACTCCCCTAAGGTGGTTGTCAATGCTCTAGCGGAGCAGGCAAAAAATGGCATGCTTTATGGCACGGTCAATGAAGTGAGCGTTGAGCTTGCAGAAACTATCCAAAAACTGATGCCTCGGGCCGAAATGATGCGCTTTAGCAGCACCGGTTCAGAAGCCACTATGTACGCAATCAGGCTTGCCCGCGCAAGAACTGGGAGACGAACGGTTGCAAAGGCGATAGGTGGTTGGCACGGCTTCAATACCACACTTATGCAAACAGTTAACTATCCCTTTGAGCAAGACGAAGGGCTAGGTCTTGTTCAGGATGAGGTACAATTTGTGGAATCGATACCATTTAACAACCTCGACGCATCCCTTAAAGTGCTTGAGACAGTTAAGGACGATTTAGCATGCATTATCATCGAGCCATTGCTCGGCGGCGCAGGATGCGTCCCCTCAATTGACGGCTACCTGCAAGGCTTAGAGGAATTTGCTAAAAAGAATGGCAGCCTTTTCATACTAGATGAGATAGTCACAGGCTTTAGACTATCACTTCATGGAGCTGCACATATTTACAGACTAGAACCTGATCTGTTTACTCTTGGCAAGGTAGCCGGTGGCGGCATGCCGATAGGTGTATTGTGTGGCGACAAAGACATAATGTCTCTTGCAGACCCTGTCACAAAGGCAGATAAAGAATCACGCTGTGCCATAGGAGGTGGGACATTTTCAGCTAATCCGATGACAATGACTGCAGGTCTTTTGACGCTGACCTTTTTAAAAAAAAACAGACAACAGGTGTACAGCAAACTAGAAAGACTCGGCGGAATGGCAAGAAAAGGGCTAGCCAAATTATTTGCCGAATCCGGAATCCCATGCCAAGTAACAGGCAAAGGTTCAATGTTTTTGACACACTTTAGCAAGAATAGGGTTATGGATGCAACCGACGTCGCAAAGTCGAATATAGATCTTTTAAAAAAATATCATCTTGCGCTTATGGCGAGTCATGGAATATTTTTTCTGCCTACAAAGATGGCAGCATTATCCTTTGCCCACGAACAGAGTGACATAGAGAAGCTTCTGGATGCAACGAAGAAAATAATAACAGATCCAAAATTTCTCAGGCAGCAATATTCTTAGGGCCAGCAGGCTCTTTGGAGAGAATTTCATAAACGATATTGCATTCAAATCCTTTAGTCAAAAGACACAATATTGTGTAAAGATGTGAATCGTGTAATTCTGCAAGAGTGCAATTAGGTCAATGTAATACAATGTGTTTTATCTCACATTCAAGATCTGGTTGCTCCTATTGATTATAATCAGTCAATGCTGGCGGTAAAGTTCCTTTTAATGTAGGCAGTTATATATTTGAAAAATCTAAGCAGATTCTTAAGATTATTGGACTTGCTGTATTTGGCCGCATAATGTACCACACGAAAGACATTTTAAGATCTCATGCAATTCATAAATGATCAAAACTGACTAAGTGCTTCTTGGATGCTCTTTCTGTCGTCGGCTCCTGGCATCTGCTCCAGATATTTGACTAAATCTTCTTTTGCACCTTTATTGTTTCCAATCTCCATCCTAGCTATTGCGCGATTCTTGTATATCGGCCCAAAGCGGGCTGAATTGATGGTTATTGCCTGGTTGTAGTAGGCTTCTGCAAGCGAATAATTCTTCCTTTTCAAGTAATAATTCCCAAGTCCCCTGTATGCGAGATAGTACCTTCCGTTCAGCTTGATTGCCTTTTCGTAGCAAGGGATAGCTTTCTCGGAGTTTGCCTCGTTATAAATGCCTCCGAGAAGACTCCATGCTTGCGCATTGTCTGAGTCGATTTCGGTTGCCTTTTGCAAGACTTCGATGGCCTCGTTCACTTTCCCGTATTGTCTCAGTCCTTCTGCCTCAAAGCACAACCTATTGGATTTGGCAAACTCTAGGTTCTCATTTTTTAGTAGGTGATTCATGTCTGAGGGAATCATAATTATAGAAATCATGTCGTCTTGCTCCCAATCCTGCTCAAACTTTGACTCTGGAATTGCACCCATCTTATCTGGTTCTGGGACATAAGTAAGGATCCTTCGCTCCTCGCTGTCATAGCCTGATACGACCATTGCATGCTGCACAGTAGCCTGTATACCAGGCATTATTACTATAGGTGGTATGCCTTGATCGATTCGCTTTTTCAGATCATTCATTGAGCCCTTGTAAATGTATGAAGAAAAACCCAGTTTTTCTGCGAGCTTAATACCATGAATCATTGCAGCAGGTCTATCGATTGCTGCACCAGATACCGGTGGAGAAATATCTTCACCCCAATATTTGATGACAACATTCATTACAAGTGGTAGATCTACACTGTCTTCGTTTTTGCTTACAAGAGGCAAGGTGATGAAATGCTCTGGTTGGGACTCCAAGCTTGTATTCTCTCTGTCTGGCAAGCAAATAAAATTCTTCTTATGTAGTCAGAAAATTTTTGAGAATGGTGAGACCGTCGCCCCCGCTCTTTTCTGGGTGAAATTGTGTACCGTACATCTTGCTGTTGTTTGAGAATAACTCGTACTCACAGTACTTGGAGCTTGCAAGTGGCTTAAAATTTAAGGGTAGTTTTGCGATGCAATATCTGTGGCTCTCGTATACTGAGATCGACTTCTTCCCTTCAGTCAGGGGATTCTGACTTGAAAGCGACACTTCTGTCAAGCCCTGAATATGAGCCTGCATTCTACGTATCGAGCCTCCAAGGGTAAGCGCTATTATTTCCGCCCCATAGCAGATACCCAGGAGAGGTTTATCACTATAGTGGCAGTATCTTATGATGCTGGAATTTACTGCGTTAATTTCCTTGCTGAATTTACGCCTGCCTGACAGTATCACTTTGTCGCATTGGCTGAGATCCTCATGAGAAACTTCTGAGAACCTCTTGTGAAGATATGGTTTGTCCAATTGACAAACACAAGACAGTATATCTGATGTAAACGGTGATAGATTGTCAACTACTAGTACTGCCAATCAGGTTATCTACCTCTATGAATTAGAGTAATTCCCTATTATCCCAGTATGCTTGAGCAATATGCCAAGGTTAGTAGGAGTGAGGTGTTCTAATTAATATATTGATTTTCCTTACACCATTTAATAAATGACCTTATAGATAATTTTAGAAGAGCCAAGTACAATTTGGTACTGTAGCTTGCCGGGACCCTTTTAAACTTAATGTGAGCATAAATTACGGTCTGCGCGACAATACTCAACGCGGGACTAAGGAAAACTCTTTCGAACTGATGTTTTTTAACTGACTTCTCGTATGACATCTGATCAACGGACTCTGCTGCGAGCTTTTATAGTCAGGTGCCATACAATGCAAACTTCGAAGATAGCTCCGACCTTTCATTGTAGAACTATTGATCAGACTTACCAGATCCCTCCCATGAGTTGAAAAGGTTCCCATTGTACTCATAATGACTGCCGACCTCTTTCCAACCTTAACCAGACCTGCCATAGAGTATATACTTCATGATTGCATACTTTCTGGTCGTAAAAGATGTGTTATCAGCCGCTTTGGGTTTACTCGGACTCGACTTTCATGCCACTTATCTGGCTGCTTTGTATCTATTATGATACATGAGGGTGATTCGCAAGTCTATTGGGTAAATATGCTAGTTTGCTTCTGCAAGTCCTTTGCACATAAGATAAACCGCCGCATATGCAGGTAATTCAACTGATTCTTTTGAAATGTTGAAAGAATTCTTCTTTAGCTTCAACTTGACTGGTGTCTTAACCCTGATGCTTACATTGCTATCGCCAAGGACACATGCATCGACAAAGGGATCAAAAGAATAGAGATCGCCGGATTTTGTCTTTGACAGCCCACTCTTGCTGTTGAGTGTTCCAGGCATCCTAAAAACCCTATGAATATCGGTTGTCACCTGCGGATCTATTCTCACTCCCATCTCCTTTGCTAATCTGTCAAGTTCAACTTTGAATGCTTCATAGCCGCCCTTTTGATTGACAATATTCTTGAGTTTGATTGCCGATGTCATGTCGATCTTGAGCTTATCTGCAATTCTTCTTCTCCAGCCGTATGCAAGTCCACTTTTTGGGAATTTTATGTAAAATAAATCCTCTGTGTTTGTCTTTCTTATCCCGATACTTTCCAACATTAGGCCTGACCCTGAGAGATAGCCCACAAGGTCGGAGCGAGCCTGCGGATCGAGCGAGGCGCATGCGTTATCATCTATGTGTACATGAAAGCCATTGTTTCCGGAAAAGTAAATGCTAATAGCACTATACTCTAGGCCAATGTCTGCTACCAAAAAATCTATCAACCGCCTAGCCTCCTTTTTTGACCCATCTATGCATTTGCTGCAAGGAATGGAAACATCATCTGCTTTTTTGCAACCACAGGATGGACAAGAATACGATGGTCTCTCTTTGTACTGTTCAGGACGAGGAGGTGGAGATGATGCATAGCCACACTCTATGCAGATTAAATATGAATGCGATGGAACGCACGGCATGCTAAGATCTTTACCATCGATATCAAAGATCAAATCTGCGCCCAGCCACTGTTTCTCCTGCATAGGTTGTTGCGTCGGAAATCGGTAATATGCATTTGAGCAATAGACATCAGAAGGTACTTCTTTGACAAGCATAGCATCAAGCTCTTTCATACTTTTGAATGATAGATGCCGGAGCATGCCTGCTTGTCCAAAATGCATATAACCAAACTCACGTTGCTCCATTCTGGGAGGCTCTTCAATTGCCTTTGATTGGTTAAAGTAATATTCCCGGAAGGCTTTTCTTATTGCCGAAATAGTCTTGTCGGCACTAAGATTCCCTCTCATTTCTTCTTTTTCCTGCCAAATTGAACTGGGTTAATTAGGCCATCGCATTCAGCAGTTGCAAAGCAGAGATTTTCGTTGCGTAGTTTATCGCATGAAGGAACAGAATATTTGGTATAGCTTCCTTTCATGCCAGCTAGATGCTCCACTTGGTATCGAGTAATCTTTTCGTTAAAATCAGGAGCATTTTCAAACATTCTGACGATTTCATCCACCAGCTTGCCTATAGCCAGCATGTAAGTGGCAAGCATCACTCGTGCTGAGTGGGGTAGGTTATCGCCTCTATTCATGACTTCGAGCGCATGCTTGATGCATGGTGGGTAGTCTGTTACTGCCACCGAGCCTGGGTGCTGATAACGTGATAAGAGTTTTAACCGTAGCTGGTCAGCTTTTGATTTTATGCCTTGCGGCAGAGTAGGAAGAGTCATTCCTTTGACTTTGTCATGAATGAGCACGGAGAGCTCGTTTCTAATGAGTCTGACGGTCTCATCAGCGTCGAGATAAACATAGCCCTTATGGACGAGTCTGTTGATTAATTTCCATTCCTGTTCGTGAAAGTGGGAAGCTCTTGCAAGATAGTCAACAACTTGGACCTTAAATAGACGCTGATCCTCTGATATGACGATTTTCAATTTGAACAGGTCCTCAAAGATTTTGGTAAGAACAGAACGTCTCTTAATTTCGCTCTGCTTTCTCAAGTCCTCTGTAAGAAACCTCTCCGCCCTTCTTGCTTCCGCTAGCGCAAATTTTCTCAGTACTTGATCAATGCCAATTGACTTGACCATCACAAGAGAAATAAGGAATGTAAGGATCTCAATTTCGTATCTTTCTAAGTTGTCGTATATCTTCCCGTCTACCTCTACCTCAATACGGTCGGCGGCTCGGTCGATAATATACTTCATATCCGGCCTGTCAATCTCGTCCCAACCAAACCTAGATTCTCGCAGGTATTCGCCAGCTTCATTCAAAAACGGATATTTGGCCAAGTCACTGCCAGCCATTCTTATAGAAGACAAACCCGACAATAAGATACAGCCGTACTACCATAAATACTCCATTACAATAAGTTAAAGTAACAAAAATTATTTTCATATCGAATCCATGAATGTAAGGGTAGGGTTTCATGTTTCTATAGCAGGGGGAATATCAAATTCTGTAGACAATGCAAGAAAATTAGGATGTACTACCTTTCAAATATTCAGCCGTAACCCCCGCGGGTGGACTGCAAAACCTCTGTCACGAGGTGAGATAAACTCTTTCAAAGATAAGCTCTGTGTAAGCGGAATTGAAAAAAAGTCAGTAGTTGTACACATGCCGTACCTGCCGAACCTCTCAGGGCCTCCAGGAGAATTCTATGAGAGGTCAGTGAAGACCCTTACAGAAGAGGTGCACAGATGCAATTTGCTTGGAATCTCTCATCTTGTGATACACCTTGGAAGTCACATGGGCAGAGGCTCGAAAAGCGGTATTGATCAGCTGGTGGATGCGCTAAGAGCCGCTACTGCCTCTAGCAAATCTGAAAATGAAGTAGTCATTCTCCTAGAGAACAATGTGGGACAGAAGAACAGTGTTGGTAGCACGCTTGAAGAGCTGCGCCTCATCCTTGATAGGCTAGATAGCGCAAAAGAATTCGGGGTTTGCATCGACACCTGTCATCTTTTTGCCTCTGGCTATGATCTACACACAAAGGAGGGTGTAAATATAATATTTGAAAAAATCGACGCTGTCGTCGGTCTGAAAGAATTGAAAATGATTCATCTGAACGATTCAAAAGGTCGACTGGGCTCAAACCTAGACCGGCATGAACATATCGGGCTTGGATCAATAGGCGTTGCTGGTATTACTGCGTTTGTCAACCACCGAGCGATTCATGGCCTGCCGATAATAATGGAGACGCCCATCGATACAACGAGAGGAGATGCGCAGAACCTCAAGGTAGTTCTAGATATGATGAGAAAAATAGCATAGCCATAATAACTTACTTTTTTACTTATTGAGCGGGTCTGTGAGATTCTAGATTAGTAGAGCCATTGTAATACGTCACAATTAGCGGATCGTTTATGTTATAAGCACATCCTTGGATGCTTTTTGGTTGTCCGTCACTTGGCTCTATGACACATACATCTGCCTGCTTTATTGACACCTTAACCTCCTCAGTTATGGTATGTCTGAACAGTATCTCTGCAAGAGGGAACCCTTGTATCATCTGTATGAGCATGAATGCTCCAAAGAATGCCAGGCCAAACAGTATAGCCAGCTTCTTAGTTGACATCTTGGCAAATTCAGATGAGTCAGAGTCAGACTCATAGCCCATATACTACTCTACTGTCACTATTTCTAAAAAACTTATGGAATCATGAGTACGTCTTTGTAGCTTTCTCAATTGCCTCTTCCTGCTCACGCCATTCATCAAAGTATGCAATTAGGAGATGAGCGGCTAACTCTTCTTTTGTGTGATCAGCTTTGAGATGAACTGGAAGATATTCAGGGGTGAAGAATAGGCTGCAGATATAGCAGAACGGGTTTCGTTCGTGCTTTTTTAGCAAGTTACGCTATCAGACTAAGTAATTGTATATATAAGAGCTTAGGTCTTAGCATCTCTAAGAATAGACATAAGAAGTTACCCCATTTTTTACGTAATAGTCATTTACTATTCTTTCCCCATCTATGAGTCCATACCTCTAGTGTAGCTATCTGCAAACAGCTAAGATTAGACAGAAGCAGGTCCCCTGCGAATGCTGATCCTCGAACCTCCTAAACTTCATAAAACCATTAGCTACTGAAAACTACACTACTTAACACTACCATCTCCATGGTTAGATCTATTGACTCTATTACTAGGCTTTGCTGCAACTTGGAGCAATTCTTAATAATTATATAATAACAAATTCTAGAGAACCGGCAGCGCATCAGTTCATTATGACCTGGTCACCTGTATTAAAGCGAAAAGCCAGTAAGGTTCGTGGCAGCCATTACTTCGGAGCCCCTAACCCAAATAGGAAACGATAAAACAAATTATAAGTAGGTTAGAAAGAAAGTCTGTATACACATATGGTATTTGGCAGGGACATCCGGCTTTCAAGGATATTCACTGACGGCAAAATGCTATGCATTCCAATGGACCATGGTATAAGCAATGGCCCCATTAGGGGGCTAGAAGATATTCATACCATGATTTATCAATGCGCCTCTGCCGGGCTCACATGTGTCCTTGTCAACAAGGGCATCATCAAGACAATGCCTAGGTCGCCAAATGTTGGATTGATAGTACACCTTTCTGCCAGTACGTCCATAGGTCCAGCCCCAAACAGAAAGATGCTGATAGGAAGTGTCGAAGAAGCGATTAGACTCGGAGCCGATGCGGTCTCTGTTCATATTAATATTGGTTCAAAAGAAGAGCCAGAAATGCTGCAAAAGCTCGGTATGATATCCGACAAATGTGACGAATGGAGTCTCCCATTGGTCGCCATGATGTATCCACGCGGAGAGAACATTAAAAACCCTCACGACCCAGAAATCGTGGCACATGCTGCAAGAGTGGGCGCCGAGGCTGGAGCAGACATTGTAAAAGCAGTATACACGGGCGATCCAGATTCCTTTAAGCGAGTTGTTAGGAGCTGTCCAGTCCCACTGGTAATTGCTGGTGGACCCAAGGCCAATAACGACAGAGAAATTTTGGAGATGTGCAATGGGGCAATGGCAGCAGGCGCAAAGGGCGTGACATTTGGGCGCAACATTTTCCAACACAAGAATCCGCCTGCAATGGTACGCGCACTACGCAAGATAATAATTGAAAAAAGAAATATTACAGAGGGTCTGAAAGAACTTGACTGATCTCAAACTAAAAGAGCTGATTGTAAAGCCAACCGTAGCAATGTCTTCTCTGGGAGAATTTCTGTCAAAACTAAAGGAGAAAGGCGACTTGATGGTTAACGTTGATCCCAAGGTAGCCAGCGGCCGACTCCGCACAATACACGAGTCAGAGGATGCTGACATCGTGATCTGCTCGACTTTCGACAAATTGAAATCATTCAAATCGTCCGGCAAGAGCGTTGGATACTTTAAAAAAGTGACGAGCAACGCTGACGTCGATGAAATCGAAAGAGCGTCGGCGACCGGAGCAGAACTTGTTATCGTTGAAGCACCAAATTGGAAGATAATCCCACTTGAAAATATTATCGCCAAACTACACAAATCCAAAACAAAAGTCTTCGCTACGGCAAAAAGCTCACACGAGGTTGCAACTTTGTTCGCAGTCCTTGAACTAGGAGTCGACGGAGTAATTTTATCCACAGATAGCCAAGAGGAAGTCGACAGAGCTAGACGTGAGCTCAGCACTCTGAGGTTCCTTATTACGAAAGCTAGGATCATAGAGGTAAAAGATGTGGGCATCGGGGAGCGAGTCTGTGTAGACACTGCCTCGATGATGAGGACGGGAGAAGGTATGTTAGTAGGAAGCAGATCGAACTTTATGTTTTTAGTACATAATGAATCAGTCGGGTCATCTTTTACTTCGCCCAGACCATTCAGGGTTAATGCTGGCGCAGTATATTGTTATACAATGGTGCCTGGTGGAACAACTCGCTATCTTTCAGAGATCGAATCAGGAAGTGAGGTGTGGATTGTTAACGAGGAAGGCATAGCAAGAAGTGCTGTGGTCGGCAGGTCAAAGATAGAGACACGACCGCTAAGACTAATACGCGCCGAAATCAATGGTGAAGAAGGCACTGTTATTCTGCAAAATGCTGAGACGATACGGTTGATATCCAAAGATGGCAAGCTGTTATCGGTGACTGAAATAAAAGTAGGTGATGAGGTGCTAAGCCATGCCAAACAAGCTACTGGTCGCCATTTTGGGATGGAAGTAGATGAGTTCATAGTAGAAAAATGATATCATTAATTTTCTCCAAATAATAAGTTGTCAGTTTATCTCTTATTTGATAGAAAAAATACCTTCAGCTCATAGCCACTCCATATTATCGATGGAGTTGCCTAATACTCATAACAATTAGTAATAGAATGATATGGTGATAATTTACCGCAGCTAAGTTAGCCAAGGTTATCAATGGTGTTTGCAATCTCTTCTTCGGTAAATGCCTTCAACGTAGTAGTCCTTTTATATTGCCAAGACTACCAACTTTTAGTCCAAATTGCATTGCTGCTGCGTCGTCGTTAGGAGCTTCCAAGATACCTATATCGTCATATTTGCCAAATGTCCAATATGATGTAAATTTGCCACTGATTTTTTCAGCCTCCTTTTTTTGCTCATTTTACTATGTTTAGAGTATCAGGTTTCTTATTTCTTGCTATGCCCTCTATATCAGTATGGAATATTGCTGTACTGTTTTCTGAGTAAACAACAGGCCATTGAGATTCTATCTTTATGTTGAGTCTTCTATTGTTATGAATATATGAAAAGGGATGATTAAATAATGCCATGCAAAATAACTATTAGATGAAGTAGATGACAACTTCTTTCTTTATGCATTCAAGAGTTTCTAACCCACATGGATGAAAATACAATATATGTGATGCACCCTAGCTATTAGTTACATAAGCGACCTATAAAATGAGATAAGCCTTAACCAAGACCCGAGATTAGCTCATACATTTTGGAAGGAAGGAGGGAGGGAAGATCAAACCGAATCTTGTGAGCAACCTCTTAAATAATTTAATGTAATACATTTAAGGCACCATGGCCTCAGCATACGCATCTGACAAAATTATGGCTGGTGCAAAGGCTACAGCCAATAGTATGTCAGATACTGATAGAGACATGGATCGAAAACACGACAAGGAGAAGTTTAAGGAGAAGTTTAAGGAAAAGATGGACTAGAACTAGGATTTTGGGCTCCAGTTTGTTAGGTTCGTCTGCCATCTTCTCCTTTCTTTTCCTTGCTTTAATTTAATAAATAACCAACCAACCTTTCTCACGCCAAATATGCATCCTACAGATCCAAGAATTTTCTCAATAAGCAATAAGGTGAAAACCGACCAATTAATATCAGAATCTTATGCGTCATTAATCCATGTGTTATGATGGCCTCTCTCAAGATCCATATTTCTTACTGGATCGTCAGCCTGAAAGTTAAGAACATATGCTGCAAAGTAGTATTAACCTAGGACCAGCAAGTCATGCCTTAAAAAGAAATCAACAAATGCTGTTGAACAAAACTATTACTTCATGTGCGTTAAACAATTCACCTACATATCGGAGATCACAGAAGCCGACGAAGAAAATGATCCAAATTCCCTTAGTCGACATTTTGCTTTTATCATGGATTCGAAGTGGCACCTAGCAAGAAATTGGTAGAGTTCTCATTGCTCGAGCTCATTTTTCTAAGCTGAAGAGATAGTTTCTTTTTAGTCAGTTGTTTATTACTTTAAAGTATCTGGTCTTTGGACGGATCCCTGGAGCAAGTAGATAGTATTCAGTCATGCTTGTTCAGCAAAAAATCACCAACCAAATAGATGTAGGTAATTGTAAGGACGTGCTGCAAAGACTTCCTGCAAATTCTGTCCAATTGACAGTAACTTCGCCGCCATACAGAAACGCGATCGACTATGATATTCATGCATCAGGAAGCGGTGCCTATTACCGGGGCAAGCTTAACTTGGATACTAATGATTATGTGAATGAGATGGCAGATATCTTTGGTAATGAGGTCTATCGTGTAACAAAGGAAGGCGGCTACTGCTGCATTGTGATAGCAAATGAAGTTGTTAATGGGACGATAGTACCGCTACCTCACATGCTGTTGTCTCGGCTTGTTCAGCCCTTTGGAAAATGGAATCTTCATGAAGAGATCATTTGGCATAAAGTGACTGGTGGTACAAATAGATACGGCTCCTTCATCATCCACCCATACCCAAAATATTACCGTGCAAATATTATGCATGAATTCATTCTTATCTTACGGAAGGGAGATGTCAACAGTGGACGGACAAAAGGGATAGAGATTCTCCCGGCGACTCATGAAGAATGGACTAAAGAAATAGCCAATTCAGTTTGGCACATTGCACCAGTGCCGCCTGGCTGTATAGATCATCCCTGCCCATTCCCTGAAGAAATTCCATATCGCCTCATGAAACTGTACTCATACGAAAACGACCTAATACTGGATCCTTTCAATGGAAGCGGCCAGACCACAAAAGTAGCCCATCACTTAGGCCGGCATTATGTTGGCATCGACTTAGTAAAAGCGTATGTTGAACTCGCCAAATCTCGGATAGAGAGAGAGCCTGTTCGTATACGCAATGAGGCTCTAGTGGCTAATTGGAGAAAAATCCCTTCTCATTATAATAATGGACCCTGAGAAAGATAGTGCGGTATTGCATGTCTACAAGATCATATGGTATGATGGATAACTTTTTTCTTAGTAGTTCAAACGCCGTCAATACTCATTCGGCTTGAAATGGATTCTCGATAAAAAGAGAGAAGGCAGTGTTGAGCAGAAGCTCAATAGGCATTTAAAGACGACATCGTTTACTAGTCATATCACACCTTTAATAAGGCTTGATGGTGAAACATACTCATGTCAGCAGCAACTGCCGGGTCCAAAAGTCCAAGGCAGCACCGCTGTAGCATTTGTGGCAGAGTTTTTGACTCCGCAGAAGATCTTGAAGCCCATAAGAGAATGGATCACGGCTCACACAGCTCGCCACCTGCAGGCGTAGGCTAACGAAACAATTAATTCTACTTAACTGCATAGCCAATAACTTGGCCCCCAGGATCTGCGTATCGATAGCACCAGAAGATGCACAATCAATTATAAAGGAAGCGGATCGTGCCTTTGACTGCGGTGCTGACTACGTAGAAATCCGTTTCGACTTTCTAAATCCTGACCTTTTACCTGAGGCCCTACAAGCTGCAAGACACATAAAGGATAGAACAGTCTTTACTCTGAGATCAAGAACTGAGGGAGGCATGTTTGCAAGCAGTGAAAAGAATCGTTTGCATTGGCTATACAGACTAGCGGAGCAAGAACCTATGCTGCTTGATGTGGAGCTCGATACTCTGAAAAAGAATGACGAGTTAACAGACTTTCTAGAGAGGGAAAGGTGCCCTATACTTGTGTCATGGCACGATTTTGAAAAAACCCCGCCTGTTGAATCTATCGCCGATGTTCTTTCAGACATGCGGATCTATAGTAACTATGTCAAGATCGTGACTACTGCACAAAGCATCGAAGATTCGTTGAGGGTGCTAGACTTATATGAGACAGCCGTAGGCTTGTCCCCGATCTTTTTCGCCATGGGGCAGGCAGGAGTCCTATCAAGGCTATTGTGCACTTTGATTGGCAATGCACCTTTTACCTATGCAACCCTAGAGAAACCGCTAGCAGGAGGACAATTAACGCTGCAGCAGATGAAAAAGTTGTACGACAAATTGGGAGTTGGTAAAGGATGAAATCTGCCGTAATCTCTAGCATTTTCTTGGTGGTTGTTAATCGGTGTTTGTATAAGGTTAATCTTGGAATGCATAAATTCCCATTCGTGTGACATGTTCCTCTTTCTTAGCGAGGTTGATATTCTGGAGGTTCCTCGAAGATAAATTCGGACCAAGCTCGACTGAATTGGTTTCAGCAGTTTCTTCTACGGTATATATGTGAAAGGCTGGCGATATTGCAACAGACTATGCAGGTTTCAACCAAGACTTATTGCATCATAGGGGATCCGATCCATCATTCTCTATCGCCAACGATCCAAAATGCAGCTTTTGCAGCAAAAGGCCTCAATTGCACCTATATTGCATTTAGGGTTCCGGAGGCTGAGCTAAAGGAGTCTATTGAGTCCTTGCGCAGCATAAACATTGCTGGATTTAATGTTACTACTCCACACAAGACACGAGTGATGAGGTACGTTGACGAGCTCGAATCTACAGCAAAGAAGGCAGCAGCAGTAAATACCGTTAACAATATAGAGGGCATATTTAGAGGATACAATACCGATGTTTATGGTTTTATTGAGCCTCTACACAAGCGCCGAGTTGATTTTCGTGGTATGCATGTCCTCCTGCTTGGCTCTGGTGGGGCCGCGCGAGCGGTAGTCATTGCCCTTGCAGAACAGAAGGGCGTAGCTGAGCTTATAATTGCGAACCGTGATTTTCGCCGAGCAAGCGACCTTGCGAAGTTAGGAGCTGCCAATGGGATCAAATGCCAGGTAGTTTCACTTGACAAGGCACAGGACTTTTCGCTTACATGCGATTTAGTAGTGAATGCGACTACGATCGGAATGAACAATGAATCTAGCGTAATTGATTATGAGCATATACAAAAGGGAAGTATAGTCTACGACATAGTTTACCGTCCTCCTGTCACAGACCTGATTGAAAATGCCAAGCATGCACAAGCAAGCGTCGTATACGGCTATGAAATGCTTATCGAGCAGGGTGCGAAGGCATTTGAGATATGGACTGGATTGTCTGCTCCCAGGGATGTTATGAAAAAGAACCTACTTGGCATCTTTGGTGAGCCGACATGACTGCAACCCGGAAGGCAAGGGCGATAGTGCATGGAGCGGTTTCAATAGTGAACGCCATAGCCACGGGAAAGGGATCAGCCCTTGGCATTTCACTCAAGGTTACAGCCGAAGTTGAACTCCAAAAGGGACATGGTCTTAGGTTTATCACAGGCAGGAATGGTAACAGACTATTAAAAAATATCATTCAAAAGACGATACCAAAACAAATTATCCAAAGCAATATGATAAGTATAAGAGTCGACTCCGAAATCCCAATTGGATATGGACTCAAAAGCTCAAGTGCAGTATCAAATGCTGTTACACTTGCATGTAGCCACATCGAAAGTGAAGGCGATGTTAACGATTATGCAATACTTGAAGTGGCTGCCCTTTCTTCGCTCCGAGCCAAAGTCTCATTGACGGGAGCATACGATGACGCTACCGCATGCTACTTTGGCGGCTTTACTGTCACTGACAACTATGCTAGACGCCTAATCCGCAAGGAGAGCGCGCCAGATAACCTTTATACAATTATTATCCTTCCGGGCAATACTCCAAGAGGAGACGTGAGCAAGCTTAGGAACCTGTCTGAATTATTCAGTGATGCTTTCTCGTTCGCAGAGTCTGGCCAATATTGGAAGGCAATGAAGCTTAACGGAGTGCTTGCCTCTGCTGCCCTTTCATCTAGTTATGTACCTGTAATGGCTGCGCTGGAGCATGGGGCGCTTTCTGCCAGTATATCTGGAAATGGTCCATCAATCGCTGCTGTAGCATATCAAGACGCCGTTGAACCGATCGTCAGTGCATTTTCAAAGTTTGACGGGAAGATCATTGTTTCCAAAGTAAACAACGAGAAAGCAAATGTGAAGATCGTAAATGACTAGCATAGTAGTAAAAAGATCCAAGTTAAATGGAACTGTCCGCTGCCCCTCTAGCAAGAGCTACAGTCACAGGGCAATAGCCGTTGCCTCGCTTGCTTATGATCAGCGTTCTACAATAACGCATTTACTAATGGCCCGCGATACCTTAGCGACCCTAGCCGGCTGTGGCTCTCTAGGAGCAGAGATAAAATACGGCGCTACAAAAGTGCACATAAGGGGGAGTGATCACTTCAATCCACCTGAAAACGTCATAAACGCAGAGAATTCTGGAACCACAATACGGATATTAACTGCTATGTCTTGCCTAGTGACAGCTGGTTACACCGTACTGACAGGAGACGAAAGCCTGCGCAGTCGTCCTATGCAGCCCTTACTAGACTCTCTTCGACAGTTAGGCGTTGATGCCTATTCCACAAAGGCAAACGGAACACCCCCGATTATAGTAAAGGGCGGCGGTATAAGGGGAGGAACAGCTCTAGTTGACGGCAGCATTTCAAGTCAGTTCATATCAGGGTTGCTCATTGCCAGCATTTACGCTAATTCAGAGGTTGTAATTAAAGTACGGGGCAGGCTGGTCTCCAAGCCTTATGTCAGCGCTACGCTTGCAACAATGAAGCATTTTGGAGTTTCCATTGATCATAATCCAGATATGTTGGAATACTATGTCCAGAATGCTAGATACCGTGGCACGAAATTTGACGTGCCAAGCGACTTTTCAACTGCCGCAATCATACTTGCGGGAGGTGCGCTCGCTGGAGAAAAAATTAGAGTAAACGGACTTAACTTTCAAATGCCACAAGGTGATTCACGTATTGTAGATATCTTGAAGATAATGGGGTGCAGGATAAAAGTCGACAAAGAAAAGGGAGAGGTAGATATAACTGGCGCTGAGAGATTAGAAGGCGGCGACTTTGACCTTGCTGATACACCAGACCTTCTACCGGTTGTTTCGGTTCTTGCACTTAAAGCAGCAAATCCAGTCACGATAACGGGCGTTGCTCATGCTAGGGTAAAGGAAACAGACAGGGTATCAAACATTGCAGTCGAGCTCATAAAATTTGGCGCCCGGATCCATGAATTTCGCGATGGTCTAAAGATAACCGCACCTACAATTATAAAAAACGCATCGCTTGAAGCATACAATGACCACCGACTTTTTATGGCGTTCACAATCGCCTCTATGATAACTGAAAAATCAATAGTAGCTGGAGCTCAATCTGTAGATGTCTCATATCCCAATTTTATTTTGGATTTGAAAAATATTGGAGCAAGAATATCCCCGGCTCCAGATAGAGAATAACAAAAAGCCAATATATAGAACAGGCTCAAGTGCTCGTAATATACATGGGTGGCAGCATGATAGGAGAGCGATTTGTCGCCGTAAGCTTCGGTGAAAGCCATGGAAGGTGCGTTGGAATCATCGTAGATGGCTGTCCCGCTGGTCTGCCCCTAGAGGAAGCCGATATACAGCCTATTCTTGATCTAAGAAAGCCTGGCCAGTCTATTATAACTACACAGCGAAGAGAAGAAGATAAGGTAGAGATCCTGTCGGGAGTCTTCAATGGCTTTACCACAGGGGCCCCAATATGTATGCTTATATGGAACAAGGATTTAGATACAAAACCTTATGATGTGATAAGGAATATTCCTCGACCCGGACACGCTGATTACCCTGCTGCCATGAGGTATGGAGGTTTTGCAGACTATAGGGGAAGCGGAAGATTCTCCGGAAGGCTCACAGCCACCCTTGTGATGGCAGGCGCTGTAGCCGCCAAGCTTTTAAAAACAACTCTGGGAATTGAGACAGTGGCTTATACCACGGAAATAGGGGGAATCAAAGCAGATAAAATAACCAAAGAAAATATTGCTACTAGATATGATAACGAAGTAAGGTGCCCTGACTTGCAAGCTGCTCAGAGGATGAAAGAGGCGATCCTTGAGGCAAGAAAATCGGGCGACTCGCTTGGCGGAGTAATTGAATGTATTAGCACCGGCCTGCCAGTCGGCATGGGCGAGCCGATATTCGCATCGCTAGAGTCAGAACTCAGTAAGGCCTTATTTAGCGTCCCTGCGGTCAAAGCCGTGGAATTTGGTTCTGGTTTTGCAGGTAGCAAAATGCGCGGCTCTGAAAATAATGATCTCTATATGATAGAGAATGGCAAGGTGATAACTGAGACTAATAATGCCGGAGGAATATTAGGTGGGCTATCAAATGGAATGCCTATTGTAGTCAGGGTGGCCTTCAAGCCGGCGGCATCAGTAGCCAAGACTCAGCGAACGCTTGATATTTCTACGAATGAGCAGACGAATCTTATTGTGCCGGGGCGGCATGACCCCTGCGTTGTACCAAGAGCTCCACCTGTTGTAGAGTGTGTGGTTTCCCTAGTTTTGGCAGATCATGCTATCCGGTCAGGTCTAATACCACTGGTGCTAAAGTGAGACGGTGCTAATGGATAACCCAAACAAAGAGCTTGACATACTGCGTGACAAGATACGTGGTGTGACAATAGAGATAATGCGAGCTGTACAGCAGCGTCTAGAACTGGCTAGCAATATAGGTGAAGTAAAGAGCAGGCTTGGCATAGATGTCAAGGATGAAAAGGTTGAAAATGAGATACGAAAGAATGTCACATTGCTGGCCGAAGACATCGGAATGAACACTGAGTTTGCACTACAGCTCCTCAATGTATTGCTTGCTGAGTCAGAGCATGTGCAAGTGCAAAAAAGCACGCAAAAGCCAGTAGAAAAGCAGACACACCTTAGTATATTCTCAAAGGCAAGACAGCTTGAGGCGTCCGGCAGCAAAATAATACATATGGAGGTTGGTGAGCCGGACTATTCGCCACCTGCAAGAGTCGGTGCTGCCTTAGCTGAATCCTTCAAGATGAAGTATTATCATTATACAGATACTCAAGGCATTGCCAAGCTTAGGGACGCTATAGCCACAAAGGAAGGAGGAGATATAGGGAAAGATCAAGTGATAGTGACACCTGGGGGGCGCTTTGCCGTTTTCAGCGCAATTACTTCATTGCTAAGAGGAGGTCAAGAGCTGATAGTGATAGAGCCTGCGTGGCCTGCGTACAAAGAATGTGCCGATTTTGTAGGTGCAAGGATAAAGATAATCAGAACCAGCCTCGAAGACAAGTGGATCCCTGACACTAAACAACTAGAGGACATGATTAATTCAAGTACTAAAATGATTGTACTCAACTATCCAAACAACCCGACAGGTAAGGTGCTTGATCGCAATACAATGAAAAATATAGTATTAATTGCCAAGGATCATGGTCTCTATTTGCTAAGCGATGAAGTTTATGCTGATTATGTATTCGGCGAGTTCAGCAGTATACGCGACTACGATTATGATAAGAGCATTCTTGTGGGATCCTTTTCAAAACGCTATGCAATGACTGGATTTAGAGTAGGATATGGTATAGCAAACAAAGACATTATCTCAAAAATGGCAAGGGTTCAGGCAGTTGCAATTACAAGCGTAGCAGAGCCAATGCAGCAGGCCGCTCTTGCTGCGCTCGAAGAAGACCCATCACAAAACATCAAGCTAATGAAAAGGAGACTTGACTTTGTATGTAGCAAGCTTAAGGAGATGTCCCTTAGATATGTCGAGCCGGACGGTGCTATGTATGCTTATCCTGAGTTGCCAAGGGGAGAGGACTTGACGATAGTTGAAAAGTTGCTTGATAAAGGAGTAGCGATAGCGCCGGGTAGTGGATTTGGGGATTCATATAAGCGATTCGTCAGGATATCTGCTTGTCAGCCAGAAAAGATGTTAGAAAAAGGGCTAGATGTAATGGCATCAGTCATAAGAGAGGACCTGTGAATTGCATCAAGTGGCAATCGTAGGCGCCGCAGGAAAAATGGGCACTTGGTTCGCCAGTTATTTTGCTCAGTGCGGTATGGCTGTCTCAGCATATGATGTTAACCAAAAAAAAATGTTAAAAGCCTCTAGCAAGGTCAAAGTTGAAGAGAACCTTTTGGAGTGTGTCCAGGATGCAGACCTGGTATTTGTCTGTGTCCCAGTGCAAGAGACGCCACAAGCCATAAAGGAATCTACAAGAAACATGAAGGATGGAGCTATCATTGCAGAAATATCGTCGGTTAAAAACAAGACGTTTGCAGCTTTGAAGAAGGTTCCGAACAGCATTCAACCGCTATGCATTCATCCAATGTTTGGCCCCGGAGCAAGCAAGAAAATAGAGGCTCGGATGGTTCTAGTTCCAGTTAGGAATGAGAAAATCGAAGTAAAAATAGCAAAGGAAATATTTCAAAACGCCAACGTGATAGTATTGCCAAATGCCAAGCAGCATGATAAATCAATGGCGATAGTGCTTGGATTAACGTACTTCGCAAATTTAGTTTTCGCAAAGCTGATGTTATCAGATAATATTTCGATGTTAAAGCAGGTATCAGGAACCACATTTCGTCTCCAGTCGCTTATTGCGGAAAGCATACTCACAGAAGAGCCTGACCTTGTCATTGCTCTCATTGCCGAGAACGTATATGCCAAGAAATACATCGGTCAATACCTTGAAAAGGCCGCAGCTCTTGCGAGGCTTGTAATGGCAAAGGACAGCACTGATCTAAGGTCCGAGCTTCAAAAACTTAAGTTAAATATGCAAAAGAGGCAGGACCTACAGCAATCGTATAACCGCATGTATGAGATGATCGACAAGCAAAAGTAAACACAAAAATAGTCACTTCGATAAGTTGTAGAGATATATAAATGGCGCTTCTCTGGCGCGAGCCATGGCTCAAGCCATTATCCAGTTACGATCTCGAAGCAGAAAAGTGCAGTTACTGCGAAAAGAGTTTTGTCAAGATAGAATTTGTCACCTCATGTGAGTTTTGTGAAATAGGAATCATGCATGATCAGTGTGCCAACAAGCACATACTTTCTAGACACAAAAAACAGCTGCGAATGAAGATAAACATGCACAGAGATAAACCATTGCATGACTACCAGTAATGGTTAGATTTTAGTCAGATGGTGGCCCGAGGTGATCCATTCCAATGCCGCTACTACGTTCGCTATCAATGGATGAGACAGTCCTTGTTGACTTTATGCCTTGTATTTTTCTAATCTCATTGATTACAACATCTACTGTATTACCCAATGGAACGTTCACTCTTACGATCAGATCAAATTCGGCGTACACCCCCTCGACCGATACGACGCCGGGAATCTGAGCTATCCTGTCAAGGACTGGCTTTTCCATTCCTGGAAGTGTGTTAACCATAACATATGCTCCTGGCATAATGCTTTGATAACCTGAGACTTGTATTAAACAATTATTGCTTTGACGTAGATCTGTCAAACACTTTGGCGGAATTATAATCGAATTGTAATTTTTTCGTTGCTAGCGTGATCAGTATTAGCATGCATCTGGTGGTTCAGTTATCTACCCCCCGTCTAGAGAGAGAGAGTTGAGCCCATCTTTAGAGAACAAGAGAGAGTATATGGCAATACGGACCTCAGAGGTGCTAAATTAGGGTTTCGAGGATCTTTATAGTATAGAAGATGAGGCAAAATCTTTGGTCGTCATGATAACTTCAAAAATGAGAAGAAAAAGAACAAACTAAAAAACAAAAGATAGCAGTTAAGCGGGGAAGTTATAAAGACCGTGGCGGAGATTTCCTGCTAAAAACATAGAAGCATCTACAGCTCATTACTCTCTCCGCACCATCTTCAATCCTCTGCCGAAGCAGGAGCTATTCTCATTATTTTTCCAGGCCCAAATAACAATAGGTACAAGTAACCATCAGGCCCAACTTCAATATCTGAAATACTTCTAAATCCCGTACCAAATATTACACTATCCAGCTCTGGAACTGTATCGGCGACTTTGTCCTCAAGCGGCGCTTCAAGGAGTAAACCTGTTCTATCTTGGTTTAGATCAAAATGATAGAGCCTGCCATTGTTTATATCCGCTACAAACATATCATTTGCATACTCCTCCCCTAGTGCTGTCGAATTCAAGAAATTGATGGCCGTCACACCTACTGTGTTTTGCCATGCAAATTCCGGCTCTCTATAGACTCCTCTTCCCCCAAAGTCCTCTAGGTCTTCTACGTCAGCCCCCTCGTTCTCTGGTCTTGAAGAGGGCCCTTGTATAGCCGCCCAACCGCTGTTAAATCCCGGTCGCACGAGGTTGATCTCATCAAACCAATCAGGTCCATTTTCTGTATCCCATATATAGCCTGTAACAGGGTCAAAGGCCATGCCAAAGCCGTTTCGTAAACCATATGCAAAATAATAGGGTAGCCATCCAATATCTTCACCACTGTTCTCTTCATCCCCATTCTCTTCCTGAGTATTGACCTGCCCCAAAAGTACAGGATTTGATAAGGGATTGCCTTCAATGTCAATTGCCATTATGCCGCCCGTTCCATCCGGTGGCGGGCCATCCTCATAATTTTCGCTTTGACTCCTATGATGATCCAGATCTCCTATCATAAGGTAGATAATTGTACCATTCTGATTTTGACTAACCAACATCGGGCCAGCGTTATAACGGGGACCTGGTCTTGCCGGAAGGTCTAATAATAGCTTAGGGTTTATGAGTTGGGCTGAGTTGGAGTCGGGATCTTCCACCAACTCGTATCTGTAAAGACGGTTGCCAGCTGGAACTATTCCATCGGCATCGTCCCCATCCTGGCCTCCTCCAGACTCGGTATAATAAATGAGGACATAGGTAGTAGTTTCACTCTGCTTTACTACAGCCATGCCAAGCAAGCCTCTTTCGTTGGTATTATTATCGTTTGCAACAGCAACATCGACTAGAGGTTCTGGTTGAAGCACACCGTCAATTACCCTACGGACGGTGCCATTGTCCTTCTCCGTCACTATGATGTCATCACTAGAACCACCTAGAAACGCCATTGCTGTTGGCCTCTTCAAACCCGTAACAAGCTCTTCTACTCTGAGGTCTGGGTCCCTCACTGCATGAGGCTGATCGTCTGCTGGTATTCTAAGAGGGTCAACTTCAGGTTGCGCTGGAGCTGGAGGTTGCGCTGGAGCCTCCTCTTCATCCGTATCTTCAGCTTCCTCTTCATCCGTATCTTCAGCTTCCTCTTCATCCGTATCTTCAGCTTCCTCTTCATCCGTATCTTCAGCTCCATCTTCATCCGTATCCTCTTGTCCTGCAGCACCTATGGGTAAATTGGCCAGCAAAATAATAACAAACAAAAATGGCACCCATAGTGATACGATCCTCCCTCTCTTAGGCAGTCTAATCGGAATTGAATCCACAATGTGAATAAAGAAACTAAAGATGACCTTCAGGTGCAATAAACTTAAAATGAACGAAAGCGACGAGCAGTAGTAAGCCAGATACGAGGTAAGGCCTCCACTACTTTGACCAAAACCATCCTTTTCATCTCTTATGGTTTTGGTACCGAAAAACTGCGATGGTGTCGAAACCTCGTGAGTTTGTTGATCAACGCGGTTGATGTCGACTTTGGCTTTTTTGGAGTCAAGTGCTTGTGACATTAGTATTATTAGCTTCCCTTCAAATCTGGACATGTGGTCCGCTATATATTTAACTATACTCTATGGCACTCTATAGAAAGCTTCGCTGCTGACGTTTTAACATGATATTATCTCAAAATGTTCTTAAAAATAACCTCATCACAATCAACCTTAGAGTTTTGGGTTAAGGTCTCATGTCCGAGAACGGCAATGATGCACTACCGATGTACAAGGTATAATTATCGTCTAAGAGGTACCACCCATTCAACAGTGGTTTTTGCCTGATAACTTTCACTGAAAAAGACGAAAAGTTTAATGTTAATACAGCGGATACGCCTATATTATTATTAAAATGTCAGACCATGACCCCTTCTCTGATTGGTCTCAGCTTATAAACAGACCTGTGTATGCCGCTGACGGCAAAAAAGTGGGCTTTTTACGCTCAATACTTGAAGACTATTTGCTCGTAAAGAAGGGGTTTATCGTTCTTAACAAATACTACATCCCCAAAACCCTCGCTGAATCAGTAGACAGGAAAGGAAGAATTCGGCTAAGGATAACTGCCTTTGAGGTACGAGCAAATTATACCTATTCGAAGATGAAAGATGTGTTAACAGCAATTGGATACCTCTCCGAGCGGAAGGTTAAGCCAAGTTCATCGTATGACCGATTTGAAACCATAAGATATAGTACAACAAGGAATAGAGCAGCAGCTGCTATTGCATTTGTATCAGGCATCTTGTTCATATATTCAGGTTACAAGGCGAACTATGCGATTTATTATCAGATACGAGACCAAATAGGAGACCAAATTGCTGCAATAGCTAGTCTAAGGGACCTTTGGCAATATCTGATAATCCCATTAAGCGATAATGTTCTTGCATTATTGGCTCAGCTTGGGGGAATTACCGTATTGTTTGGAGCAGGATTTTTTGCAGCAAATAGAGTCAATCTTGGCAAGCTATTAGTCATGATCGGCACAGGACAGGGCCTATTTACAATAGCGATTCGTATCCTAGCAGAAATTTGGTCAGGGCAATTATGGAGCGCGAATAATTATGTTACAGCGTTAGTATCTACTGCTACTGGTCTTGGTATACTGTTTGCAATTGTTGCTCCGACTGTATCTAAAGGAACGGGAGATAGCATACTTTCAAAGACAATTCGTCTTGTCTTGAGAAGAAAGTAGAACGTAGTACTTGAGGTCTTATTGCATTTGGAAATGAGTTATTCTCCTCAATTATCATAGTATCTACTTTCTTACGTGTTTTATCGACTTGGTGTCACATGTTCTTGGTTAGAACATCTCGACTGAATTAATCGTTGTTTCATGTCCTTTTCATCAGAGAAGCGATCATGCAAGGAATAATTTCCTAAAAGTTATGGCTCACTCACAAGAATTAACTTGTTGTTAAATTCAAAGGCAAGGCTTTTTTGCTTGAGGGCAATGCGAATATCATTTGCAGCTTTTGTCATGCATTGTTCGTCAATATCATTGGTGTGGATCTCTACTTTGGTATATTTGACAGGCTCAAATTTGCCTTCAAAGTAACCATC
>DATMWK010000111.1:0-4005 GCA_035562555.1 Nitrososphaera sp. | reverse complement strand
TTTATCCAATTCTCTCTTGATTGTAACGATTTGAGTCATCTTCCTTTCAGGTTTGCATTCCGCCATCAAAAAAAGCAGATTTTGCTTTAGAATTTCTATGTGCTCCTCTAACACCTTTACTGCCTCCTCAAACTCCAAAGTTATATTCACGCCCTTCTTCCACTCCCCAATAACTTTTGGATATACTCGTTCTAGGGTGATGTAAGCTTTTCGCCGCTAATATGGGCGAAAATAGCAGAGTCTGGCATATGGAGGTAGGTCCTTGCACACACAATTGAGATAAGCATAAAGGGCCTTTGAGGTAATGATATCAAATGACTTTTCATTGTTCAGAAATCTGGACAGATATGTCAAAGCTATCAGATAGATACGCTTTCTTTTAATGGCAACATTTTCTTGCTGGCTGCAAGAAAGGATAAAGTCAGCGACTAGCTCTCTTTATCCCTCTCTCAGTTGGAAACTAAGAAGTAATTTTGTACACTTTTTTGAAGACCTTGTACTACTATGTCTTTTAGGTTAATGATAGGGTCTATAGAAAATTCCAGTGTCTCAACGTCATTTTCCCATGTTATCGACATATGAAGTGTGTTTCCAGAATTCTGAAACCCTTGCCAACTAGATAAACGATTCATTCTTTCGTTTAATCTAATGGATAAACTGAAAGTAGTTCTTCTTTCTCACTTTATGAAGTTTGCCGATAATTGGTATCTGGTGGCCGCAGTTCTTGCAACAATTGTTAGCGTCAAGGTTCCACGTATCAATGCTAAAGCCGTAGCGCCCTATTACTACACTGCTGCACTCTGGGCAGTATGTATCTTCCAAAGGATGACCCGGAACATTTCCAAGGTATGCGTAGGTCAAGCCCTCTTGCTTTGCTACCTCATAGTGTTTTTCAAGCGTTTCAACAGGTGTATTGTCAAATTGCAGCATTTTGTAGTCTGGATGGAACCGCAGAAAATGTATTGGTGTATCAGGCCCTAGCTCATCGTGCACGAACCTGCAAAGCTTTCTTGCTGCTTCCAAGTCATCGCCCACCTGTGGTACTATAAGGTCTGTGATCTCGACGTGGATCTTTGTCTTGTCTCGAATTTCTTTGAGCGTTTGGAAGATTGGGTCAGCGCTTGGTATGCCTATGTAGCGCCTGACAAACTCCTGCTTGCCGCTTCCCTTAAAGTCAACTGTGATGCAGTCAAGGAACTGGCTCATCATATTGACAGATTCAGGAGTATCATAGCCATTTGAGACAAAGATATTGAATATTCCGCGCTTGTGAGCTTCTATACCACAGTCTCTTGCAAACTCTATGAAAATTGAAGGTTCATTGTAGGTATAAGCAATGCCATGAGCGCCATAATAGGCAGCATTTTCTACAACTTGCTCCGGCGTAGTTTCAGTACCTTCTACCTTGCGCCTCTGGGAAATATCGTAATTTTGGCAATATTGACAAAGCCAGTTGCAACCTGTGGTAGAAATTGAAAATATCTCAGTGCCAGGTCTGTAATGGGTCACTGGCTTTTTCTCTATTGGGTCTATCTGGCCTGAGATTACTCTTCCATAGACAAACAATCGCAACTTGTCATTTACAACTCCCCGGATACCGCAGAGGCCGATTTTACCTTCTGGTATCTCGCAGAGTCTTGCACATGCAGTACACTTTATCCTACCATTTGGCAATCTTGTATATAGTTCGGCATCTTTGCCAGGTAAACTCGTCTGCACTCTAAGAATATTAGCGCGTTTTAATCTTATAAACCATCGTAAACGCCGCCGCCACTGTCGCTTTTAATAATAATAATGATAATAATAATGGTATGCCTATATTGCTTATCCTCACGGGGTAGCAACACGTATCAATTCGATATCATTTGACCTGCCCTTGATTTCATTTGGCTGTGTGTATACATGTTTCCCCCATGACACCTTGATATCTGTGTAAAGTTTGTGGGTGCCGCCAGAATTGATGTCGCTGCCTTTAAGTTCAATAACCTTATTGACATCAAACAACAAGGACTTTACTTCTTCCTCAGTCAATGGGTAGAAAGGTGCGTCATCCTTTACTATCGAAACCCATATCCTGTGTGGTATCTTGGGACTGCGTGTCCAAAATAGAGCAGCCTTTCTTACAAGCTTGATCAACGCAATTCTTCTTCTGCCGGATTTAAGATCAATTTCGATCTTCATGAGGAAGCCTTTGTCATGCTTATTGTAAGCTCGCTCCCAGTTCTTCTGAGAAAAAGCCTCCCTTATGGACCCTTGTATTCTGAAGCTTAGACTGAGAGTAAGTGGTTGATCAGGCCTGACGCTTTCCTGTGACTTAGCAAGGATTGCGTTGTCAATAAAACTGTCTGCCATTTGGCAGAAAGGTATCATTTATATCTTCAATAAGTAGTTGTTGTCTCTATAACGCATATGTTTGTAGAAATTGCAGACGTCCGAGATAATGAAATTGAGCTAAAAATACGTGAAGAAGATATCTCTGTTTTGTACATCCTTCAACATGAATTACTAAAGGAAAAGAGCATTGACTTTGCGGGTGTGATCCAAAAGCACCCGCTTACAAAGGAGTACCAATTGAGAGTAGCGACAAAGAGAAAAGACCCAATGGAAGTCATACAGGATGCGTCAACGTCTGCACAGGAATACTCCAAAGAGCTTCTCAGCATAGTCAAATCTGCCATCAAAAAGTAGCGAGGTTTACATGCTTTGCGTTTTTGCCCAAAATGCGAGACACGCTTGAGGCCTGCACCTGGAGAAGAAGAGGGTATGGTCTGCCCAAAATGCGGCTTTAAGACTAAAAGAATTGAGGAAGAGGGTAGGAGGGAATTTAACACTAAGGCAACTCAGGATGTTTCTCTCAAGGTTATGGATGGTGACAGCGTTGAGGCACTTCCAACCACCAGTATTGACTGCCCACAATGCAAGAATGGAACTGCCTTTTGGTGGATGCTTCAGACTAGATCTGCTGATGAAGCGACCACACAATTTTATCGATGCACAAAATGCAATCACACTTGGCGCAACTACGCCTAGCCCCAATACCTTTTTAAAAATCGGGTGCACAAACGGAGTATTAGTAATAATATTGTGCAAGACCATAACTTAAACAATTCAATGTAACAGAGAGCAATGTTTAAAATCCAAATAGCGCTGCCAAATAGATGAATTTGGTTTTTGTAGCTAGAAGCAAGTCACCAGAGGAATGGAAGGCTGTAGCCTCTGCAATCTCAACCCTTGTAGACGAGGCGACTTTTGAAGCTGCGGCAGAAGGCATTTCTTTTAGAGGCATGGACCCCTCGCACATTGCGCTTATAGATATTCATTGGCCGAACCACGCATTTGAAAAGTATGAATGCGATAGCCTAGTAAAATTCGGAATTAGAGTCGACGAATTTTCAAAACTGATAAAAAGAGCTGACAAGAAGGACGCAGTTGAAATTAGCATTGGCGACGATAGCATGCTGCATCTAAAGATGTCAAATAGTTACAAGCGGGAATATAAGAGCCGGCTGATAGAGAGCTCTGCAAGCTCTACTCCCCTGCCAAAGCTGAACTTTAACTCCAAGGCTGTATTCACAGCGATAGCGTTTGACAAAGTATTGTCTGATGTTCAGGTGGTATCGGAATACATCTCTATTGAATCAAAATCAGGCAGTATAACCTTCTCTGGAAGGGGAGATTCCGGCGAAGCTGACATTACTATTGAGGCAGGCAATGAAGGGTTGGAAGATCTGGAAGTCAAGGAGGAAAGCAAGGCTACATATAGCATTGACTATTTGTCTAAAATTACCAAAGCAGTTGTCTCAATGGGTGGCTCAGTGACAGCAGAGTATTCAAGTAAAATGCCGCTCAGACTGGAGTTCAAGATAGCAAATGTGGGGAGGATCCATTTCTATCTAGCACCTAGAGTTCAGGATTAGACCGCTTATGCGCCTGGTTATGAAGTTTGGAGGAACTGCTGTAGATTCTCCAGACAAAGTAAGACATATCGCACAATTGATAGAGTCT
>DATMWK010000110.1:0-21212 GCA_035562555.1 Nitrososphaera sp. | reverse complement strand
TATGTTAAGGAAGAGATAGTAATAGGTAAAAAAGCCAAGAACTAAAACAAAAAATGTCAGTGAGTTTGTGACTAAAGAGAAAGGGGATACAAGCAGTAGAAAATAATACCATTGCTCAGACGTCTTGAATTGATATGTATTGATATATTTTATTGGCTATACGTTACCTATGAGCAATGATTCGACTGGAGAAAAAATCAAAGAAAAAGTAATGGAAACTAAGGATAAGGTAAAGGAAACAGTCGGAATGGGAGAAAAAGGTGGACAAGGAATTAAAGATAAAGTAAAAGAAACAATTGGAATGGAGGGTGGAAGAGGGAGCGAAGCGAGGGAGGGAGAGCTAGGACCTGGGGCGGCTTCTAAAGTTGAAGAAGAAGTTGCAAAGACAAGCTCAGATAGCCCCACGAAAAAGGTGGAAGGACCTGGAAAGGCTTTAGGAAAGGAAGAAGGCTCTGAGTAAAAAAGCCATGACTTATAATCTGACAAGCAAAATACTCCTAGGCCTCTCTTTTCTTTTTTGAATCAAAGATATTTTCATCCTCTAGAGATTGTTTTCGTTTAATTTATGTAAATCAATAGCTCTCCTCTCTCCCTTAGGTGCCTTATGCTATTAATATAGCCTCAAGAACTTGCCCCGCAGCAATAGAGGATTGAGATGACGACATTGCAAAGATATTGGTGGAGATGATTTTCTGCAAATATGGGTAGAACATATGCATTAGCAGCATAGAAATCTTAGCTCTTTGTTGATTAGATACCCTTGTAAAGTTCAGAAAATTCTCCTGATATTTCATGCTGCTCTGACAACACTGTTTTCATTGGCATAATATGAGTAGTTCGCAGATCGCTCAAAAGTGGATGGGGAGAGATTTGAACTCTCGACCACCTGTGTGTGAGACAGGTATCCTAACCAGGCTAGACTACCCATCCGCCTTTTTGTGGTCTTGGCACAACGATAATTAATACTATGTCCCTTCATTGAAACCTTCAAGGTATGCCTTTTGAGGAGGCGTTAGCGAGTCGATCTCGATGCTCATTGACTGCAGCTTGGCAAGCGCGATTTCTTGGTCCTGGCTCCTGTCAATGTCGTATACTAACGGCTTCATTGTATCACCTTGCTGTGCTAGCTTGATTACTGATAAGAACTGGTTAGCAAAACTCATATCCATGACCTCTGAAGGGTGGCCTTCTGCTGCAGCCAGGTTGACAAGGCGACCCTCTCCAAGCAGGTATATCCTGCTGCCATTCTTGAGAACATACTGCATTATGTTTTCGTTGATCTTATTTTGGTGCACTGTTTGTTTTTCAATCGCTGGTATAGAAATTTCAACATTAAAATGACCTGCATTTGCCAAGATTGCGCCGTCTTTCATCTTTGCAATGTCTTTGTCAATAATGACATCCTTACAGCCTGTCGTCGTGATGAAAATATCCCCTGTTTCAGCTGCCCTTTCCATCTTGGTCACAGCATAGCCGTCCATCTTGGCTTTGAGGGCAGCTATTGGATCAACTTCTGTAACAATGACATTGGCACCAAGGCCTGCTGCACGACGAGAGATGCCTTTGCCCACGTGGCCATATCCGGCAACAACAACATTCTTACCTGCAATCAGAATGTTAGTTGCGCGTATTATGCCATCCAAGGCTGACTGACCAGTACCATAAATGTTATCAAAGTCGTGTTTTGTTTCAGCATCATTGACAGCAATAATGGGATACATCAGCTTGCCCGCCTTTTGCATAGCACGCAACCTAATGACACCCGTAGTTGTTTCTTCAGTTCCTCCTCTTATTGAGTTAAAATTTTTCTTATGCATTTCAACGGTCAAGTCTGCGCCGTCGTCAATAGTGACATGTGGTTCAATCATCATAGCAGAATGAATATCATCATAGTACTCCTGCTGCGTTACGCCTCTGCTTGCAAATATCGAAATACCTTCATCCTGAGCTAAAGAGGCAGCAACATCATCCTGTGTGCTCAATGGATTGCAGCCACACCATGATAGCTCGGCGCCGGCAGCCTTGAGAGTCCTAACAAGGACTCCTGTTTCCTTTGTAACATGTAGACATCCAGCAACCCTTATCCCTTTAAGAGGCTTGGTTTTTTCGTATTTCTGACGCAGTGCAACCAGTACAGGCATGTGGGCTTCTGCCCACTCGATACGGCTCCTGCCTTCTTTGGCAAGTGTGGTGTCTTTGATGCGAACTTTCATTCAGTTTTGACAATATTAATGCCATATATTAGTTCTACAGCAATAGACCTCTTGAACGCATTATCTGAGTCACCTGATCGTCAGAGACTGGTCCAAACTCCTCGTAAAACTGTCCGACTGATCCGAAATCATGGGGCATGTGAAGTACTATAACAGAATCAGACTCCTGCTCTAGCACCTCCACAGATTGAGAGGGTGCGACTGGAACCGCGATAGTGAGGCTTGATGGGTACTGCTTTCTTGCCCACCTTGCAGAAGCAATAACTGTAGCACCTGTGGCAATGCCATCGTCAACTATAATGACGTTTTTGTCTGCAATGTTATAACTAAGATCCAGCTTTCTGTATGCTGCAGATCTGCGCCTAATTTCTGCGGCCTGACGTACCCTTTCGCTTTCAATGTAGTGTTGTGGTATTCGCAGCGCACTTACGATATATCTATTAATGTACGAAGTACCATCCTCCATCACTGCTCCTATTGCAAGTTCCTCGTTCTCCGGTGCTCCGAGCTTTCTCGGTATCACAATGTCAAAGTCTACGGCAAGCTTCTTGGCTACAATATCCGCCAGTATGACGCCTCCCCGGGGAATGCCAAGTACTGTCGCAGGGGCATATCCATGCTCGGCCAATCTTTCTGCAAGAAGGTTGCCAGCATCAATCCTATCGCGGAACTTCATAATATGATTTCTCGTGTTACAGTTTTAAGTCTTGGTTGTTACAGGTATTGCAATAGCAGGAATTGGCAGGCAGGAACAGTTTTGATATTGCAGCTTCCATATAATAAGACCCACTAGGCGGCACTCTTTTTTCCTACTCTTCTCTGCTTGGAAAAGAATGCAAAACACAGAACTTATTTTTCTATATTTACTCTTAATGCTTAACTTTCGAGTTAATTGCACTTCTGAAGAGGAATGGCCTGAACAGCTTTTTAGGATGAATTTTGGAGCATTATATTGTCCTATCAATTAGCTTCTGACATCACCTACAGCTTAGTGGCATGAACTCAAGCCGATTTGTCACAATTCTCCCCAAAGCAAATAGAATTATGGTCTATGCAAGAGTATATCTGCTACTTCTTTCCCTTTTAATTTGATTTTTCTTATCTGTGTAGTAAAAACTAATACCCTGCGAAAACTATAATTCTGACAATGATTATTGCTCAGGCCTATGCGCAAGCTACAGATTGCTGTGATTGGCTACAATAAGGACAGGTGTACTGACATTGCAAGCAAGATGGCATATGAAGTCGGCAAGGAAATTGCATCTGCTGGCGCAGTGCTGATCTGTGGAGGGCTTGGCGGTGTAATGGAATCTGCATGCAAGGGCGCAAAAGAATACGGCGGCACTACAGTTGGGATAATACCACAGGAGGAGTTCTTGTATGCGAATGAATATTGCGACATCGTGGTATGCACTGGCATAGGCTATGCAAGAGATTTTGTCGTTGCATCTTCTGCTGATGGAATAATCGCAGTGGGTGGGGGCGTAGGGACTCTCATTGAGCTAGGTGTAGGATACATGACTAAGAAGACAATGGTAGCGATATCGGGAAGCGGAGGTGTAGCAGATATTTATGGGGGTAAGTTTTTGGATGAGCGCAACAGGGTCTCAATAACTGTTGCAAAAGATGCAAAGACAGCAGTAGAAATGATACTTGCTACTACTGTGAAAGCAAGATGAGTCGGAAGAATTACTAATCTTGATATTTGACCAAATATGGATCAGGATCGTAGAACGGCCCATATTTTGCAGCCAAATCTTGCAGATTGCGAATGATGTTTTTGACACCAAATTCTTGTACCGTGGTGAATAGCCCCTTTTTCAACCCCATGCCTAGCTTGAGTGCCTTTTCCAAATCTTCTTTGCTGCATACCCCATTTGAAATAAGCCACGCTGCGTTATTGGCAGCCACTCCGATCAGCGCGGTTGGATTGTACTTTGCAGCCTCTTGCTCTGTCAGGTTTATACGCTCATACTTGTCGCCTTTATATTCAAAAAAGCCCCTCCCTGACTTTTGGCCTAAATTCTTTTCGTCAAACAGCTGCTTTATCTTAGGATGTGGTCGGATGACCTTCTTGTCTCGAGAGTACATCTCAACAGTTGCTTTGTGTATTACGTCAAGGCCACTATAGTCTGCAAGCTCGAATATCCCCATTGGGAATGCTAACTTGAATTTGACTGCAGAGTCGATAGTTGTCATTGGAACGTTGTCTCTTTCTTGGCAGTAGACAGCTTCGTGAACCAGCGGTATAAATATGCGGTTGACAATAAAGCCAGCGACATCTTTTTTACAGAGCACTGGCTGCTTACCAAGTTTCTGCACAAGAGCAATTGCCATGTCAACCATGCTTTGGTTGGTTTTGCCGCCAGGTATCACTTCGACTAAGGGCATCAGCTGTGGTGGATTGAAAAAGTGAAGGCCGACAAATCGCTCTGGCCTACTTGTAAGTGCAGCCATTTCTGTGATTGGAAGAGTGCTTGTGTTTGAAGCATAAAGTGTCCTGCTCTCTGCAAGGCTGTCAACCTCTGCATACACCTTCCTTTTTAAGTTCATGTCCTCTGGTACTGCCTCAATGAGCAGGTCTGTACCTTTGAGAGCCTGCTCCATCTCAACCACCGGTGTGATTCTAGCAAAGATCTTGTCTGCCTCTGTCTGCGACAGCTTCTGTTTTTCAACCAGCTTGTTGAGCGACCATTTTATCTTCTCCATTGCTTTGTCAAGAAAAGACTTCTCGATGTCGCGCAAGGCTACATTGTAGCCGGCCATTGCAGACACCTGAGCAATACCGTGGCCCATAATACCAGACCCAAGAACGGTTATCTTATTGATTGTTGAGAGTGACATTATAACCTAAGCATGGCTCTTGGGGAATTTTTAATGTTGCTAATTGATCATCATCTTTAAACTATACTTGACTATATTGTTGTGATAATTGGATTTACAGCGCTTTGTTGCAGACGTAACTTCGCTTTCTGGCAGAATGTCAGCCGGCGAGTCTGAAGAAATAGTCGAGAGAATGAACTTTGTAAAGAACAGGCTCATCGAGCTCTACATGAGAAATCTTGTCAAGATAAATCATTCAGCGATGGAGCTTGTATGTGCCAAGCACCTGATCCGCTACGGCTATAAAGTTGACGTGGAGAAGCAGCTTACAGATATTTTGATCTGTGATGTGTATGCGGAAAAGGGGGATGGTGCAGCCATTGTTGAAATTGAGACCGGCTTTATTCCACCGGAGCACGCACTCGATCCTCTGTCCTACTATGCTGCAAGGATTGCAAGCAAGGTAGCACGCTATAGCAAGTATGCGAATCAGTTCGTCTTGGCGACCCCTCCTGTCAGCGTCCTTCCGATACCCGCCCTGTTCAGGCGCCCGCCTCGTGACAGAAGGCCTAGTGAAATCAAAAAAGTCAAAGTATTGTGTGATAAATATTACAAGAATCCCCCTGTGACTGAAGATGAAATTCTAAACGGACGACTACACATAACATATATCATTAATATTGATGCAGGTAAGGTAGTCGAAATGGACATCGATTCATACTTTGATCATGTGGGCGGCATGTTGTCTACCTGTATGGACCTATGAGAATTTTGTGATAGTCTTTTGACCATGCGTCGGCCTTTTGTCTTTTGAGACTCGAACCATCGCAGTTCTTCTATCTGCTTTTTCAACTGCCGCGCTGACAACCTTTAGCACATTGTCATCTTTGGTACCGCTAACGTACACTACATAAACGAGCGCCTGATCCTTTCCATCTACTTTCCTTATGACCCGACCAATCCTCTGCGCCACTTGGTTCATATTAGATGTGCTTGCAATAATTATTGCAATTCCTACTTGCGGTACATCGTACCCAATTTCAAGTGTGTGCACCGACAGTAATGGAAAATAATCTTTACCCCAGCTTTCCAGGATCTCCTTCCTCTCTTTTGGTTTGATTCCGTTGTGTATTGTTTGCGCTGGTATTCCATTTGCTTCCAATATTGACTTCAGTTGTTGAATTGAGTCGATAGTTTCGCTAAAGATCATGATGCGCTCTCCTGTGTGCTTCTCGACCAGCTCAGCTGCCTTGAGTAGCTTCTGTCTAGTAGCGCTGAGCAATTCTTTGCGCTTTCGCACATGAGCAAACCATATTTTTGCCATTGACGCCCGAGACCCGCCACGCATTAGTATCTTGGTCATCTTCCCAGGATCATAGGCCTGAAGCTTTCTTGAGATATCCTTTATTGCTGTACTTGCCTCATCATAACTTTTTTGCTCCTCCGACGTAAATCTGACCTGTACTGGCTTGACGATGGGCTTGGCGAGTCTGCCATCGGTGACTGCATCTTTGATCATGTATTTCTTTACAGGTGGAACAACAGTTAGGATTGTTTGATATTTTGGGTCGTTTTCATTTATGGTCGCGGTGAGTCCTAGAATCGCTTTGCGAGAATCTTCTACAATAATATCGAAGATGCTATCAAATGCAACTGCGCTTTCACTGACAAGATGGACTTCATCAAGTACTACCATGTTGGCGTTCCTTATCAGGTTGTAATTATTGATAGCACTCTGATATGTACTGATAGTGATCTCTCTAATGTCCTTGCGCTCCCCGTAGTAAATACCGATGTGGTCATCAGAAATGCCGTAACGTCGCAGACGCCTAACGTTTTGTTCTATCAGCACTATCCTTGGAACCAGAAACAATATTGTAAAGTGATCCTGTCCTGACAGCTTAGCCGCCCACCTTGCACACTCAAATGCAATCTCAGTCTTACCTGTGCCGGTGCTAAAGATGACGGATCCACGGCAGCCATTGTCAATCCATGCTTTGGCAGCCTCCGTCTGATCCCTTTTTAACTCAAATGGAAAATGCATTGTAGATATCGCTGGCGGCATGCAACAAGTGAAAGTCAAGCGAATAAAAACTTTAATGATCTTGGCTAAACATGATATAGCATGAAGCCGCTAATCTACATGCTCCACCAAGACGATCCTTCCAAGTGTACGGCAGCCAAGCTGGTCAGGTTTCGCTTAGCAACGCCCATCAAGTCTATCTCGAAGACTGCTATTGTGCTTAACCCATTCTCAGAGACTCCTGTTTTGAGATACGACAGTACAGTGACAGATTCTGTGTGTGCTATTGACTGCTCATGGGAGCGTGCAGAGGAGGTGCTAAAGCATCAACGCATTGCCGCTCATGGAATAGCGAGAAGGCTCCCCGCGATGTTGGCTGCAAACCCGATTAACTACGCCAAGCTGGACAAGCTATCAAGTGTAGAGGCGCTTGCAGGAGCCCTCTACATCTTGAATGAAAAGGAGCTTGCAGCAAAAATGATGGACAAGTTCAAGTGGGGCCACACATTTCTTGAGCTCAATGCCGACCTTCTACATGACTATGCAGATGCGGAAACAGAAGAGCAAGTGATTGAGCTGGAAAAGGAGTACTTTCCTCAACTGATAAGAAATTACTTTTGGAAGACTAGTAAGTAACGCCTAGGTTTAATACCAACTCTGTCCATTGATATTGTGTGTGAGCCAGTGGGCGGGTCACTCGAAAGAGAGGAAACTCCTCCCTCACTGCAGGCACCCGAATTAGCGATAATTAGCCGAAGACGGCTGGCAACGGAACAGAAAAGATATCCAGTCAGAATGCTACGATGATGGTGAATAGCCTGAGGTACTGATACTGGAATGAAACTGCCGACCCGGGTGGAGCAAGGCTAAATAGAGCATAAGGTCCTGCACCTGCTCAGGTTAGCTGCTCAGCGGAATCCCGCTTAGAACAGAAGGAGAGTTATTGCTGGCACACACCATAGTTTATCAAACTTCCATTAATCACTACATTAGAATATCGATAGAAAATTGTGTCTTGTATAGTATGGTATAACTATGATTCGCTATCAATATGATGATGATTATTATATTATGGTTTGTTGAAGCATCATCAGATTGAGACCATCTATTTTTGCCGACAATGATACATCGATTTGAATTCTTCTAAAGTGCATTCTAGCCTCTAATTTGCTTAGATAATTGACTTTTGATCTTGTGAATTCCATGATATCTTCTTTAATGTCCGGATTAGCTAGGCGTCATGCGACAACGAGCTACCGCACCCTGTGAGACGGTTTAGACTACCTTGCTCTGTCTAATTCTAGATACATCACTATTCTAGGTCTCGGATATTCTTGTATTCCTCGCTAGAGTTTGTGCCTGTACTGGACTTTCTTTCCTCTGTCATACGTATGTTCTGCTCAAAATCCGGAAGCTGGACTACCCTCTGTCCGTAAGGTGTCGCTTTAAATGCTTCGAAGTCATGTGCATACTGCTCCCTAGCTGGTTGTGTCGTATACGAATACCCCTTTGCTAGTTCGTCGTTACTGATCACGAGCCAGAGAACCTTCCCGTCATAGGCGTCGGCTAGATACTTTGGGATCCACGATTTGTCTTTGTTAACTATTCCCTTCTCTACGCGTATGTAGTTCTGTGTCACCTCTTTGATCTCACCAACATCATGACCATCGTTTGCCTTTACCTTCTTGCCCTTTAGCTGTTCCCACAATATCCTAGGTCCTTCGCTGCTTGCCATTATAAAATGATGCAACATATCTGCTATAAAGATTGAAGAAAAGAGTTCTGCAATAGGCTATGAATGTGCTTTCGATCTAATCCTTAAGACCTTCTTGCCTTTTCAAGCGTACTGGTAGTCGCAGGCAGTAATTATCAGAGCCTGAGTAGCTAAAGTGGTGCAACTGCTTTCCTGATTTATCTGACTCTGATAGTGGCAATATTATTATTATTATTATTATTTGGTAGTGAAGAAGCGGAAAAGTAAACAAAACTTAAATTCACTTCAAAAACTATATGCATTTTATTGTTGCAAGGACTTACTCTTATCAAGTTGGGTGGCTCTGTTGTCACCTTTAAGGAAAAGCCCCTCGCAGCTAATATCGATGCAATACATGGCATTTCGCGCGCTCTGACACAATTAGGTGTTCCCATCATAATTGTGCATGGCGGTGGCTCGTTTGGCCACTACTGGTCGGTAAAATATAATATGCATACCAAGTCGGACAACTATGACCTCCATGGAGTCTCCATAGTGCATGAGTCAATGATCGCACTAAATCAGATAATTGTCAATTCCATGATGGGGATGGGGCTTAATCCATATGGCATGCCACCATCGGCTCTTACAACAGGCCACAGGCCAATGTTAGCACGGATAAAGCACGTCTATGCTATGGCCCAGTCAAAGGTAATACCAGTTACATTTGGAGACATAGTCTACGTTGGAGGTACAAAATATTCTATCCTCTCCGGCGATGCACTCATGACAATTCTGGCAAGAGCGCTGCGACCGTTAAGGATCATATTTGCGACCAATGTCGATGGGGTATACAAAGACAGCATGAGAAGGGAACTTGTAGAGGAAATACAGATCGAAGATAAGAGCAAATCGATTGAATACTTCAAGTCAGGCACTGATGCAACGGGTGGAATGCAAAGAAAGGTTACAGAAGCATTTAAGATTGCAACACACGGAATGGATGTAGTGATAATAAACGGACTTATACCCGAACGCATTATAGAGGCAGCAAAAGGCACGGTAAAGGTTGGCACAGTGGTAAAGGGGAGAAAGAGCTAGTTGCCAGATACTTTTGACGCGTCCTCTGATATCGAGATAATCAAGCGGCGCAAAAAGGAAGGTATAGACATTCCACTTCAGAAGAACGTACAGGCAAGAACTACTTCCACATACTTGGAATATGTCAGGCTGGTGCATAACGCGCTGCCTGAGGTGAACTATAATGATATTGACACTTCGATGACTTTCCTTGGGAAAAGATTTTCGGCACCGATTATAATCGACTCTATGACTGGCGGCACTGACGAGGCAACTACCATCAACGGCAGGCTGGGAGAGCTGGCAGAAAAATATGGCTTTGGCATGGGGCTTGGGAGTCAGAGGGCAGGACTCAAAAGTGAACAGCTTGCTGCCACTTATTCAATAGCAAGAAAGAATGCACCAAATGCGTTCTTAATAGCAAACATAGGCGGGGCACAACTTTCTAAAGGGTTCACGGTAGACGAAGCTAAAAAAATAGTAAAAATGATTGGGGCAAATGCGTTGGCGGTGCACTTGAACCCGCTGCAGGAGCTTGTACAGCCAGAGGGCGAGCCACGCTATAAGGGAGTTCTTGCTCAGATTTCAGAGCTTGCCAAAACCATAGATGTACCCTTGATAGTCAAGGAGGTGGGCGCAGGGATTTCAAAGGAGGTTGCCATAAAACTGGAGATGGCTAACGTTTCAGCGATCAATATCGCTGGGGCTGGCGGCACTACTTGGGCTGGTGTTGAAAAGTTACGGGCAGAATCTCTCAAAGATGATTTAAAGAAGCACCTTGGTGAGATGTTCTGGGACTGGGGTATTCCGACGGCTGCCAGCCTCATAGAGGTTAGGCGCGCAGTGAAAGTGCCGCTCATTGCATCAGGTGGTCTGCGCAATGGGCTCGAAGTTGCAAAGTGCATAGCACTTGGTGCTAACATGGCCGCAATGGCATACCCGTTCCTTCAAACAGCTGCGCAATCACGCGAAAGCCTCTTTGCATTTGCAGATACAATTCTTGCAGAGCTTAAGAGCACGATGTTTCTTGTTGGAGCCAAAAATATCACTGCACTTGCTAGCTCAAGATATATATTGACAGGAATGCTAGCACATGAGGTTAGTAGCCGTACATGAAGGCAGGCAGCATCAAAAGCGAGCTGGAATCTTATGCTTCTACTGTCAACAACTTTATACTTGCATTTGTTGAGGGCAAGCCAAAGGAGCTTTACCAGGCTTCGTCACATTATATTCGCACAGGAGGCAAGCGTTTACGACCATTCATGGTCCTCAAGGGCTGCGAAATGCTAGGGGGAAGTGCCGAGAGGGCTCTTCCTGCAGCCGCTGCAGTTGAGCTTGTTCATAACTTTACACTTGTACATGACGATATCATGGACAATGATGAAATGCGGCACGGAGCTGCAACTGTGCACAGATACTATGGCATGCCGCTTGCAATTCTTGCAGGCGACATCCTATTCTCAAAAGCGTTTGAACTGTTAACGTTTAACTGTAGAAAGGCAGGAATTCCTGACAAGTCGGTAATTGACATGGTGGAGCATCTTTCATTTGCATGCACAGAAATATGCGAGGGACAGGCAATAGATGTAGAAGTGGCATCAAGCCCCAAGTTTCCAAGCGTACAGCATTACATCGACATGATTGGCAAAAAAACTGCTACGCTCTTTGAAGTATCGTGCGCACTTGGCGCGCTGTCATCTCCAAATCACACCATTAGCGATATTAGAAACCTCTCTTCATTTGGCCGCAACATTGGTATTGCTTTCCAGTTGGTAGATGATCTAATAGGTGTGATAGGCGATCCTAAGCTGACAGGCAAGGCAGCAGGCAATGACATTCGAGAAGGCAAGAAGACGTATCCAATACTGCTTGCTCTGAAAAACGGCAACAAAGAAGACACAGAAAAGATCAAGAGAGTATTTGGTACAAGAGGGAAGGCTTTGAGCCAGGATATCAAGGAGGCTGTCAGGGTCATCTCTAATATTGGCATAGAGCAGGATGTGAGAAATGAGGCCAGAAGATACTTGAATGAAGCAATCAGGTCAATTGAGGGTTACAATAACTCTGATGCCAGAAGAGCTCTCCAGTTCTCGGCAAATTTTGTAGTCGGCAGGAGTCTGTAGTACCACGTGCCAATTGATCCGAATACTGAGAAATTCATCAAAATCATTGCATTGAAGAATTCAGTTGAGCATGGTGGTAAGGCACAATCTGACGTGGTAATCGCTAAGTTCGTCGGCTTGAAGCCAGATTTGCGTAGCCAAATAAAGTTACTTATCTCTGAAATCAAGGCAGTTGTACAGCAAATAAATGCACTTTCGCTTGCAGATCAAAAATCGCTCCTTCAAGAGCTTTCACCTAGCAAGGGGACTACAAAAAAGCAGATATCAGACCAGAAAAAACAACAACAACAACAACTACCTCCGCTTGAAGGAGCCATGCAGGGCAAGGTAGTTACTCGATTTCCGCCTGAACCAAATGGTTACCCGCATATTGGACATGCTAAGGCAGCTATAATTGACGAAGAGTACGCCCGAATGTACAGCGGCAAGCTAATTCTCCGATTTGATGATACAAACCCGCTCAACGAAAAGATAGAATATTACGACGCCATAACCGAGGGACTGAAATGGCTTGGAGTCAAGCCTGATATTGTTAAGAATACTTCAGACGACATTGAGCTCTTGCATAATTATGGAAGAAGGCTGATCGAGGCGGATGGCGCATATGTATGCATCTGTAGCCAGGAGATGATACATGACCTCCGAGCAAGGGGCATCCCTTGCGAGTGCAGGCGCGATCCTGCAACCGCGCTTGATAGGATCGGAAAATTGTTCAATGGCTCATATGAGCAGAATGAAGCCATCGTGCGATTCAAGGGCGACATGGCCGACCAGAATACTGCTATGCGTGATCCAGCGCTTTTCAGGATAATAGACTCTGATCACCCTAAGCTAGGCAATAGAGTGCGCATTTGGCCGACCTATGACTTTGCGGCTCCAATTGAAGACAGCATCGACGGCGTAACACATGCTTTTAGGACAAAAGAATATGAGCTTCGCAACGCGCTCTATTTTGCAATTCTTGACAGGCTCAGTCTGAGAAAGCCATACCTTATTGAGTTTTCAAGGCTAGAGTTTGAAGGAATTCCAGTTTCAAAGCGAAAGCTAAAGCCACTTATAGAAAATGGCACAATCAGAAGCTGGGACGATCCGCGGCTTCCAACACTTGCTGCGCTTAGAAGGAGGGGCTTTGTGCCCGAGGCGATACGCAAATTTGTGCTGTCGCTTGGCCTTACGCTTGCAGAAACCAAACCGCCTTTTGAAAGCCTAGAATCTTTAAACAGGAAGATAATAGATCCAATATCGCTACGGCTGTTCTTTGTAAAAAACCCTGTCGAAATGTATGTCAGGGGCGGGCCAGAAACAGAGGTCGTACTTAAGAACCATCCCACTGATGCCAACCTTGGGATGAGGACAGTGAAGGTTGGTGACCAATTCTATATATCCGAAGATGACGCAGCAGGGCTAAAGGTTGGAGCCGAAATTCGGCTCATTGAGTTGTATAACGTCAAGGTGATGAGCATAGATTGGAAGAATGGTGCCCGCTTCACAATAACAGCTGAGACTAGTGGTAACGAGATCCGGCAATCCATGCCGAAAATACAGTGGATTGCAAAGAATGATATAATTGACTATAAGGTCATGGTTCCCAAGGAACTCTACATGAGCGAGGAAGAGTACAACACTAACAGCCTTGAAATATCACAAGGTTTTGCAGAATCTTTTGTATCCCATCTTGAGCCTGACACACGAGTTCAATTCGTAAGATTTGGATTTTGCAGAATCGATGGTAATCAAATCGCGATAATGACGCATAGGTAAATCGACAATGAAGGTAGCAAGAATCCGAGATAGTAAGGTAAAGGATACATATGGCATCATATCAAATGATGGAAAAAGCATTGTCACGAGGTCGGAAATACAGCAGCAGACAGGCATACCTGTTCCACTAAACATCAAGGACTTTGTGTTCAGAGGATGGCTTGACGAGGTCAAGCATCACAAGTCAAAGCTGAAATTCAATCAGAAAGTGAGCAATGTCGAGCTCTTGGTGCCAATACCAAACCCTCCAAAGATTGTCTGCCTTGCCTTTAACTATTACGATCATGCGCGTGACGCAGGGCTCACTCCTTCAGATGAGCCCGTGATATTCATGAAGCCAAGAACCGCTCTTAATGAGCCGTTCAAAGACATCATATGTCCGTCATTCGTAACCCGCCTTGACTATGAAGCCGAGCTTGCAGTTGTCATTGGCAAAGAAACGAAGAAGGTGCCAGAAGATAAAGCGCTTGATTCTGTCTTTGGATACATGATACTACATGATGTTTCTGCAAGAGATATTCAGTTCAAGGACAAGCAGTTCACTCGAGGTAAGGGAATCGATACTTTTGCTCCGTGTGGACCTTGGATAACGACTAAGGACGAGATCTCGGATCCTCAAAACCTTCGCATAACAACCAAGGTTAATGGCGAAACACGCCAAAACTCATCGAGTTCAAATATGGTTATCCCTATCAGGCGGATAATTTCTACACTTAGCGTGACCATGACGCTTGAGCCAGGCGACATCATTTCCACGGGAACGCCTGCTGGAGTAGCAATGTCAATGAAAGAGCCAAGATATCTAAAGGATGGAGATATGGTTGAAATAACGATAGAAAGACTGGGTACTATAAGGAACCGCATAGTATATCACTAACTCTAAAGCAAGCGCTACTGCCAAGAATGGCTTTTGATGGTCTTGGCGTGACAAAAAGAACGAACATTCTTTGCTGATATGGACGAAAGGTCATAAGAGACAGAAATACCCAGCTCAGAAGGAAATATTAAGGATTGTCGAGTCAAACAGCAATAAAAGCCAAGGGTGTGAATGGAATGTGATAAAATATTTGATTAATGGAGAGAGAAAAAACCTTAATCTTAATCTCTGGTGGCCTGGAAATCTAAAACGATGAAAAGAAAAGGTAGCAGAAGTGATGTACTTTGAGCGAGTGATTCTCAAAGGTTCGATGGAACCAATGAATATGTCACTACTGCTGCCTCAAAATAGAAGGTTGGCTATATGCGCGGTCTGAAAAGAATTGTCTATGCAGATCCTTGAATTAGGTTAGGATTCTGGTGGTTTTGTTCTGCTTAACCTTGTTATTTCGCGTTCTAATAGCCTAGCATAGTATTCGTACGACTCCGCCAACTTTCCTCTGATGTTAGCAAGCTGCATCGACAAGTTAAGGGCATTAAGGCAAGTTTCAAGCGACCGCTCAGTTGCAAATTCATTCATGGCCTTGTTGAACTGGGAAATGATCTTCCTCTGATCGTCGCTTTGCTCATTTATGGTCTTGGTAAGCTGATCGATCTCATTAGAGCCTCCAAAGCTCTTTCCCTTGAGCCAGTCTACCATATATATAACATTAGATTGGAGCCAGAATCAAATAAAACTTGCCTATTTTTGTCCCTTTGAGCAGGCATTAATACGCCTGAAAATTAAAAATGTATTTATTTGCCCGTTTCTGAATTTCAGAAGTAACATGGTAGTTGACAATAAAGCCAAGCTATCATACATCCAAATAATCAAGGAGGATCTTGGCATCTTCTACATTACTCCAGATAATGGGCCAATTCCCGACTTTAAGGCTGGTCAATTTGTCACGATTGGCTTCCATATCCCAAGCGAAGGCAAAATAGTCCGTAGGGCTTACTCTATTGCATCACCTCCTGAGCAGAAGAGGCGCTTTGAGCTGTACATACGCTGGGTACGGAAGCCTGTGCCTGGTAGGCTCACAACTGAGCTGTTCAACAAAAAGGAAGGCGACGAAATATTGTGGGTTAAGCCTACAGGCATTTTCACAATAAGCGAAAAGCTTCATGACGACAGGCCGGACGATCGAAGGATGGTTTTGATTGGCGGAGGAACAGGCCTTGCTCCATTCGTGTCATACTCCCTTCACCTCAAGGCAATAGGAAGCAAGCGCGAAATAGTCGTGCTGCATGGTGCAAGTTATGTTGATGAGCTTGGCTACAGGGATCTCTTGACGTCTCTTGAAGATGAGAGTATTGATAAAGGCCGTGACAAGTGGAACTTCCGCTACCGTGCAAGCATCAGCAGGCCACAGGAGTGGTTCAACAGGTCGTGGAGTGGACAGAAAGGCAGAGTTGAGTCATTCCTCAGGCCAAAGCCAGGCAGGGATCTCTCTCCCCTTGAGGAGCTGGTGGGTGAAAAGATGACGCCAGAAAACACATCCTTTTACATCTGCGGCTGGCAGGGAACAATAGACGGCGCTCTGGATTATTTGATTCCGAAAGGCTTTGTCACTGAGCGCAATAAGAGAAAGGATGGAGGCTACGACATCAAGTTCGAATCGTACGGCTAATATTCTTTTTCTTTTTTAAAGCCTTATATCTTGGTAAAATGCGAGTAAAATGATGAAGTTTGAATTTGAAGAATTTGCTACAGTAGAGGATGTTTTTCTCTACCTTGTTTCTGTCGCACCATACATGAAGCAAGTCATGCCCATTAGTTCGTACAAAGGATATGTCTTCTCTCTTGTGCCATTGACTCCACTTTCAGGAGAGATTTTGATGATGATATATACTAAAGGAAAACTGGACCCAGGCCTTGTCGAATTTGACATTTCGACAAAGAAACACCGGCCTGTGACATCAGTAGAGCGTGCAGACAAGAATTACTTTGTAGTCCTGACACCCAAAGTTGCAACGCTTGCAGAGGAAGCGATCAAGAATCTACAATAATAAGGAACTGCTAGAGCCGTGATGGCATCGTAGCAGTCACAGACTGTTTGTGTGAGTATCGCTCGACTATGTCTTCTGGTACTTGTCCATTGAACAATTCTTTTGAGAGTCCGCGCAGATATCTCATAACTGCCCAAGTGCCGGACTTTATGAGCGCTGCCATAAAGACCTTCATTGCTGGACCGTATGTCTTATTCCTGATGATGATCGGAATAATGTCATTTATCACGCGCAGATTGTGCTCCCAGCATCTCCAGAATAGTGTGAATTGTGCCTCGTTTAGGTTGCCAAAATGCATCGAGTTCTTTTCAGAGAAGTCTTGATATAGGAGCGGTGCAACCAAGCCACGCATGTTCATTTGTCTAAAGTCGTCGATAAGATCGATCGTGTATTGTGTTTCGTCTGGTGTTTCATCAGGCCATCCTATGATTAATGTAAGCGCAGGAAACCAATTATTTTGATTAAGTATCTTACAGCCTTCTCTTACCACTGAACCCCATTCTTCGGGTTGAAATGGCTTTGTCTTCACACCAAGGTGCTTTTTGACCATCCTTGGAGCAACTGTCTCGACCCCCAGGTTGGTTGCAAGCCATCTGCCGCCAGCGACATTCATTTCATTGATCTCGGACATCTTTTTTATAAGGTTGGGCGAAGACGCAACTGCAGAAAGCGTCATGTGAGTTGTTCCAACAAAGCGTGCTCCTGTAGATTTCAAACCGCTCCACAGCTCAGTGATTACATCTGCGTTTGGAATAAAGTCTTTGTTATCACAACCGTAAAGTAGCATCTCGTCAGATTGTAGCCAGATGGAATCAAAACCATAATCAAGGTTGATCTTGGCCTCTTTTTGTAGTCTCGCAAGTGGAAAGTCCTTCTTTGAGCGCTTGTTGACATCACAAAAGTCACAGCCCCTACCGCAGCCACGCATAGCCTCGATGAGGGAATTGACCGTCGGTCCTTGCATCATAGGGATATTTTCGATGTTGCGTACAAAGGTATGCAAGAGTTCTGGCGCGTCACCGGCCTCCAAGTCATGGAAAAGATCGAGAGCCAGCTCGTCTGCCTCGCCAATGACCACTGTATCAATACCGTGAATCTTCATCCTGTCGGGCTTGGCAAGTTCCCACGAGCCGTTACCTCCAACGACCACCTTGAAATTGTATTTCTTCTTTAGCTGAATAATGGAAGCGCACATCTTTTTAAACTTCATGGCTACGTATGAGAGTTTTTCTGGAGACATTGTTGTCGTCACTGGTGCCATACCAAGTGGATCCATGACATTGATGCCGATGACCTTTGTCTCTGGGCCAACGCACTTGTCGAGCATCTCAGGATGTGCAAGAAGGATCTCGTCGCGTCCGTATTCTTTCAAAAGCGCTGCTTCGATCCTTCTCAAACCGCATTGTGCAACCTTAACCTCTCCAGTGTTCGGGTCAGTCTCAATACTTGGACAAAAGATCTTGTCAAATACAAATTCTGGTAAAAGCTCATAAGGACCGCATGCAATAAAGCCATAGAGAAAGTTGCCCCTATAGTTTGTCATCAAACTGCGGTCTGCAGTCAGAACTATCCGTTTGCCGCCTGATTCTACCATGCTTTGTGTATCAGTTATTCGATATCCTATGGTTATAAATCTATATTACCATCTTTTCGAGTATGTTTCTTAGTAATTTAGAGTAATATTTGAGATTAATATTGCTAGCATAACACTCCTACACGATAACATGATAACAAGATCTGCCAACAAAAACCCATATAATAATAACAATAATAATAATTATTACCATCAGGTGTAGTGATGGAATAAATCATCATCAGCTTATAATCAACTTATAATTTGCTAGTGCGATTACAAATAATCAGTATATATGCATTCCATTATTGTTGATGTACGTGATTGGGATTGATTATAATTTAGATTATTTAGATCTGCTCTGTCAATTTCTTCTGCTACTTGTCCATTAAATCTTATTCCTTCGATGTCTTGCCTCTGCACTTGGCAATCTGTTCTCACTATCTTGCATCTGAGATGAGATTTGATGATCTGCTCGTTTGGATGATGTTGTATGTATTGTATTATGTATGAAAGGGTAGCGTCAGACTATGAACAGTTAATTAAAATTATCAGTATCTTGTAACTTTTTGATAAGTGTGGCAAGGCAAGAATATACTACTTCGTATCTAAGCAACCAATGAATCTCTCTGAAATTGCTCAATTAGTGGCAATATCTTGTCTTCAACAATAGATATCACATCAGAACCCAGATCAAATGATATCAATAAGTAAAACCATTTAAACTCCTGTTTTTCTTGTTGCTGTTGTTTTTTTTGATTTTCGTCTTTATCGTACTGGTGACGGGTCATTATGACAATTGGAACCGTTGCACGAATCAACTTTTCATAAACAGCTATGGCATACCGTTGCTTGCCTATCTTGTTCTCAAAAGTTTCTCGTGTTGATGCACGTAAGACAGTCTGTATGGTATAATGTTCAGTTTCTTGCCTATCCATCAAAGGCTGTAAACCCTCTCTATAAGCTGCCTCAATTAGATTTCCCATCTGGTTCGCTATTCCTACAAACCTGATGGAGGAATCTTTTGCAATAACACCTTTACATAATCTGTGTAGGCGGTTTGGCTGTTGGTCGGAGGGCATATCTATTCTCCGAGTATTGGAAGTCTTAATAAGTATAAAAACTGCGATAAGGACCCATAGTCTGCATCAATAGATCATATACTCTATCCGCAAAAATTTTTGTAGGCAACTGCGCTAAAAGAAGTAGCAGAAACGAGAGATAATAGGGGGATGCGCTACTGATGGAGATTTCATATTCTTCAGTGCTTCTGCTGGAATAAAGATACAGAAACTCATAGATAGGTTGTGGCCATAGAGGTATTGCTTTGAATCTAAAAGATCAGGCTATAAGCTTACACCGAATGTTGAAAGGCAAGATAGAGATTCAAAGCAGAATTTCGGTGGAAAATCTCTTTGAAGAAGAAAAAGGAACTCTTGGTTTGATTTACACTCCCGGAGCAGCATATGTCTCAAAAGAAATAAGCAACAATAGGGAATTGGTATATGATTACACATCAAAATGGAATAATGTTGCTATAGTCTGTGATGGAACAAGAGTGCTTGGTTTGGGAAATGTAGGCCCAGAGGCAGCAATTCCTGTTATGGAAGGAAAAGCAGTTTTATTCAAGATCTTAGGCGGCATCAATGCTTTTCCACTCTGTATATCTACTCAGAACAAGGATGAGATAATTCGATTTGTTAAAGAAATTGAACCAATATTTGGAGCCATAAACATAGAAGATATCGAGTCGCCTAAGGTATTGGAAATAGTAGAAGGTTTGCAAGCAATCCTATCTATCCCAATCTTTCATGATGACCAACATGGAACTGCTGTTATTACCCTTGCGGCTCTGATAAACTCCCTTAGAATAGTGGGCAAAAAGCTAGATGCAATAAAATTGGTGATAGCAGGAGCAGGCTCAGCAGGATACGGTATTGTTAAGATCTTATATGAGGCAGGATGTCGGGATATTGTTGTAACAGATAGCAAAGGATCTTTGTCAATTGATAGAGTTAACAATAACAATGATGATGATGATACGAAGAACCAATACAAATTGGAAATAAGCCAAAAAACTAATCCAAGGAAATTGACTGGAGACTTGGCGCACATAATTGAAGGAGCTGATGTATTTATCGGTGTATCTGGAAAAGGAGGTATACTAAATCATCAAATGGTACAATCAATGAATCATGATGCAATAGTATTTGCACTGAGTAACCCTGATCCTGAAATACTTCCTACTGATGCCATGCAAGGAAGGGCAAGAATTGTAGCCACAGGTAGATCCGATTTTCCAAATCAAATCAATAACGCTGCCGTATTCCCGTCTGTTCTTAGAGTTCTGCTTGATATAAGAGCCAAAACCTTGAGTCAAGGTTTGCTTGTAACGGTTGCAAATGCTATTGCAGGGATTGTAAATGATACTTATCTAAGGGAAGATTACATCATACCCAAGGTAAATGATCCAAGAATTCTTCCAACAGTTACTAAGGCATTGAGAGATGCTATCCAAAAACATGTTCCTGAAAATTGATTATTTTTGCAGCCTCGGATATATATAATGAATATTTTTTAACTTTTTCTCTTTTCTACATCAAGTCCATAAGTAAGGCCTATAAGAGAAGAAATTGAGAATATGTCATTTGTATGATGGTAGTACGAGGCTAGTAGTTCATCACTTGTATGTTTACTATTCAAACCGTCATGCTACCGAGCGTCAAGAGCTGGTCGTAAGTTATTATTATTATACTCCATTTGAACTAGTCGTAAACGTATCATTTTAATATCGTTCCAAAACCTTGAATTGTTGCTGGGCCGGTCGTCTAGTCCGGTAGGATACGGCATTGGCATTGCTGAGGTCGTGGGTTCAAATCCCACCCGGTCCACTTCTGTTAATCTGGTAAAATACGGTATTAGATTGAGCTTGATTTTAACAATTGTCGGACAAATTCAGACGACAATATCAAAAGAAGAAGAAGACCCTTTGTAAGGA
>DATMWK010000109.1:0-13209 GCA_035562555.1 Nitrososphaera sp. | reverse complement strand
ATGAACATAGCTGAGAGTCATGTATAGCGAAGTTACTTGTACAACCTTGGGCACGGCAAGCGGTGAATCCACAACATAGTCATACCAAAGCGATAAGATGTAGGCTTCCAATGTTGCAATAAGAGCCGACATAGTCATCTTAGTTGCTTTCCCTACTAAAGGCTCCCTTTGCCCTTGGATGTAAGCTGTTATTTACAAAAAGGAAAATTGTGTTTGATATTGGTAGATCGTTTCTGTTAAGTTAATGCAAGAAGCTAGCATATACATCCTTAGGCTCATGGTGACTAAACCTACAAATAAAATCGGTCTTTGGATCTATACCTATTTCACACATAGCCTGACAAAAGATTATTTCCTATTTTTTTCTAATGGTTTCGACAAACTGCGCACCCCTGGCATCCTTTACCAGGGTATGGTAATATGATATGAAACGCTTAGCTAGGTACGGATCATCGTGGTGAGAAATTGCGACAGTAAATTGTTCGGGGTTAGGATAGTCTGTAGTCTCATAGCACACTGCATTCCCATCAACTACCATGAAGCTTGCAGATAACTGTGCTTTCCTAAGGTCAAGTCGCCTAGACTTGATTATCTTGTTTACCATTTCAAAGGTTTCCCTGTTTGGCGGAACTCTCAATATTGCATTAATTCTATTTTCAACGCTTACCTGGTCTGGCAAGCCATCCAACAAATGCATCGTAAGGCCCTCATTAGCTATCTTATGGAACATCAATTTCGAAAAATGGGGATCGTGATAGCGTGTTGCTAGGTATACTTCTTTTTCTGCACTTTCCAATAATCTTGTTACCTCAAGAACCAGCTTGTTGTAATCCTTAATAACCGAAAATCCTGAAAGATGTGTACCGTTCACAATACCCTTCAAGCTAGTGTTTTGTATCATCTCCTCAATCAATTTTTCCTTCTCAGGCAAAGGAAAATCTTGTCTCGACTTGAGAACATCAACGGCCTTAAGGTTCCAATAATTGGCTATAATATCCTCAAGGGCCTTGATTTGTCCATTATAGATAAGTGAGCCGAAGGTTGTGGTTCTGTAAACTGAATTACGTTTCTCTATAACGCCTATATCGCGCAGACGCCTGAGCCGGGCATAGAATTGCTTTTTGCTGATATTGCCTTTATAACTCATGGATGAACCCTTCAAGCCAAGGTATGCCATTTTAACTATATTTATCGAATGTCTGTCTGCAAGAGTAGCAAAAACCTGCTCTACACTATCAGCTTGACCATGCATCCTTATTGACTGGCATTGGGTAATATTTAATACTTAACATGTGATTTTTCCCCGATTAAGAAAAAAATTGAACTATTTTAAAAAATACAGTGTTAATTACAATATCGACCATTACGAAGGGACCTTATTTGATCTTGCTCTGACACAAGCAGGGTTCGGTTCCAAGCCCATTAATGCAAGAACATATGACCAGTATCCCGTAAATTGGAATTTGACTGTAGATATTTACCTAAAAATGAAACTCTAATTTTAAAAATCACTATGTCTCTATCAAAACATGGCATATGCCATAAGTAGTCGACGACGACGCCAGGGCATACAGGATGATACCAAGGCAAGAGCTCGAACTTCTTTTTTGTGGTCGCAGATAGTACTCCTTAACTCCCGCAAGAGGCATGGGTTGCTTTATTCCGTTGCAACTGCTGCAGGTGTATTTTGCATCCCTGGCATATTAAATATAATGGGTTCAGAGACAGACGCCCAGCTACTAATCCAAAGAATTTTGCTGGCTCCTCTTGTTACATTTATGATCGCAGTAGGCATGTATATTTTGAATGATCTTCTTGATGCCGACGTTGACAAAGCCAACTTGAAGAACAGGCCCATACCTTCTGGCCTGGTTTCAAAAAAACAGGCATGGACTTTCATTATGCTGACAAATGGAGCCGCTCTTGCAATACTGATAAGCACACTTCCTATAGCTAGTATCATATTTGTAATGCCGATGATGCTCATTGGGATATTGTACTCTATGCCTAAAAGAATCGCGCTTATGAATCGGTTCGTCATCAAGAATATAGCTATCGCATTATTTTATATGCTGTGTAGTATGCTAGGCATCACCTCGAGCTATGGCACAGAGCTTGCAATCAAAAATCCAATTGTAACAATTCACACTATTACAATGTCAGGTATTATGATATTTGTTGGCTCAACAATCAACGATTTGGGAGATATTAAAGGAGACAAGGCAGCAGGCAGACGCACAATTCCAATTGTCCTAGGCAGCGAAAATACCGTCAGAGTATTGATCATCCTATTGGTGAGCATGCCAGTAACATCTTGGATGCTTTATGTGACATTTGTTGAGCAGGATAGCATAAGCACGATGATGATAACGACTCCTATTGCAATAACTATAGTGGCATCCCTTGCACTACTCAGAATGACTAACATACGAAAAGTGTTTGAAGATATGAAATTAATGCGCGAGCAACACAAAAAATGGTTCCCGCTTTATATGTTACTGCAATTGGGTATGGTGGGATCTTTCTTGCCTTTATGAGTAGAAATATATATACCACGAATATATAACGTGAATATGGTGGAGCCTTTATATATCATGTTTTCAAGTAATCTCCTGAAATGGAGACTATGCATGCGGATCCACATTCAAACGGAAAAGAATCTATAATAACCAGTCCTCCTTTTCTTAATATGAGTGCAAGCTATTGGCTAAATCACACACATCGGCAGCAACGGTTCTAAGAACCATTGCTGATGATAAATCAATTGAATTATTTACAACCGTTGCCCTAGAGACGATTGATAGTAAGAACCTTAAGAATAGGACCAAACTTACCCGCAAGCAGTACTATTCTAGACTATCGAGGATGACTAGTGCTGGACTTGTAAGGCGAAAGAATGGCAAGTATATTCTCACCACATTTGGCAGGATTGTTTATGACTCCAAGGTTACAATAGAGAATGCACTCAATAACTATTGGAAGCTGAAGGCGATTGACTCACTTGAGACTTCAAATGAAGTTCCAAAAGAAGAGCAACAGAAGCTCATTGAGACTCTCCTTGACAACGAAAAAATAAAAGCAATTCTTGAAAGAGGAATGTCTGCTGAGACTACTTTAAAGAGAGTCGCCGGCAGATGAGTTTGTTGATGCAAATGCATCAATGACTTTGGAACTTGTATATTAGTATAGAGATCACAAATGACAAAAAATGAGTGAGTTGTATATGGATACGTTAGAATATTACTACATTAGCGTAATAACATGCAAAACTACCTATAAAGAATAATCATATCTTCTGTATGCTTTCTTCAAGTATTTGTGAATAGATGAGCCGTATTGAAGTGCCTTTTTGGGCTTCATTGCGGATTCTTCGGGCACACCTAGTGCAATTGCTGCCTCTCGCAGAATGTGCTTTCTTATCATATCATCAGATCCTTTGATCTTTTGGTCGATAGGAATAGTCTTGGCAAATTGAACGAATTTAGAGGACAGAAACGGTTGCTGGATCTGTATCCTAAATTGGGCTGAAACAGTTTTGATTTCCTCTATGAGAGCAAATTCATTGGCCAGGCTCACTTCCATTAATCTGTTTATCTGTGCCTCTCCATTACAATAGACTTTACGATATCTGTCATAGCCACAGAATAGCTCATCGCATCCGTTCGCACTTAAGACTACGTTTAAATCATTTTGCTTTGCAAGCCTAGAGACATAAAAATAGGCTATACAGTTTTCAATGTGAGAAATATTTGAGCATCTTATTACCTGCCGTACATGCCATAGTTTTTCTCGAAAGTCACTATAATCGATCTCGTGTACCTTATGTTCCATGTCCATTTTTGATGCCATACTTTTTGAAAAGTTGATATCATGAGAGCCGGGAAAGCCTATCGTTACAAGCGTAACTTGCTTCCTGAGATGATTGCACAACTTGGCAAGAAGGCAGCTGTCTACTCCACCTGAGAAAGCCACCGCTACTTTGTGGGTTTCTGAAATATTCTCAGACACCGCATTGTGGAGAGCTTGTCTTAAGGCGATCAATAGCCTTTAGATACCCTTTATGCCCAGATAAATGCACAGCGATGTAGGAGGAAAATACAATTTATATATCTATTCCAGACCAAATTCTGCTGAATAGGAATAGAAAAAAATGACCAAAGAGAGGATCGTCCTCAACAGCGATCTCAGATATATAGATAGAGGCAATTTGTTTCGAAGTAGATCAGAATTATCTGTTGCAAAAATGTTGTCGTTTCTTACTCAAAAATACGAGTATGATGTGAATGTAAAAATGCCAGACGGCGAGTCTTTGAAAATTGATTTCAAAATATGGAACAACAACAACAACAAATACATCGAAGTTGTAGATTCTGAAGAGGATGCAAACAAGTTTAAGAATATACGCGACAAGCTCCCAACACTTGATATAATTGCAGTAGGCCACTCAAAATATGTGAGCAGAACAAACGAAATAGACTCACTTTTCTTTTTCGATGCGGGTGATCATATGCAGACTGGCTCAATCTTTATTGAGGATCCAACGCTTGCGTTTGACTATGCCCACATCCTGCCATTGGTAGAGAAATGCTCTGTTCTCCATGGCCACACATCTACTGTAATGGTGGAGATAATTGGTAGCATGAAGAACAACTTAGTGGTTGACTTTGCAGAAGCAAAGAGGATAATCAAAGAGACACTCAATGCAATAGATCACAAGTTCTTCATTAACAAGAAATACCTGCAAAAGGAAGACGATGTCCATTATTACGTAGCATTTGATGGACCAAAAGGGTACTTTAGCCTTCAGCTACCAAAGTCAACTACGTACATGCTGTCGGGGGAAGCAACTGTAGAGAAGCTTTCTTCGGAAATAATTAAATTGCTTGCACCTAGAATGCCTGGGAACGTAGAAGCCCTTGGAGTGTACATTTATGAAGGCATAAACAAAGGCGCTCATATAATTGCAGGTGTAAAGAAAGAGAAGTAGTAGCAGATGAGGAGCGATAAGGCTCTTGTAATGCTCTCGGGCGGCCTCGATTCTGCTACCTGTCTTTATTGGGCAAAAGAAAAATATTCTGAAGTAATTGCAATTACTTTCAATTACTTTGGCAGGCTTGTACAAGAAAAACGCGCGAGTGTCCAATTGGTTAAGGCTGCAGGGATATACAAGTTAATTGAAATAGATCTGCCTTTTGTAAAGGAAGTGGGCAACTCCTCTTATTACAGCGGGCTCTTCAAGGAGAGTCCTCATTCGAATGCCCAAGAGTCGTCGTATGTTCCAGCTAGGAACATGATATTTTATTCCATAGGCGCCCACTATGCAGAATACCTAGGCGCCAAATGGATCATAGGAGGTCATAACCTGCATGACGCTAAATTCTTCAAAGATGCTTCAAAAAGATTCATAGATAAAATTAACATTCTCTTCAAAGAGGGGTGCCTATTGTGCAATGACCAAGCCTACCAAATACTGCTTCCACTCTCAAGGATGAATAGAAAACAGATAATTAGGCTCGCTATCAAGCTCAAAGCGCCTGTGGAACTGACATGGAGCTGTCATAGGGAGGGTACTGTGCATTGCGGCAGCTGCTACGCATGCAAGCAAAGACTCGAAGCTTTTGATGATCTTGGGCTGAAAGACCCTGCCTTTATCAAGTGAGCCTGACTTCCATTATCCTGTCGCTGCTCAGCCTGATGTTGCTGAGGTAGATAGTGTCAAATGAATTGATATTTGTCTGCGCATGTATGGTACTATTGTTGGGATTGACGTTTATAATAACACCGAATCCCATAACGGTGCAGTTTGAACCAAGGCCAACGAACATTCCAGTCATGTTTTCTGGCTCTAGTTGCTTTAAAGGCGGCTGACGCAGATCAAAAGAGGAAAACAGCGTGTTCATGTAATCGAATTTAATCTGCAACAGATTGGCTATAGTATATTCGTTGCCAACATATCGGAGAAACTGATCCAGCCTGCGGTTCAAGCGTTCGAGCCTTGACTTGTATGCCTGACTGCTGGACCAGGCGTGGAGAAGCTGCCATGACGCCACCTTACGCCACCCATCAAACAACATATTTTCCCCCAGGGATATTATTGCATCTGGTTGTAACTTCTGTGCAATCATTGACTTATACTCAAGGCCGCCATTCCTCACATAGCCGTCTGTGTTGACAATAGATATATCGGCAAACGGACTGGTTCTATCAAGCATGGACCTCAATTTTTTTGCAATTAATCCCTCAAAACCTATGGGCGATATGTTTCCAACAAATTCAAACAGACTGCTATTAACATCACGTAGATCGACTAGCTGTTTTGAGAGAAAGGCGGATCCTATAGCACTAGGCGGTGCGAGGTCCCCCTGACCAATGTCTCCATCTATAATGCATGGAACAAGCCCGCGCCTGATTGCCATGTTTGCAAGATATATCGCGAGCGTTGACTTGCCAGTGTCGGTATCACCCACGAGCATCACCGTAGTTTTCTTGCGGCTAGCTAAGTCAGATACCCGCTTGGCAAGGCTGAGCCACATCGAAGTTCCTGCTTGCTTGGGGTCAGCCCACCATAGCCTAGCGCCGTGTCCAAGCCGGGCGTGCAGCCTACACCACCTATTACTTGGCTCAAATGGGAGCGCCTTGCCGGCCCTTACCTTTACTGTCTGCCCCGACACCTCTCTTCCGAGAACGTGACATGCGCCTTTTACAACTACCTCCGCGGGACCCTTTATCATTCTAACCTTGAGACCGTCGGGCATGTGTGTTTTTTCTCTCTCTTTCTCTTTTTTATTACTGCGCGACTTACTCAAAATAGCTTTTCTAAAGCTGAGAGTTTAACGATTGCATTATTGCTTTTGCCCGTGATCCAAGAAGCACTTCAATCGGACCACCGAAAATCTCCTTTTAAGCAAAATCCAAACAACAAATTTTTTCTGTTCCTATAGTTACGCAGGCGGCAAGTAAGGGTATAGGTAATAAACTTTTTTAAGTTGGCTTTAATCGGTTCATTACATCTAATCCTCATATCTTAATGTCAGACAAGCAATAAGCAGAGGCTTATTCATTACCTAGCTTTAGCTAAGGTTAATAGAGGCAATTCCTAAATAGGTCTTCGAAAGAGTTATAGCCATAAGATATGCCCCGATGCATTGCCTTCCACTCATATAAGGGCGGCACTGGCAAAACAACAATAGCATGTAACCTAGCCGCCATGCTATCACTTAAAGGATATAATGTCTCCTTGCTTGACCTTGACGTTTATGCACCTAGCATTCATGCCTATTTTGATTATTCTCCAAATAAGTGGATAAACGATCTCTTGTTTGAAAATTCTAACCTGAACGAAATAATGGTCGATATGACGTCTACTCTAACCAGATATGCAGCTGGTAAAACTAATAAGATAGGAAAGTTATTGGTTGGTTTTTCAAACCCCCAAAAGGAAGAGATATACAGATTAGAAGGGAGTATCAAGACTGCCAATGCCAATATACAGCTTCTTAGACGGTTTGTTCAATTACGAGAAGATTTGATTTCAGATTATGAATCGGATTATGTTATCCTAGATACAAGCCCAGGTATCAGGTATTGGTCTATTAATTCGCTAGCAGTTGCAGATGTACTTTTCCTTACGCTCAAGTTTGGAGATCTAGACATTGAAGGCACTATAAAAATGGCAAACGATATTTATGGGTCATTTACAAAGTTTGGATCGAAATCCTTTCTTCTTTTAAACCTAGTCTCTGGTTATTGTATTCCAAGGACCTATCTTCATAGCTCTCAGTCTACAAATAAGAGTACTAGCAGTATGCCAGCTGAAGGGACTCCGATACAAATACAAACATTTGAGAATGAACTTGGTTCTGATACTTTTCTTTCTGATCAAACCAAGATGGAGCTGATATCTGCGATCCCTTGCTATTGCGATATCCAATTCCAGAGAAAAGAATTCCTGACAGTGCTGCGATACCCAGATCATCCCTTTGCAAAGCAGCTTGAGCAGCTTACCATGACAAGGCAAATAAGTGTTTAGAGTGTGGTAGAATGTTGTCAAGAGCGAGTAATAATTTGGACCGTGCTCAGAATAACAGTACCAGCAGTAGTAGTAGTCTCTTGATACCAGGAATTTATCTGCCTTTTCAAAGCAATGGCCCAAAGATCTTGCTCCTGTCCGGCCCCTCAGGGGTAGGCAAAACAATGTACTGCAGGCAGTTCCTATTAGATGGATTGCTTAAAGGAGAAAAATGCATGTTCATAAGTACGGACTTGAGCAAAATGCAATTTCACGCGCTCTTTCCTAATGTAGAAGGCAAGAATATTCTCGACGATCTGAAATTTATCAATCCATGTGATGATGATATATCATCGCCCTATGATAACAAGAGATCAATTTCTGGAAAAGAGCTAGCAAATACGATACTTTCAGCTCTGAAACGTAGCCTTGAAATTTGGTCGACAAGTGAGACTTGGACGACATCTTCAAATCAAGAGAGGAATAATAATAATAATATCGCCGACACTGGCAAACCAATACGATTAGTTGTAGATTCGATGACGCACGCATTAATCTTGCTTGGAGAAAGAACATTGATAGAGTTTGTGATGGACTTGACTCATATTTTGAAGGGATTGAACGTAACTGCGATTCTTACACTGACCACCTCATCAGTAGATCAGAGAATGGTCAGTAATCTAAGTTCAATAGTCGATGGCATTATCGAGATGAGATTAAAAGAAGATTCTAACGACGTGCCAATTAGAAACATCAGAGTGCGTCATTTAAAAGGGGTCTATTATGATCCTAAATGGACTGATTTCAAAATCTCTAGCAATGGCATCATTATTTTTAGGAATCTACAACGCTCATCTTTTGGAACTTCAGCTGATATTTCATGTGCGCTTTGTGCAAAGCCAGTGATAGGGACGCCATTAGTTAAATCAGATCTTATATTTGATAGCAAAGAGTGTATGGAGATTTACTATAGGCTAGAAAATGCATATGGTTCAAAAATATCAGATACAGGATTGCCTTCGGAAGCTTTTCACGCAAACTTCTTCTACGTTGATATGGTTGGTCTTTCGGACCCTAGGCTGTCTGTGAAAAAGCAGATTCAGAAAATTCAAATCCTAAATGAGCTTATTCATTCTTGTGATTCCTTCAGAAAGGCGTCCACAGGCAAGAGGATCATTTTACCGTCAGGTGATGGAATGGCAATTGGGTTTCTATCAAACCCAGAAAGTCCACTTGAACTTAGTATTCAGCTTCACCACAAAATACAAGCATACAATGAAGAGAAATATGATGCCGCAGATTCAATGGCGGTACGAATTGGGCTAGGATCAGGTCCCGTATTCACAGTGAGCGATCTCAATAATGTACAGAACATATGGGGGCCTGGCATTATAATTGCTCGTAGAGTGATGGATGCAGGCGATAATGGTCACATACTCATAGCAGAAAAACTGGCCGAGGAGCTAATTCCATTAAAGGACGAGTATCGCAGGGTAATTAATCTGATTTCCAACAAATACAGGATAAAACATGGGCAGCAAATCAAATTATATTCTGCATATTCCGATAACTTTGGCAATCCAGAAATTCCTTCCAAGGTTTTCTCTAACGAATAATATATTAGAATAGATAAGTGAATTATCTTATGCCGATGTTATTCTTTGAGCATCATGCAAAAATCATTGCCATATACGCTATGGAGTCTCTTCAATATTATAGCACACTCATCTTTATCAACTATATAATAAACTCCACCCACTTTTTGCTTGATAATGTTTGCTTTGATAACCTTACCGCATAGGGCACATGTTGTTTGTTGTCCTTTGCTCTTCAATGTATCGGTTCAGCCATCGACTATTGAAAGAAAACTATGCTCTAATATATTAACGCTTTAAAGCAGGGGTAATTAATGATAATATCTTTAGCGTTTTAAATGTAAGATACACACACAGTCGCTAAAATAGCCTGCAAATATAAATACTAAAAAGGCAGAATTATGGTGTAAAACGTTATTGCATGCAATATACATAAATCCCCTCTTAATATGAAGTTGCCGTCATGCTCATTTCTACTTCGCCAGCAGCTTGGCAGCTATAATGTGTAAGTAGTCTTTTGCAGCAAGTTATCTGCCTAACCATTTCGATATAGATATCAGGTTTTGAAGTTTGTTTAGTATCACAACCAAAACGTCTGGAAATAGGTGTCTGTCTGTCTTTCTTTGACTTAGATCATTCTTGGTCTAGCTTGAGATACTAGTCTATGCAGATACAGCTTTGCTACTTCTGGCAGCGCAAACGCATAGTGAATATGGATACAGTCCTTTGAATTACATACATTACAGTAAAGGCAGCGGTCTCGAAGAGAGATCTCTGAAGTCTTGCCGAGCTTTGCATCTCGAATAAACAGAATGTTATCTTCATAACCCACTTTTGACAGCGAGGGAGCGTAGGACTGTAGGAACTTGTCCCTCTCGATTGCCTCCAAGAGGACAGTGTTGATGTAGTCCTTCGTACTCCAATGCTTTTTAGTGGCGATAGCCTTCATTGCGTCATATGTCTCCTTAAATACCTCTACGGTAATTACCTCCTTGCCACCTCTCTTAACCATATGAGCTCACAATTCTTATAGGATAATTGGGCTACTTTATAGCAATTTTGTTCACATTATATGTAATCACATGACATAACATGTTCTTCCCTCTCCCCTCCCCCTTTAGTGCTAGCTAGGTTATAGCATGAAATTCTGAGGTTTTAAAACATGTCACCATGCAGAAACCTCTGTGATAGACTAGCATATCCATGCTTTCCCTCGCCTAGCCCCTATGCATTTGGCCTTAGGTACTGTACGAAGTGCGCCAAATATTTTAAGTGTCACACCATTCGGTGTCCATGCTGCAATAGACAACTAAGGGGCCAAAGCAGACGACACAATAAAAGGAGAGCTATTGAATGTTAGAAGTCTATATTGAAAATGATGCAACGGTCAGCGTAATATCCAGAGAAAATAGGATAAACTGCGACGTATGTAATCATGAGGCATTCATCTTTCAAGAGGAGGGTAATTTTTGTTTAAATTGTTGGCAAGATAGAACGGAGCCAAATATCGCTCAAGAAAAGAGAGAGAGGAGATTATAGCAAGATCTCTAGATCTAATCTGCTTATTGTATAAAGCCTGATCCTTTGCATGAAATATAAAGCTATTATTTCCCTTGGATTACTTGGATTCTCCTAGGCTCAGCAGGTACCTTATTATCTCCACCTCTAGAAAATTTTCTAACGACGCTAGAAAGGGTCACAAATAGAATGTTACAAGGTAGGTTCACCTTGATGCTGGAAAAGATAGTGGTAGAAAAAAGACGAGGTCCAGCATGCCTCTTCTAACCTGCCACTCTTATTAATAAACATGTAGGACTCGATTAGTATGACCCATGAGATAATCAAAAGAAAGGTAAAGAAGATGCTAGAAGGACGAGATCCTGCGCATGACTTCTACCACATCATGCGTGTCTATAAGAATGCCAAACTGATAGGCCGGCGCGAAGGCTCCAATATGGAGATATTGCTTACTGCAGTCCTGCTGCATGATCTTGTTGTATACCCAAAGGGAAGCAATAAGTCCTTCAAGTCTTCAGATGAAAGCGCTGACTTGGCAGAAAACATCCTGCTGAGCTACGGCTATCCCCAAGACCAGATAAACCACATATCTTCTTGCATACGCGCCCACAGCTACTCCAAACGATTTGTTCCCGAAAGCCTTGAAGGAAGAATACTTCAGGATGCTGATAGACTGGACGCACTCGGCGCAATAGGGATTGCACGCACATTTAGTGTTGGAGGTTCACAGAACAGGACCTTCTACAATGCTAACGATCCATTCTGCAGATCCGACAGGGAGCTGGACGATATTCGATGGACACTTGACCATTTTCAGGCCAAATTGCTGAAATTAAAAGACCTGATGCATACTGGGACTGCCAAGAAAATTGCTCAACAGCGTACAAAATTTATGATGCTGTTCATCAGGCAGCTGCAAAAGGAAATCTAGATGTAGTCTACATAATACTTGTAGCGCTTTTCTACGTCTTTATTCTCACCTGCAAGCACCTTTGCAATCTCTTCTTCTAGGCTTTTCCTTGCCTGTTCCCGGAATTGATCGGCTGACGGTGTCTGCGGAAAAGAGTCAAGTGTATATTCAAAATGCTTCATGAATTCTACGACCTTATGGCGGAACTCCTCCTGAGATGGGCGCTTGATACCTGCTATCTTGAACCAAGATGTCGCGCAAGCGGTAGAGTAGAGTTTCGCAAGATCTTCTGTCAGCCTATGGATCTCAAAGTAGTCGGCATTCATAATTATTAGAGCTACCTCATACTTGCAGACATACATGGATATGCATGGTTGTATATGTATGTGTATGTAATTCTCCGTTTACATTAGTACCTGATTTGTGCTTATTATCGTTACAATGGGTATAAAGACACCTTTAGAGAAGGCAGATAGAACATGTGTAAGATGTGATGGGACAGTAGCGGCTGCGAAGTTTAGTGTTTTCAGTGAAACACTTGATCGTTGGACTCAGATCTCTTTTTGCGAAGAAAAAGAAAGGGAAGGAGTGCTATGATGATGGTGGTGGTCGCCACCTTGAGTATATTAAGTTCCTCATCACCCGCTCTCAGTTGATTCAACCTCCCATTCTTGTAATTCCTTATCTAGTTTAGAGTTGACTTTGGTGACTGGTTTCAATGTATCTTTTTGAATGTCTTTCTTCTTCTTTTCCTCCATATACTCTCACACTGACTGCCTTCTTCTATCGACAGACAAGTTATTGAACATTTATCAAAAGTATCAAATAAAGACGGATGAAAAAAAGAATAAAGAGAAGAGAAATTGCCCGTAATACCCACAAGCAACATTACCGCCGCCAATAGCAGCATATGCATCACAAGAGGAAAGACAAAAGCACAATTATCGCCCTTGACACAACAGCTACAATTGCCAGTGCAGCAACAGCAGTCGCAGCAGCTACAAGATCAGCCAGGTTCAGTTTCGATAGTCTCTGGTGCTTCTAGCCTGACTGATACTGCATACTCACCAAACCCTGTTCAAGTCAGTGAAGGTGCTACAGTAACATGGACAAATGATGATGCACAACCACATACAACAACATCAGGTGAAAATGTAACACCAGATGGCAAGTTTGAC
>DATMWK010000108.1:0-14893 GCA_035562555.1 Nitrososphaera sp. | reverse complement strand
TTCAACTCGACTTTTAGATTTTCAAGATTTTCCGCATTTTTATATTTGTGCGATTCCTAGTTTTTGTTCCTCTCGTTGTTCGTTAGCTTGTTGATACTCTAAGAAAAAACGAAAAATATCCTCATTATTATTATTATTATTATTATTATTATTATTATTATTATTATTATTTTTCATTTTGGCTTTTTCTGTAGTTATCATTTGTGTAACCTTTTTGTGTGATGAGCTAAGCTATAAGAGAAATGATTGATTTCTGCTTTGCAATCAGTGAAAAATAATCGACAAACTATGTTTATCAAACAGGTTTTATAATTGGTCATCTCAACCGTCATAGTGAGTGTTGCAACTACTGCAATATGATGAACACAACAATTACTACAACGACAAATACTGATGACCACGATGTGCAATAATGTTATTGACGACAAAGATGCTCTGCTCCTACTGTTTTTCCTTTAGATCTTGGAAGGATATTGATGGTCGTGAAGCGGTAACTTTTCCCTTTTCTAGGCTACCTCTTTGTTTCCTTATATAGACACCGGTTCAGTCGAGTTAATAATTTTTATAGTAATTATTACTACTGCTAGAGAATGCAGAGACCAGACTGGGATACATATTTCCTGTTGCAAGCAGAAATAGCCAAGCTTCGTTCAAACTGCCTGACCCGCCACATTGGTGCAGTAATTGTCAAGGACAACCGGCAAATAGCTACAGGTTATAATGGAACACCACCAGGGGTGAAGAACTGCTACGAGGGCGGATGTCTTCGCTGTCTTGCCAGAACGAAAGGTGAGGTAAAGTCCGGCGAAGGTCTTGATCGCTGCTTGTGCACCCACGCTGAGGCAAATGCAATAATGCAGTGTGCTCTCTTTGGCAACGCTGGAAGCACAAAGGGCGCCATGCTCTATTCTACTTTTGCTCCCTGCTTAGAATGCAGCAAGATGGCTATAAGTGTAGGCATAAAGAGGATAGTGGTGCTTGCAGACTACCCTGAAGATGGCACACAGCTACTGAGAGAGGCAAATGTAGAGCTGGTTAAGTTAAACCCCGACCTGTTGAAACCTTGGCTTTCTGTAATTACTGCAGACCCCGAGTCATCAGCAAAGGCAGTAAGCAAGTAAAAAAAGTACAGGTTCCTGTCGCCCAATTTAACGGGCAGTTTTTGCCTTAAATTACTTAATGACATTGACAGGTTGAATGCCTGTATTTAGCGAATCAAAAGCGTTTATCGCAAGCAAACGTACGAGACTAAATTGTAGCGACTGGTGCAATGCATGAGGTCCATTTTAAGCAGGGTTTTAGGATAATAGTCCCATGAGCTAATCGTCTCAGCATTTGAAAATCCAATATTATGATCTATGTCTTCCAAATTGAACTACAGCTAGGGCAAGAAATGACATAATTTCTTCACTATATACTGACTGTGATTAAACTACAGTTGGATGTAGATATTAAAACCGATATTTGCAAGCGATAAAGAATGCTGTCTTGTATATTGTACTTGGACTCAGCAGCAGAATCACAGTAACAACGTCCCTGACATTAGATTATACTAGACCTATCTACATCGATATCTCAGGCTTGCACACAAAATATGCAGGCGATATGCCAGTTTTACATATACGCATCCTGTGCATCATATATTCAAGAGGTTGACTTGATAATAGAGGTCCCTAAATTTATTAAGGGTGCTGGATAGCTTGTGGTAATTCTTATGCACAAGATAGAACCACAGTTGCTATAAGAAAAACTTGATGATAACGGTCAGGCCAGCTAGAAAATCAGACAAGAATGAGATCCTCAGTTTTTGCCTAAATACCTTCAGCTGGGGCGACTACATCAACAGAGTATGGGATTATTGGTACACCGAAAAGAACGGCCAGTTATTTGTAGCCGAGTCCGGCAGCGAGAAGATTGCAATGTCGCATGTTGCTATCTGTCCCGAAGGCAAAGGCATCTGGCTTGAAGGAATAAGAGTACACCCTGATCATCGCCGGTCTTATATTGCATCAATGCTTATCGCAAAAATGCTAGAATATGGCAGGCGGAAAGGGGCCCAAGAGGCATCTGCAATAGTGAATACAACCAATTTTGCGTCGCAGCGCATGATGGAAAAGAGTGGTTTTAGAGTAGTGTCAAAGTGGATATACTATGATGCACTAAGCACACCAAAGCGACAAGAAGAGTCAAATGCAAGAATTGCAAATATTGATGATATAGATGATATTTGGCAGTACCTTCAGCAGTCCAAGATCTACCGCCTGTCTGCAAAGAGATATGTCAAGTCATGGCATTGGTACACGTTTGACCGTAGAGCACTTCTAAATTTTGTCAAAGAAGAACGTGTAATTGTGACCAGACTGCCCATTGATGGCATTGCAATAATCAACAAACACGGTTACTGGGACCGGACTGACATACTACAAATAGTCTATCTTGATATTGCGTCTGCAAGCTCGCTGCGCCACCTTGTTTCCTTCATAATGCGCCTTTACTTAGATGGCAAATTTGACAGTCTGCAGCTACTATGTTACGATAGTAAACGAGTAACATCATTTGTCAATAAATTTGTGCTAAAAGAAGAAGAAGAACAGTTCCTCCTCTACAACAAGCAATTTAAGCCATAACTCTTTTCTCTCACATTTATGATTGGACTATGAGATACTTTGAAGTTTACGACTTGCGCAAAATCCATCCAGTCATTGTATTGGCAATCATTTGCTTTTTGATTGCAGGTTATGTATATGAAGCAGCAGCGGCCAGCGCTTCTTCAACAGGATAGCTGGAGCATTTGTCATCAGAAGTTAGCGAATCTCTCGCTCCAATCTATCCACTTTTTGCAGTAGTTCTAGATTCTTTGACTTGAGGTCTTCAAGCTCCTCTCTCATTAGTGCAACTTCTCTTGGCTTCTTTATTGCTCCTCTTATGATATTCATACATTCTTCTGCTACTCTCCTTACCCTGTATTCTAGGTCGTTCTCTCTCACCCATGTCAGGTCAGGAATCGCCTTTATCAGTTCGGCATCCGCAAGTGCTCTGCATGCATTTATGCGGACTCTGAACCACTTGTCAGTCAGCAGAGTCTTAAGATGATCAAAGACAGCAGGATTATCTGCAAATCTGCCAAGGGCAAAAGTAGCAGCTTCTCTTATCCTATGGTGATTTCCGTATTTACTTTTTTCAATCATAAATTCCGCAACCTCTTTGTCGCCGATAAACTCCTTAAGACCCGCTATTGCTCCTTGTGCCACGACATTCTGAAACGTGGTAGTTTCTGTAGCCTTTTTCAAGATGTCGATGGCCACCTTGCTCTTGGTCTTGCCTATCGCCGTCGCGGCTTCAGATCTGACAAAATAGCTCTCATCTTCGTCCTGCAACAATGGCCTAATCAGTTCCACTGACTCTTCTTTCTTGAATTCTCCTATCGCCTTTACAATTGCGCGTCTTACCTTTGGATGCTTGGCTGCCAGGCAGTCTTTCAACGCTTCATAAGCATAGTTTGTCTTGATTGCTCCTAGTGACTTTGCAGCTTCAGCTGACGCTCCCCAGAATTTATCGTGCAGAACAGCATCCGACAGGGCATCAATTACTGCGTCTGACGATTTGTCCCTGAGCGCTCTGGCAGCTTCCACACGCTTGATCACATTATCCCCTTCTTTGAGCTGCTTGAGAAGCATCTCCTTTGGTGCTTTCATAGATATCGTCTTTAAAATTTTAAACTCAGGATCAACAGAGAACCAATCTACCTGGTCGTCGTCGTCAATAGGGATTTGGAAGATGTTTTCTCTGTCTCGGACCTTGAATGTATATATTTTTTTATGACTATTTGCAAAAGCCATCTCTAACTCAAGCGGGAACTCAAAAGGCTCACCTGTTTGTGACTGTTTGATTTTGATCTCTACAATATGGTTATCATGATAAAAGTCGACCTTGAGCTCAGGATGGCCCTCTCTAAAAATCCATTGGTCAAAGAACTGCTGCAGGCTCTGACCCGTTTCAAGTTCAAATACTTTTCGCAGATCATCAGTCTCGGCATTGCCGTTGGCAAAGCGTTGCAAATATGTTCTAAGTGACCTTCTGAAATACTTGTCTCCGACGAGGTGGCGCATCATGTGGAGCACGCATCCTCCCTTTTCATAGGTGTGTCTATCAAATAGGTCATCAGGGTGTTTGTATACTTTTGTTACAATGGGCCTAGTATATCTGGTTCTAGCCTCTTCAAGATAGTCGTCAGCAGTCTGCATCATATAATACTGGAACTCATCCTTGCCTTTGCTTGCCTCCCAGTACAGTGCCTCACAGTAGGTAGCAAATCCTTCATTGAGCCAGATATGCTGCCAATCACTGCATGTGACAAGGTCACCAAACCATTGGTGTGCCAGCTCATGCGATATAAGATAATCACTTGTAAAATCAAGGTGGGCTTTTTCGTCATGAAGTGTATCCAGCGTTAGCGTAGTACAACTGGTATTTTCCATACCGCCATAAACGAAGTCCTGGACTGTTACCTGTGAATATTTATCATAAGGATAATTTGTGCCAAGGTATTCTTCATAGAACCTGATAATTTCAGGAGTGTGTTCAAATGATCTGAGCGCATCTTTTCTTTTTTCTGGCGGCACATAGTAATACAAGTTCTTGCCATCCTTCATCTCAACGTACTTGCCTACAACTACTGATGTAAGATAGGACGGATGTGGGTTTGCTTCAGACCAGTGGTAGATCTGCTTTTTATTTTGCTTCTCCACCTTTAGCAATACGCCATTTGAAATAGCCGTAAATCCTATTGGGACTGTAACTGAAATTTCGCTTGAAAACTTGACCTGTGGGTGATCGATGCAAGGGAACCAATATCTTGCTTCAGTGGTTTCACTCTGTGTCCATGCCTCCTGGTACTTCTCGGGGTAATACTTCTCGGGCCCTACAAAATAGAAACCCTTGCGCGGCTTTGCAGTATAGGAAATGCAGAGCTCGATTTTACTTCTTTCCTTTCGAGTTCTGCCTAGTTTAACTACAAGTTTGTCATCAATACTACGAAAATCAAGCCTGCCATCTGCTGAGACCGTTTTTACTTGAAGTTCAGCTGCATCAAGCTCTATGGTGTCCGTGTTCTGCAGAGTTACAATCGACAGCCTTTGCTCGCAACTAATCGTATGCCTCTGGAGGTGAGGCTCTATCTCAAGCCGCATGTGATCAATCGTAAACGTAAGTGATGGGGCATAATGAGCTCTGCTGCCTGGAAGCTCGAAATTCTTTTTCTTTGTGTCAGCCTCCTCATGAGTATGCATTTGTTATATACGTGCTACTCGATAGTTTGACAAAATAAAGCTTCCCTGTGTGTCTCTTATCAAACCGGCCTCTCCACGATACAAGTTCGTATATCTCTAGAGACAAAGTGCAATTCAGGAACATGTACGCAGGACTGATGTAACAATCATTTATAAAGCAATTATCTAGATCTAGATGTTATTTCTAAGTTTCGTTACCTAGGAATTTTCTATAACATGGACAACATTCTCATGCATGCCTTTTGAATCTACTTCTGTGCCGTTGTCGAGAGGCTTGTTACCGTCGCCAGAAAATTGCTAAAAAAGCTCTGCTGCGGTGTCCCTCATGGTGGTGGTGGCAGCAGCAAACGGCCACCGATAGGAATAATCCTCCCGTTCTATTGCTCTTTAACCGATCTACATTTGAATCTGCTTTTATAATTTGGACGCTAATGATATTTTGGCCTTAGATTGCCAACATATTCTCTCAATTTATCAACTATTTCATCATGAGTATATGGAACAGAAGTCCTTACAACTAGGACCATCTTTCTGCCATTGATAACTATTGGAAAGAAAAACAGATCCGTGCTGTCGTTATGTGCCATCAAATAATGTGGTCTGCCCAGATGCTCTGTATTTGCCTGTAGAGTATTCATGTAAACTTCCGTCTGGGCAAAGAGCCTTTCCAGCTTTGGAAGTATGCCTGACTTCACGTGTGCAGCAATGGTGATGCCCTTTTCAACTATCTCGGCGCTGATAATGTTGTCATGTAGATTAGCTATTTCTTTGCAGATATGGGTTCCATCCATATTGAATTGATAAACAAAAACATGTAGAAATAACTTGTCAAATACCCTCAAGCGACCAAGGGTTTTCAACTGTCGACAAGTCCTGGTCGGTAATATTGCCTCCAGTGATTTTTGCTTTAACAAGCCTCCTCACCAGCTTACCCGTCCTAGTCTTTGGCAGCTCGGCCACTATTCTGACCTCTTGAGGGCGAGCAAATTTTCCTATCAATTCTTCAACTCGTATGATGATCTCGTCTGCTAAGATGCTGTCGGCCTTGTGCCCATCCTTTACAACGATGTACATAAATATTGCCTCACCTTTTAGTTCATCTGGTATGCCAACTGCAATCACTTCTGCTACCGCCGGATGAGATGCGGCAGCTGCCTCAATTTCTGCAGTCCCAATTCTATGACCTGCCACCTTTATGACATCGTCGGCGCGGCCTTTAATGTACCATAGACCATCAGAATTGACAAGCACTAGGTCACCGTGATACCATACATCCTTGTATTTTGACCAATAAATATCGAGGAATCTGCTTGGATCATTGAACAGTCCACGTGTCATCGAGGGCCATGGCTTTTTGATTACTAAGTATCCTTCATTTACTCTCTTGCCTGCGTCATTAAAAATATCGGCATCAAAACCGGGGACGGGACATCCTACTGTGCACGGCTTAAGTGGCATGACCGGCAGCACACTAAGTATTGCACCTCCTATCTCTGTTCCACCTGATAAGTTGATCAAGGGGCATCGTCTTTTTCCTACATTTTCAAAATACCAAGTCCAGGCTTCGGAGTTTATTGGCTCCCCCGTTGCAGCCAAAACTCTAAGTGTTTGAAAATCGTGTCTGCTAGCCTGCACATTGTTTTTTATAAAGAGTCTAATTGCAGTAGGTGCAGCTCCAAAGATGCTTACCTTGTGGTCTTCAATCAGCCTGCACCACGTATCAATTGTGGGGTAGTCTAGTGCATCGTCATATACAAGGGCAGTCCCCCCTATTATTGAGCTTCCATATACTACCCATACCTGCCCGGTTATCCATCCAATGTCTGCATACCAGAATAAAACATCTTCAGGATTCATATCGATTAGATATGCCGCCTGCTGGGCTGCAACAATTGTAAAGCCGCCATGCACCTGCAGCGTGCCCTTTGGATGGCCGGTCGTACCTGATGTATACAAAATAAACAGCGGGTCTTCTGAATCCATTACCTCCGTCTTGATCCTGCCCGCATTTTTGACAAAATCGCTATAATTGCCGCCGATCGTCACTATTCTGGAAACGTTTGTGCGTTGTACTGCCTTTTGCCAATGGCTTGCGAGATTAATCTCCTTGCCTCGCCGTCTGGCCACCTCGGTGGTTATAAGCAACTTCGCCTTGGAATCAACAAGGCGGGAGTGTAGTGCTTGCGAGCTAAACCCGGAAAAGATCGTAGTGTGGACAGCCCCTATCTTGGAGCACGCGAAGATCGCATAAAATGCCTCTGGGATCATAGGAAGGTAGATAGCAATGACATCACCTTTTTTGACACCAGCTGTTCTCAGCGCATCTGCTAACCTGCTCACTTGTTCATCAAGCTCGCGGTAAGTGATTTTTGTTGAACCTTGCTCATTTGCAAAAATGTATGCGATTTTATCTGGCTGCATTCTGGCGTGTCTGTCAATTGCATTGACTATGATGTTGCATTTGCCATTTAAGAACCATTTTGTCCAAGGTATGCCTGCCTGTGAGTCGTAAGTCTTGTTATATTTTCGGAACCACTCGATGCCAAGGTCTTCGTTGACCGCATTCCAATACCACTCGATATCGCTGTTTGCTTTCTCAATCAGCTGACACCAGTTTGATATGCTGTGCTTTTTCATAAATCTGCCAATATTACTCCTAGCCATCTGACCGGCTGAAGGTACGAATATAAACCGCTCAGTCAATAAGCTGGCTTTTGACGAGACGTTTAATATTTGCAACTAACGATGGCGTTGACACATATATACCTCATCTGTTGCATTTAGTGCAAACTAATGTGCAGAGTATAGGATGGTTACTGTCTTGGTCGTAGAGGAGATTCTTTATGATTTCGGGGAATTTCCCAGCTACGCCGACGATTTTGTCAGAAATCTTCTCAATCTCATGATAATTTCGAAAATGAACGCAGCTACCAAGAATCTGACATCCAAAAACTACTTTGTGCACCTTATATCACAAATAGATGGCTGCGAAGCCTACGTTGTAAAATATGGTCAGCCGCTGCTGTACGCCAAGTACTATGGAATGGAATTTACTGACCAAAAGGTAACGACGCAGTTTGTTCGGTCAAAAGATCACATAATCGGCGTTACTATGGAATCAATGTTTGGTGAGTTTGTTAAAAGCTTTGATAGCTTGGCCTCAATGACAAAGACCAAAGTAAAGTGGGGCAATATGAAGGAAAAAGAAGACAAACCCGATCCACTCTTTGCACTGCTTGATTCCTTTGTAGGCGCAGTTGTCAGGCTATCATCGCTTGATCCCTCAAACCCGGATAGTCTTGTAGGAAAGCGATTTGGCATAAGAAATGCAAGTATTATAAGAAAGTCGCTTCACCTTGAATTTCTGACAGACAGCAATCTGAACATCATAGAGCTAAACCCTCGCAAAAGGTGCAAGGACGATGCGATAAAGCTACTCTTCAGCAGGTCAGAGGTCGCCAAAGCAGTAGTGAGCCTAATGAAACAATAACAATGATGGATGTATAGCCGTACAATATACTTGTTCAATATGTTCTATGTTTGTCTGTGCCAGTTAAGATGAGATGAGTATTTCCTCATATCTATGAAGGGACAGACTGCTTAGGTTAGTCCCATGTAACTCTCTTGCCGTCTTGCATGGCACAATAAAAAGCATCATTATATATTACTTCTTTTCTTGCAGTTTTTTTCCTTTTTCAGTAGGCAATATTTTCAGGTTGGCGTCAGCAAATATCCTTTTAAATTGCTTACCTGTGAATACCCTGTCTAGAAAAATTGCTAATGCAGCAATTTCAGAGTGAGGTTGGTTGCCGATCGCAACATTGTAATCGGCAAGGTTGTACACTTCTTGAGGGACTTTCTCTGCACCAATTATTACCAGTATCTTGCTTTCTTTGCGCAGCCTTTCAGCTACATCATCGATATTGATGCCATACATTGTAAGGTGAGCCACTTTGCCCCCTTCCTTTTTCCAAGCTTTTACAAGACTTTTCCAATCCTGTATGATTTCGACCTCGAACCTGCCGCCCCACCTCTTGGATACAGTTGCAACTGTATCATTGATAGATCCATCTAAAATGCCTGTCATGTATATCATATCCGCGCCAAATGCTCGCGCAACAAGCGCTGCATGCGTCGTAACCCTGTCGTCACGCACAAGTCTATGGCCTATCCTGAGTACTGATATATTCATCATCTTTCTCCTCCTCCTTCTCAGTTAAGCACTAATCTCTTATTTCACTTTGACTTTTTTGGTTTCAAACAGTATTGATGTCATCAGATTTTTCAACTGATCAATGTTATAGCCTGTCTTGGCAGATACTGCAAGCAAACGTTTGCTGTCCGAAATGCCAAGTTGATCGGCCTTGAGAAATATGTCTTCAACAGTGGTCAAGTCTGCCTTGTTAAGTACGTAAATTATCTTTGTGTCTGGCACCCCAAACTCATTTATTACGTCACGAGAGCTCTCTAATTTTCTTCTAATTTCATCAACCGGCTCGCTTATATCAAGCACGAAAAGTGCAAGGCTTGCATACGCCAGCTCATCAAGAGTTGATTTGAATGCATCGATCATATATGGTGGCAGCTTGCTGATAAAGCCAATCGTGTCATTTAGCAGTACTTTTCCTCCATGCAGGTCTATTGCTCGAGCAAATGTAGAAAGGGTGGTGAACATACCTTGTCCAGTAACTTTGGTCTCACCTGTCATCTTGTTAAAGAGTGTGGTTTTGCCGGCGGAAGTATAGCCCGCAAGCGATACTGTCGGCAGGCCGACCTTTGCCCGTTGGTTCCTGTGCAGCTGCCGCCTTGTTTCCTCTTTTTCAAGTTTTTTCTTTAACATTGTAGCTCGTCTCCTTATATCAAGGAAATAAATATCAGCCTCATACTTACCAAGGCCGTAGAATCCCGGTTGTTCTCCCGCTCTTGCAAGTCTGACCTTTTCACGTGCCCTTGCCATATCGTAGCGCAATTGAGCAAGCTTGATCTGGATATGCGATTCAGTGGTACTTGCTCGCCGCTCAAAAATTTCCAAGATCAATCTTTCCCTATCAATTATCTCCACCTTGCACAAGCTTGCCAGATTGTATATCTGAGTTGGCTTAATCGTCTCGTCAAATATTATGACATCCGGCTTGATCTCTTTGACAATCTCTTCTACTTCTTCTGCCTTCCCCCGACCAATTCCAAATCTTGATTTTGTTATCTGACGTTGGGTCACAGTCTTAATGACTGAATAGCCAGCCGCATCGGCAAGTGATATTGCTTCATTTATTGCCTCCTCTATAGGATATGTTATGAGAATGGCCTTTCTGTAATTTGCCATTTATTCCTCATCATCGCTATTAGTGCTGACGTACAGCTTGATCCCCAGATAGCGTTCCAGCTTTTTTGCAAATATCTCATCAGGTTTGAGGGAGCCTGTTTCAAACTTTTTGAGAAGCTGAGCCTTCTCATTCATCTTCATGCCGAGCTGTTCATGTGTCAGACCCATTTTCATTCTGGCTTCTCTTATCAGCCTTGCAAAATTAGGTGTAAGAATAGTTGCATCTGCTAGCTCAATCTTATTCTGCGGTTTTACTGCAAATGGTTTTTTCTTCTTGATTGCAATCTGTGGCGGTGCATAGGGCTTTCCTCGTTTCGAGCATGCAATACAAACATTGAATATTGTGCCGTCTACTACTACCATCTTTTTCTCAAAAGTCTGGTGTCCGCAAAGCTCGCAGTAGGGCATTTGAGTTCAAATATGTGAGTGGCGGATTTAGCCTTTTCTCAGAGTTTGCTGAACTGTCATATTGAGCACTATTTCTGCAATGTCGCTTGCATATTCTGCAACCCTGCGAATGTTCTCTGTTATCAGCTTGATTCTATATAGTTCGTTGACATCTCGAGGTTTAGCCACAGCGCGCAATATCGCCTTTTCCATCTCATCTATCTTATGGGCCTTTTCAATAGCCCTATCAGCAGCCTCATAGTCACGCTTAAACATTGATAAACATGACTCATCCAGAACCTCAAGAGCAAAATAGCTCATGTTGGATATTTTATCCGCAATGTCTTTGTTGAGGGGTTGTCGTATCTCTATAACATCTTTGGCTATTACAACTGCATGGTCTGCTACTCGCTCGACTGACTTGGCTATCAATCTGTATCCAAGGCAGTTGCGCGGCTCCTCCAGTCCTATCTCTTTCAACAAATATTCGTTCTTGATTGCTATCTTCAATTGTCGAACTATGTAAAAGCTGAATCTATCAACCTCGTCATCAGACTTCACTACTTCTTGTGCAAGCTCGACATTGTTTTCTCTCAGAGAGAGAAGAGTGTCACGATACATGGACTTGGCAATGAGCAACATTCGCTTGAATGCTGTATCGACTGATAAGTCAAGTAGATTGATAAGGACTTGCAAGGTGATGCCTGTGGCTGAGTCGGCAATGATCTCCGTCCCCATAAGGACGCGTCTGATGATGTTCTTGATAACTTCTCTCTGTTCCACAAGCAATCTATCTTCCTTGGGAACAACATTGATCACGTTAAAGCCAAGGAAATAGAGAGCAATCAGCTTACGCGCAATAAAATACGGGTTGTGATCCTTGCCCACTTCAATTGTTGCTTCCTTTTGTTCTTTAATGAGCCTCTTTGAGGCTGGTGCTATTTGGAGTGTAGAATCGCCTTGCCTTAAAATTATGACATGATCTCCCTGTTTTAAGCCTAGGTCCTGAATCCACTTCTTTGGTAAAGATACGATATAAGAAGAGCGACCAGTGTATTGCAATTTTCTAGTCTCTTCGCTTTGTGAAAGGCGTTTACCATTGCCACTATCCTCGCTATACATTTTATTCAATGGGATAGATCCTGCACCTGTTCTATATATTCTTACGTTGAATCTATATAGATAAGGCGGCAAACTCAATTACATTTATGTGGTATATAGAAAATATTATCCTGATTTGAACCCTCTGCCCATAGATCCAAAAGAAAAAGTACACAGGCACATCGATGCCCTTTTTGGAGCAGGAGTCTCAGATGTCTTGCCAGCTGATATCCAATTCGACTTTTCAAGGCGGACTGGCCGAATAAAGAACTTTAGCATAGATGGCAGACTGGCAGTAACTTTGAGAACCGATGGCGGGCTTGCACTTACTATTATGGGCGCCCAGTATCTGCTCGAGAACAGTAAGCAGTTCTGGGAGAACTGCATTATGCCCGTGCAGGAAGCCGTGCCATTTGTAAGTGAAGGCCGATCCCTTTTTTGCAAGCATGTCAAATGGTGCGGTTCTAACATCAAAGTTGGATCGGACGTCGCAGTCATTGATGGCAATAGTGAAGGTGGAGGTAGTGATAATAGTAGCAGAAGGGTGATAGCTGTAGGCATTGCAATGTTCTCCTCACGACTTATGAAACAATATCAAAAAGGGGTAGCAGTAAAGGTTCGACAAGGAATAAAAGGTAGAACAGAGTAATCGAGACACAATATATGATGCGCGGCAATCGTGAAATGAGGCGCATGCTCGATAAGATGGGCCTTGACATGAAGACAATGGATAATGTAGAAGAAGTGATTATCAAGACTGAGACAAAAGAGCTTTACCTCACCAAGCCGCAGGTAATCGAAATGAAAGGCAAGGACAGCACTATCTTTCAAGTTATTGCATCAGACATTGAAGAAAAACAGCGTGAGGTCCCTGCATTCAAGGAAGAGGATGTTATACTTGTCATGCAACAAGCTAATGTTTCTAAGGAAAAGGCAGTACAGGCCTTGATTGAGAGCAAGGGAGATATGGCGCAGGCCATACTTAGTCTTGCCACATAGCCACTTAGTTTTAATATCCCCCTTTGCTACTTTTGATTTTAGATATCTTGGCAAAGGGAAAAACAGCGCATACTGACATTCCTCCACCAACTTCACACTCTGCAGTAGAAACCATTGTCAATGCTTTATCTGAGCTTGAAAATGATATCGATGGGATGTATGGCCGCGTAGAGGAAATGAGAAGGCGCATAATTGCTCACTCTGATGAAGAAATTGAGAATCTAAAGCAGCAAATAATCACTCTTGCGAACAAGGAAGCCAAGCAAATTGTAGATAACACCAGAGCAGAGGCTGAAGCTGAATCAGAAGAAATAGGTGAGATTGGAAGAGCTAACCTTGCCAACATTAGGAAGAACATTAAAGTATCATTTGACGCAACGGTTGATAGTCTAGTCCAGGCAGTTCTGGGTGACACTACTACTGTGCCAATGACTGCACAAAAGGTGGAAACTAAGTCACAACCATCTTCTTCTTCTTCCTCCTCCTCCGTCCATCAACCAGCCAAGATCAGGAAATATACCTCAGACGGCAAACCAGTTAGCTGATCCATAAACTTTAAAAGCACTTCTTGCTTAAACTCAATATTGATGAAACGCCCCTAATCAAGGAGGAGCTTTCATATCAAAAGATCACAGTCGCAACTGTTCGCGGCCGTCCATACTATAATATAACATGTGCCCTTAGGCTAATGGAGCTACAATTTGACTCGCTATCTCCTGAGGAGGCTGCCGTATCAAATGCTAAAGTCATTATTACCACGCAGGATGAGGCTGGTATTGTAAACAAGAAAGGCATCGTCATGATTGATACTGAACTTGAAAAATACCCCGCAATTGCCAAGGCAAAGATCCTGCGAAGCATAATAGGCGAACGGGTAATAGATGATCAACTGATCATAGGGATAGATCCAGGCAGCAGAATCGGAATATCTGCCATCTACATGCATCATGAGATCGCAAGTGCAGTTGTTGAATCTTCGCCACAGGACGCAATTAACCATGTCGCGGCTATGCTTGGCGGTATAGAATCAAGAAAAAAAGTCGTGAAAATAGGCGACGGCAACATCGCTATGGCAATACAGATTGCCCGTATGTTGAAAATGAAGTTCAAAGATAGCATTAGTATTGAGATTGTAGACGAACATGGAACGTCATTGCCGCAAAACACTGACGCCAACAGGCGTGGAGTACGGGACAGATCGTCGGCAAGGGCAATAGCATTTAGGAGCGGAAAGAGCTTTACGCTGAAATAATAGAGTTCTGTTTTCCATCATCTTCTCTTCATCTGATGTGATGCTCAGCTTATCTCTGATGGATGATGAAATTTTTTGTTTTATTTTTGTTTCATGACACATCTGCTGTAGAGAGAGATTATACCATGGTATCTCACTTATCTGTGTCAATTAATAGAATGAGATGATGATTTTTGTGTTTACGGGTTCTAACTAATGGTCTTGCAGCGTGTGTTATGTGGTCTATATATCTGACTGAAAGAAATCCAAAGTACCCAAGACACTAATAATGCGCTTAAAGAGAGTTTGATGTAATTTGGGTTATAATCTTACAGAAGGAATTTTAATTGATCTCTGCTGATTTCAAAGTTTTACACTAAAAAAATAATGATATTGGTTTATGTAGATCTTAAAGAAAAGGTTTTGAGATGAGGGGTTCTGTCGACCTTGAAGTGATGTTTGATTAGAAAGCAGATTTTCTGGTTTTGGTTAACAATGGGGAGAGCTAAAAAGGATACTTGACTTTAATTATGAATATGACTATTGCTATTTAATATTCAAAGC
>DATMWK010000107.1:0-7925 GCA_035562555.1 Nitrososphaera sp. | reverse complement strand
ACGTTGGCGCCACTCTCGATGATCTTGTCGGCCATCGACTTGATCATTCTGTTTTCCTCTTCAAGGAACATCTTCATCTGATCAGGCGAATTGATGTTTATCTTGGCGTCAAACTCAGTCTTCTCAATCTCAAGAGCTGAGTTGATGAGAGCAATCTTGGCTTTTTCTATCCTCTTTGGCATGCCGCCATGCACAACTTCCTTATCCAATACGATGCCTTTGATCAATTTAGTGTCATGTAGGCTACCGCCAGCCTTCTTTTCCACCTTGACATCATCAATATCGAGTCTAAAACCAGAGTCAGTCTTTTCAGACACCGCAAGGGCTGCGTCAACCACTATATGAGCAAGATCCTCGGATTCTCCTGACACTAGCTTTGTTTGCATTGCTGTCCTGGCTATTCTTATGAGCTCTTGCTTTTCATTGCCGGCAATCTTCTGTGAGATATTGTTTAACACTTCAATAGCCTTCGTTGCAGCCTTTCTGTAGCCGTCAACAATGACTGTAGGGTGGACATCTTTATTGATAAGTTCTTCAGCCTTTTCAATAAGCGCGCCAGCAAGCACCACCACAGAGGTTGTGCCATCTCCCACCTCATTATCTGTAGCCTTGCTAATCTCTACCATCATCTTGGCTGCTGGATGCTGAACGTCTATCTCTTTGAGAATTGTAGCACCGTCATTTGTTATTGTTACATCGCCAAGAGTGTCGACAAGCATCTTGTCCATTCCTCTTGGGCCAAGGGAGCTTCTAACGATTTCAGCAATCAGCTTTGCAGCAGTGATGTTGTTCTTTTGGGCATCTCGGCCTTTGGTCTGCGCTGTACCTTCCTTGAGAATTAACACCGGGACCCCTCCAGCTGAACCCTGTTGTATTGACATTTTTCACATTTCTCCTAAAATTGTAAATTTAAAGGGACTGTGCGGGATATTTTAAATTTGCTGTAAGGTTATTATATGCTAATTTTTTGCAAGCCTGATGCGAGCTATTCCATTAACGTACTGAATGTCCTTTACTAGAGGGTTAGCAGCAGTGTCTGGCAACTTTGCTAAGAGTTCATACTTTCTTGTTCCACGGGCAATTATCCTTAGTTGCCGCGTTTCTGCTTCGTATGTTGCACTGATGTCGGAAGCATCCAACACGCCGCGGATGTCTGCAATCACCTCGTAGTAGTCTGGGCCCTCTATCACTTCAGGCGTCGCAGGCATAACATCTTCGATTCGAGGCCGGACACTCCTTGCCATTGGATTTCGAAATATCGGCTTGACTTGAACTTTCTGTGTGGCTTCTTTGTATTTTACCGAGTTTGGTAGTGCCTTCCATGCAAGGCCAGTAAGAGCACCCGCAGCAAAGCCGCCGATGTGAGCAAGATATGCAACACCTAAAGATTCACCTGCAGGTCCCAGTTGGCCGATGATGGCAAAGATCAACTGCATTATGAACCAGAAGGGTATGTAGATCAGCACAGGTATACGAACTGTGTAGATGAAGAATAGCGCTATTATGGTAAGGATATTGGCTCTTGGATACATGACAAGGTACGCGCCAAGGACGCCGGAAATTGCACCTGATGCACCGACTGCAGGTATCTCTCCCTGCCCAGTTGAAACAGCGTAAAAACTGTGAGCAAGGGCTGCCGCTGCTCCCCATCCAAGATATATAAGGATGTATTTTATCCTGCCATACCTGTCCTCAATGTTGTCGCCAAATACGAAAAGAAATACCATATTGCCGATGATATGGGCAATTCCTCCATGCATGAACATGGATGTAATGATTGTAGGTGCACTGCTAGGAAAGTCATTGACTATCTTGCTTGGAACTGCACCATATGTCATAAATAGATCTTCTGTTGCACTTGGATCTGCGAAGAAGCTTGTGGCCGATGCCTCCCAGATAAAGACTATAACGTTTATGGCGATCATACCATAATTCAGATATGGCCTTCCATGCACACGTTCTGTGTCATCGTGTATTGGAAACATATTTACCCGAGTCTATTTGTGGAGTGTATTTACAAGAAATAAGCCTTTGTGCTATGAAAAGCCAAAGGGGTTCATATTGGGCATATCATCGCCTCCGCTCTTTTCTCCATGGGCCTTCCTTTTATGGCGCTTCATTCTTTCCTTGTCATCAAAGGTCATTTTACAGTGCTCGCACTTCCATACCTTTTGCTCGCTGCCACCTCTTAATTTGCCAAAGAGATCCATCAGCTGACGTCATCGGCACACAGGTTGATTAAAGTTGCTATCCTGTGACATCTAAGATCGATAGTATCTCAAAGAAGATGTATAAAAATAAATCACGATAATGACTTGATAAGTACAAAAGCCAGCCATAGATTAATTAATGTAATGACGCTAAGGAGACCCAATCCAAATAGCCTATATCCTACAATTTCTATCACTATTGTGCTTCCGGTAATGTGCGCACATTTCTTCTTGTGAAAAGCCCGTCGTCGGTGCCGACTGTAAAGTTCATCGCAAATGTGGCATTCAAAAGTTGGCTTAGCATATGGGGCTACGGCCACCATCATTATGGTATTGTTCCTTAAGATACTAAGTGGAATAGTATGAACTGAACCGGGAACAATAATAACAAGATAATATGATTGGCACAGGCTTACTCATGTAATTGATAGCCCGACGTGAAACATCCATCACGACATTAGCCATGACGCTACAGTTGCACTGGTGGTAGTATTATTTCTTGGCGTGTCCTTTACATTAATGAGCAAATGCTTCTTCTGTAAGACAGTCGGGGGTTATCTAAGTCACTCATCATTATTCCATGACTATCATGGTCAATGTCGATTTGACGCCGTTAATCTTTCGAAGCTTCCAGGTGATCGTTTCCTTTACCTTTTCCATCGTGTCAGCTTCGACCTGTGCCACAATGTCATAAACACCGTAAACTTGGTAGACTTCCTTGACACTTTCAAGTTTTTTCAATTCGCTAACAAGAGAATCTTCACTTCCAAGTTCAGCATTCATAAGAACAAAAGCTTTTGGCATGCATGCTTGATGAAGTTTGATGTATAAAAATGTGATCTATACTTCATTCTTCAGCTTGCTTTCGTCAAATGGTCCAGCCTTTTCCCACTGGTATGTAAACAGGTCAGAGCACCATTCAAGAAATTCCTTGTCCTCCGCATAAAACATGACATTTAGATCCGGTTCACCCTTCATGTTAGGAAAGAGCACACATCCTTGCTTTTCATTAAAAATCGTCATCACCTTTACCTCAGGCAGCATCCTACGATCAACTAGGCCAGTGCTAATGAAATTGCGCCATCCAACCTTTTGGAGAATCTGTGTTCGCCCTTTTGGGACAACTGCATTGGCGGCGAAAATATAGGAGAATCTTACACCTTTCTCTACTCTACTGCTCAGTGTTTCAATAAGGTCGAGCGGCACCTGCGCCATTATCTCTTTAATGTATTGCTCAGATTCGCTGTAAAGATTCTTCCAGCGCTGAAGTATTGCCATGACGCCGTGCACTATTTCACAGCTCTGGAATGTCCCCATCCTCTGGATAAACTTAGCCGGCAAGTCACCAAGACTGTGGTCGAGGAAAAATTCCTTATTGCGATACAGAAAATCATAACTTGGCATTAACATTACTACCGTTCTGCCATAAACAGTTAACATAAGCTCGCCGTCTCTACCTTTGGCTACTAACCCTGCCTCGATCAGCCGTGTCATGTTGCGGTGTGCTTCTTGCATGGTAGCATCAAGCTCTGTGGCAAGCTGAGAAAGACGATGATTCTTTTGGTTTAGCTTTGTCAGCATCAAGAGACGGAGATCACCTGCAAGCTCGAAGAATAAAGACCCGACGCCTTCATTAGGCTCCTGATCTGACATCCTGCATTTACACACACCACGGGTTTAAAAACCTGTCAAGCTGAACATCTGCATTCAATATAAGAGCAAGAGTTATAATTTGGCTAAATTCACTGCTAGGATATTATGGGCGAAAAGAAATCCATCTCGGCTCTAGTGAGCGGTGGAGAAGCCAATGCAGGACCGCCTCTGGGTCCGGCAATGGGTCCAATGGGCGTCAACGTACTGCAAGTAGTAAATACCATTAACGAAAAGACAAAAGATTTTCCAGGTATGAAGGTTCCGGTAAAAGTGGAGGTAGATACCGAAACAAAAAAGTTTACAGTTGAAGTTGGCATACCGCCGACAGCTGCTCTGGTGGCAAAAGAGGCAGGGATAGCAAAGGGCTCAGGCACCTCTGGCACTAATTATGTTGGCGACCTATCCATTGGGAGTGCTGTTAAAATAGCCAAGATGAAGATTGAAGGCTCTTACGCGAAGGATCTTAGGGGAGCTGTCAAAGAAGTCCTAGGGTCTTGTGTTAGTATGGGAGTAAAGGTTGAAGGCAAACCTGCAAAAGAAGTGTATGCAGATATTTCTGCAGGCAATCATGATGCCTTGCTCAACAATTCTCAATAAGATCGAAACAATAACAACTATTTATAATCTCTCTAAAACAACGGTCAATTAGATCATGCAGCAGGGGGTTTTTATACTCCTGTCATTACATTTGTTATGACTGTAATGCAGGCTTTTGGATTTCGTTCCTTTTTCAGTTAGAGAATAGGTATTTTTCGCCTAGGGCGGTGCCTAGCCCTCAAGGCATGCAACCAACCAATAAATCTTAAATAATAATTCATGCACTTGTATCATGTCTGAACATGACTGAAGAAAGGAAAACGGCAAGCATACACGCTGCTAGTAGCAGCTTAGTAGAATTGAGCGAGAGAAATTTTGATGAAATTGTTGGAGGCAGCAAGCCGGTATTAGTGGATTTTTGGGCAACATGGTGCGGTCCTTGCCAGTTCATGCTTCCTATATTTGATAAGCTGGCCAAGAAATATGGCGATAAGGTGGCGTTTGGAAGACTAAACGTGGACGACAATCAAGGGATTGCAATGCGTTACGACGTCTATGCCATTCCAACATTTATCATGTTTATGAACGGCAAGACGGTGGACAGGGCGGTCGGTGCAGTCGGAGAAAAGGGTCTAGAAGGCTTGCTTCAAAAGTACCAGTGATCAGCATTCTAAAGGTACCCGAAGGCTGGATCGCTACTTCTTTTCATAGCAACAAGCATGTTCAAAACTTCCTTTTCGGAATCGTTTAGTCTATGGTTAAATCTCTCGAGCATTTGCTTTGCCTGCCTACTGTTGAGATCTGTATAAAAAATATCACCCTCATTTATATGACGGCCAATTGTCGGTTCTTTGATTGACACTGCTACTTGCATGCCCGCAGTTGCCTCTTCAATCGCTTTTCCGCTTTCCTGTATCTGATGTACCGTGCCCACCTTCTTGCCTTCTTCGTTTACCACGTGCACTTTTTGCCTGAGCCGGCCTACTTGAATCTCGGCGCCAAAGACAGCGGGATCATTGCGCCTAAAAATGAATCCTTTGAGGAACTGGAATTTGCATATCGGCGGCAGCTCATTAAACATGATCAGTTCTTCATGTTCACGTTGATATGCCACCCAGTCTGTGTAGCTTCGTACAAGGTTGTAGATTATCTGCTCGTTAAAGATCTTCACTCCACGATCCTGTGCCTCCTTTTGTGCATCTTCAAGCACTTTGACGTTAAAGCCTAACAGGACTCCAAGATAGCGGTCATTCTCCCTTACCGCAGCGGCTTCTACAACATCCCTTCTTGTTATGTTACCAATGTCTGCCATCCGGATGGCAACATTTGCTTTCTTTAGCAAGTCTACTATGGCCTCAAGCGAGCCAATAGTATCGCATTTCAGTATCACTCCGCTAGTTTGTGTATTGCTCACGATCGCATTCTTCACCTCTGACTCTACGAGGGACTTTAGGCGGTCAAGCTCCTCTTTGCTTTTCCCATGCCTGTTGTTGTAAACATATACAGGACTCCCTGCTAGAACCCCCTCAAGGTCAGGTGAGGTTATCTTCAAGCCTGCAGCGGCTATTACCTCGTTGACCTGCTTGAACTTGTCCCTAGGGTCTCGCATTTCGTCAAGGGGCTTTGGCAATAATAAGGCCTTTATCCTGGTGGAAACTGCACCATCGCGCTTACCTATAACGATGCTGTCGCCCTGACGTAGTACTCCGTCAAGTAGTATAACGTTTGCAGAGGGTCCAAGACCCATTTCTTCGTTAAATTCAAGCACTATGCCTCTTGCAGCATCCTTGGTATGGCGCTCCAGTTTCTTTCCCATATACTGCTGTGTTAGACCCACCAATACGGCTAAGAGTTCCGGTATTCCTACGTCGGTTCTTGCACTAACAGGAACTATCGCAACTTCCTTTGTGAAATCCTTGACCCGCCAGAATGCCTCTGATGGATAGCCTAACCTAGAGAGCATTCCGACAACGCTGTATATCTTTTCGTCAAGCAAAGTCTGTACAGCGACATCCTGCCTTTTTACATCTTCAGAAATGAATCGTGTAGAGGTGCGCCAGCCAGCAACCATATCGACTTTGTTGAGTGCAATGACAAATGGCACCCTGCGCTTTTTAAGAATGTCCATGCTTTCAATAGTCTGGGCTTCAAAACCCTTGTTTACATCGACGACGACAATAGCAATGTCGGCTGCAGAGCCGCCTCGTATGCGCAGGTTCGCAAAAATCTCGTGTCCAGGTGTATCTATGACAAGTATTCCCGGTATTGCAGATTGTACCTTGGCAAGTTTAGCGTATAGGGCCCCAGTTATCTCTTTAATGGTCTCAAGGGGTAAAAAACTTGCCCCTATGTGCTGTGTTATACCGCCCACCTCTCGTGCCTGAACTGCAGTGCCACGAATGTTATCCAGTAACGAAGTCTTGCCTGAGTCTACATGACCTAACACTACGACGATTGGCTGCCTAAGTTCCACGTATATAGATCAGCCAAAAATGACACGCGACTCTTTTATGAAGCTTTCAGGAGAATCCGAAGCATGGATGATGTTATCAGTTAACCCGAGGCCAAAGTCACCTCTGATGGTCCCTGGAGCCGCTTCAAATGACTTGGTCGAGCCGATCATGAGCCTTGCTATATTTACTGCATTGGGGCCCTCCAGGATGCATGCCACGACAGTGCCAGACATAATAAAAGATAATAATTCGCCAAAAAATGGTTTGTCCTTATGGACAGAGTAAAATTCCTGTGCCTTTTCCTTAGTGAAATTGTATAGCTTTAGCTCACTTAGCTGGAAGCCTTTTTCTTCAAAGCGTGCCAATATCTTGCCTGTAAGTTTGCGCTTAAAACCATCAGGCTTGATAACGATTAGTGTTTGCTCAGGTGTCATGGCCCCTATCTTCTACTACTACTGCTTTTTCATGTGCAGCCCACCCTTAACATAGCGAACTGTCCACTTGAGTTTCCTTGGGTCACGTTTTAATACCCGCATGTTCTTCTTGCATTTGCTTGAGCAGGTCCACTGCACATGTCCGTCATTTTTCACAAGCATGATTCCATGTCCACTGGTAATATGTCTACCACAGAAGGAGCAGTTGCGTAGAGATGTTGCTGTCTTGCTCATTTACCATTGTCACCTTATCTTGCGGGCCTCGCGCTCTGTTTCTCTAAGCATCAAGATATCGTTCATCCTAACGGAACCCTTGACGTTCCTTGTAAGAATTCGGCCTCTATCCTTGCCTTCGAGAACCTTGACACGTACCTGTATGACTTCGCCGGCGATTCCTGTCCTACCCACTATCTGGATGACTTCGGCAGGGACGACCTTTTCTTCAGCTGTCCTGCTGCTCATTTATCAGTCCCCACACCTATCACTTCTGGGCCGCCGCTACTCCCTTCATAGTGCTTATAGAGCTGACGACCTGCTCAACAATGTGTTGAGCCTCGCCAGCATCGACAATTGTGGCGGCTGCAGAGCCCACATCGATTCCAAGTGACGCACCTAGCTGCTGCTTGCTAGGTACAAAG
>DATMWK010000106.1:0-2006 GCA_035562555.1 Nitrososphaera sp. | reverse complement strand
GCTTCAGAAGCCACTTTTTTGCACTTAAAATACAAAGATATTTGGTCAGACAAACTTAGATAATAGGCATTAAATCATGTTAACGCAGAGAAAAAGGATATGCAAGATCCAAACTGTATTTTCTGTAAGATCAGTGCTGGCGAGATCCCTGCAAGAGTTATAATGCAAAATGAAAAGGTGATGGCACTGCTAGACGCCTTTCCGCTAGCTGTCGGTCATAGCCTTGTCATACCCAAATCACATTATGCCAAGGTGCAGCAAATGAGCGAACAGGACGCAATGGCTATGTTTGAAATTGTCTGGAAGCTTACCGGGGCAGTGGAGACAGGTTCTCAAGTTAACGCATCTACAATTGCAATCCACAATGGAAGTGAGGCCGGCCAGGAGGTACCTCACGTACATGTGCATATTGTTCCAAGAAAGAGAGGCGATGGTGCAGGTGCTATACACTCTATGTTCAAAATTAAGCCTAAATTAAGTCCGCAGGAGATGGACTCCCTTAGCGAAAGGATAGCGAGCAACCTTTCTTCTTCTTCCTCTTCTTCTAGATAACAACAATATCTGCGCTAGTAAAAATCTAAATAGTAAAACAGGCGCCATTGATCTGAGGTTTCCTTCTATCTTGTGACCTAACACAAACATTGTCATTGCTGTAAGCAACATTGCACCGCCAGCAGCAAGGTTAGTCTGCATACCTGCTAGATGTCCAAGAATCATGGCAAGGCCTATCCCATAGAAGGGTGCACCTGTAGAGTGCAGCGCTTGGTTGATGGGGTGCCTGTGAGTATTTTTTATAATTTTTAGGATTGTTTGCACGGTTCTGAATATACAATAATATGCATTAACTGATAATAATGCTTTCTAGGATCCTGGGGATCTCTGATAGGTGCGCTACTGTGTAGGTTGGATGCTCGCACGCCATTCTAGGCACCTGCAAAGCAAAGAGCGAATCTGTAATTCGAATAGTAGTCATGCCCATCGTGTTTGCTGGACAAATATCTGTGTCTAGCCTATCACCGACCATTATGCAGTCCTTTGCGATGTATCCTGCCTGCTTTAGGGCAAGCTTAAAAATCTTGGAGTCAGGCTTTTTCAATTTTATCGACGAGGATATTGCCTTCACCTTGAAGAATCTAGCAAAACCAGATTTTTCGATCAGCTCAAGAATGTCTTCTGACTGATTGGCTATTAATCCCATTTCACAATATTTTGAAAGCGTCTGTAACGTAGACTCGGCATCATCAAAAAACTTGAATAGGTCATGCCTCCCTTGTTTTACCTGCGGCTCCAGCCTGCTGGCAATGACTTTTTCGTACCCTGGGGGAGACAGTAGCCTGCAAACTTCCATGACAAGCTCCATGACACTACCATGCCCTATCTTGCGGTCTCGGATTATGCTATTGCGTATTGCATGGTAGTTACGCTGATCGATCCTTGCTCCAAATCCGTTTAACAATTCAAGGAACTTTTGGTCAAAGTAAGCAATATAGTCCCATTCGTCAATAAGAGTCTGGCCAAGATCAAAGAATATGAAAGGAAATGTAGTCCTATGCATTCAATTTGACAAACATTTCAGCAACTATTAAGCCAACCTGAGATATAAGGGAATGAAAGAATATGGAGAAAGAACGCAAAACTATCTATTGGAAAGCATCATCCATTCAATAACCATTTTATCCAAATCCCGGCGGGCCCGCTACCTTATCAGTTCTTTTCTTTCTCCTACTTCATTCCATCCACTCAGGTCTACCTCAGTAAATATCGCTTCATTTCCCTTTGCAGAAGCAATCCAATTAGTTAATTTCTGTTTCCAATCTATTTCCTTTTCATCCACTCCCATCTCATCAAATGCATCAACAAATCTCGTGTAAAACTCATCCACTCTTGTCATTGCTCTAAAATTCTCATCTTCCTTTAAGCCAATAGCAAATTCATTTCTGGCTCCATTTGTATATATACAAATTAGTAATTTTCGATGCTTATTTTTAGTCGTTGTATTTGTCATT
>DATMWK010000105.1:0-7422 GCA_035562555.1 Nitrososphaera sp. | reverse complement strand
TAGAAAGAAGAGAAGCTACAATAGGGAAAAGAACAATCACAATCTATAGGCCAACACTAAAAGGCATGGAGTTTTGCAGAGTTATCCTCGAACCCTACGAAAAGATGTTTCCAAGAAGGAAAGGAGACGAGGAGAAGAAGGAGGAGAAGGAGGACGCCGCTAATAACAAAGCGGACTCAATTATGCCGCGCTAGTCCTGATCTAAACCGAATTGGGAGGCTATCTTTCTATCTATTGCCTCCTTTTCTCTCCGATATTCCTCATACCTCTTTTTCCATTGATTCATAGTGTAATATTGCCTTACACCTGTAACAAGCCATGTTCCGGAGGTAATGATGACTGCTCCAAGTAGGACAGTTAGAACTAGCCCAAATTCATCCTCTGTCTCTAATATCGCGAAGAATGTTGGGTGAAATAAAAGGTAAACAGAAAGCGCAATGGCTAGAGGAGCTAGAACAATTGCGGAAACTGACATGCCCAAAAGTATTCTCCTTATATGCTGTATTTGGTGGATAAAGTTATCCAGCACACTCAAAATGTCGTGACGAGTTGATGAACTTAATGGGTCTTGGTTATCACTGCTCATAACGCTGCATCCTCTCTCTCATTCATATGCCTTCTTATTCTACGGTTATGTCTCCTCTCATTTCTGGATGGATACCGCAATAATAGTGATAGGTGCCAGGTTTGTCGGTAACAAAGGTAATGGTTTGACTATCAGAGTACGCCAAATCTCTGGAATGAATGTTGAGTTCATCAATGTTAAAGTTATGCTTTGAATGGGTTTCATAATCCTCATTTATCACATGGATAGATTGCAAACCTCCTCTGTTGAAAACATATTGAGGGTTTGTGATGCTTCCTCCACCTCCGCTGCTTCTTAATCCTTTGATACTGCCAGAAGAGATGCTAACCCAAGCATACCCTGAACGAGGGGAATAATTTGCTTTAACAAAGTGATTATTTGGAAGACCAAAAACAGGGGTACTGCCATTTGTAGGAATCATCCAGTAATATACAGTAATGCTAACCAATGAAACGATCGCGGCAATTATTCCATAAGTAATGGCTCTCTTTCTTGTCAATCTTGAAGAAGATATTGAATTCGCATTCTGTTGTTGACGACGACGCTTCTTTGTCATCTGGGCATGATATTTTCAAATGACTATTTATGTCATGATTAATATAGTTAATCCTTGTTATCTAATTGGTTTCTTCATATTCTTCTTCTTTTTCTATTATGAGGTTTTGATCTCAGCGGCCTTTGACAGCAAGGGCATCTAATCCCCTTCCACTTAAGGAAGATGCCACATACCTGACATCTTTTGTATCCTTGTAAGTAATAGCTACTTCTTCTCTCTTTTATAGCTCTATACCTCTCACAGAGATTTTTGCAAGCCATGTCCATGTGTCTATTGTGTTGTTGTATGAACCCAACGGATTTCGATTCACACCTCATTATATTTACACCATGATTAACATGGTTAAGTCAGTCTTTTTATTGAAAGCGACTTTGGAATGCAATGAAAATTTTTGGCAAGGATACATGTCATAGATACAAACAATCATAATTACAACAGTGTTTTGACTAGAATATCAGTAAGGCAAAAAGGGCGTTGCCACTTTTGTGCTGAAAAAATAAAAGATAAAGATACCATAATAAGTAAAGGGCATAGTAAAAGATCAAAGTATTTTCATAAGGAATGTGCCCAAAGGATACACTTGCTTTGAAGGATGATGCATACCTTTCTCTTGTTCTCGAACCTGTTTTTAGTTTTAAGAAACTAATAGCGGTTCTCTGAGACCCGCTAGAGGACAAAAATTGTCTCTAATTAATTCCGCCAGATAGCTAATATTATTTTGGTGGTCATCGTAGTCACGGAAGAGATAATGGTATAGTTTTTAATAGTTGTAAACTTTCTAAACTTCTTGCTAGTTAATAGCCAAGTTTTCCAAAATTCAAATTGGTGGCGCTAGAAACCTAGGTGACTAATATGAAGAGAGATTATCAAAGCTTCAGGGCCCACATCTTCTTATTGCTTGAGGGATAAGGGACTTGGCTTGAAGTCAATCTTACCTTAAAAAGATATTGTTATGCGCTTGTCTTTTTCTAGCTGTTCTTACAACGCTTTATAGAATATGACGCTGCAAATTCTATAGAATGATGCTGCCAGCAGGATATCGATATGTGTTCTGATCATGTGGGATATTAGCATCAAAATATAACAGACAAACAGATAGAATACAAGAATAAAGGGGTGTCGATTAATATGTATCCAGTGCTAAGCAATCTTTGATTATCAGAATTTTATTCTGACGCCTGCAAACCTGTTTGTGTATCCAGAAACACCCATCGATTATGCTTCAAGTAAGATAATATCAGGCGTAAAAAACCTCCGGGAAGGCCTAGATCCAGATGTTCTTGCATACTGGTACAAGCGTATCGAGGATAGGTCAAAAGAGATTGTTCCAAGACATCTTAAAGATAAAATTCACTTTGAGCAAGACAGGATAATGTGGATGAAATTCAAGATGGATGTCTCAAAAAGGGCAGTCCCCTATGTCATGCAGGTTATACAGGAGTATATACCAATGATGCCATACTCGACAGGACTCTATTTCACAAAGGTGCAAGAAATCCTGACAGAGGAGATGAATAAGGAGCTACGCTAATCAAGAATTGTTATTTTTGTTACAGATCCAAGAGACTCACTAGAGTGTATCTTCATTTTTCCTTTTATAAGATCTGTCATAAACGACTTGAGCATAACTACTGTTTGTTCATCCTTGAGCAAAACAGCGTGGGAGGACCTGTCCTTTAACCGTACGACGATCTCGTTGCCAACCACTGCCTCAACACCTAAAACCCATACGGTGTTATCCTTCTGTACTGACATTAGGCTTGCCAGCTTTTCGGCTTCATAGCGGTCATCGCATTCAAATCTCAGAGTTCTCATTTCAAAATGGCTTTTCATCATACATGAACTTGTCAATGACATCTTTGGCTTTTTCTCGTCGTTTCTTAAATTCTACAACAAAAGGCTTGGCTCCCTTGGACAGGTCTGATTTGCACTCCCCACATAAGAGGTTGCCACTAGTGCATTTTAGCATGCGCTCATCTGACTGCTTTTCAGTGTCAAAAAAGTAGCGCAAATACCAGAAAACTGGGCAGCCAAGGGCATTGGCGCCAAGCTGCCTCTGAAGCGCCACACTAGGTTGACCGCCGGTAAAAGCTGTGGACACCTTTTCGTCAACTACCTCAGGATCATCTGTGGTGAAAATTGCTGTCTCGGGCTTGGAAGATGACATCTTGCCGAGCATGCCAAGGCCCGGCAGGAATTTGCTATGTATTTGGGCAGGCTTATAATATTTCATTTTGTCAGCAATGTCTCTTGTCATGCGCCAGTATGGGTCTTGGTCAATTGCTGCAGGTATCAATACAGGTACATTCTTGCCTTCGATGACAGAAGGAAGAAAGCAAGGCGCAGCCTGTATGGGCGGAAACCCTATCATCCCTATATTGGTAGAATTGGAAAACCCAAATACTGCACGTGCCGTAGAAAATGTGATACGCTTAGCAATTTCTATAGCAATTGGGTAAAGATGTTGAATGTGTTTTGTGTTCACCAGTATCTTGGTCTTTTTTGGATTGAATCCAATTGCAATGATATCTAAGATATTTTCGTAGGTGTAGTGCTCCACCTCCTTCATTGTCCTGTCCTGACTGTAAAGAAACTTTTCGTCATCTGTCAGCTGGAATAGTAATTTTGAATCGAATTTGTCCTGCAAGTACTTTGTAAAGATCCATGGCATTAGATGTCCCATGTGAACCATGCCTGACGGCCCCCTGCCTGTATAAAGATAAAAGCTCTCACCTCTACTCTTCTTATCTAATATCCAGTCAAAGTCGCGATGGGAAAAAAAGTAACCAGTTTTTAACAGTGGATGAATTTCGCCTGTCATACTCTTTATTTTCTGCAATAGCTCTGGAGTTATAGGCTGTGTACCAAACTTTTCTATCAGCTTACCATAATTAATATCACCTTCAACTTCCCAAGGCGTGACTCTAAAGTGACTGCTGTCGTTGTTGTTGTTGTCATTTTTTGAATGATTATGATCGTCGTAATTGTCGACTAGATTGGTCGTCATTACCATCCCCGCTGAAGCAACATTGCATTAAACGTTTAAAAAGTCTTACACTCCCACCAGTTTAACTAATGAGTTCTGTGCCGCCAGCATTACATCCAATTGAACGATCGATACTCAACTCGCTGTCGAATAACGAATATGTTGAGGCTCACTCACTTGCTGCCAGCACAGGCTTGTCTATAGATCAGATTAGACGAGGCATAGAGTGGCTAAGATTCAAGAACCTCATCTCAATTGAAGAATCATCTACACAAAGAGTATTTGTGGCCTCAGAGGGGATGTCAGCAGTACAAAAAGGGCTACCTGAAAGAAGATTGGTGAATTCTCTGAAAGAAGGCAAGGTGACAATTTCAGAAGTGCTTGCAAGTGGTGCCATAAAGAATGAAGAGATAAACGCTGCTATTGCAGGAGCGAGACGCAATCGGTGGATTCAACTCGTCGAAGGCAAAATGGTACCCACTTCGCTTACCGCCAATAAGTCTCCCGAAGAGACCTTCATTGAAACGCTAAAGGGACGACGAGGAATAGAAATTTCAAAACTGACAGAGGAGGAAAAACGTGTACTTGAGCAGCTGAAAAAGCGCCCTAATTATATAGAGATCAAGGAAGAAAAGGAATCGCGAATTTCACTTACCGATGCAGCAAAACAGATCGTCCCCACACTAAACCAAGAAGAGCTGGAGCGCCGTCTTACCACGGAGCTTATTACGTCAGGGAAATGGAAGGAGACCAATTTTAGCGCGCTTGATGTAGAAGCTCCTGCACCTATAGTTTATCCAGGAAGGCGCCACCCGTTGATTGAAATTATTGAAGAGATCAAGGAGGTCTTTATCGGCTTAGGATTTTCAGAAATAGAAGGTCCAGTAATTCAATCAAGCTTTTGGAACTTTGATGCATTATTTACTCCTCAGGATCATCCTGCAAGGGAGATGCAGGACACTTTTTACATTTTAGCTGAGACACAGCCAATACCAGCAAGCAAAGATCAGATTTCAAAAATTTCTAGAGTGCACAAGGAAAGATGGAATCGCAAGTGGGAGGTTAAAGAATCCAAGAGGCTAGTCCTCCGTACACACACTACGCCTATAACTCTCCAGCATCTTGCGAAGGTAAAAAAATCATCAGATGTAGGTCGTTTCTTCTCAGTGGGTAGGGTTTTCAGAAATGAAAAAGTCACATACAAACATCTTGTCGAATTTCATCAAGTAGAGGGAGTTTCAACTTCAGAGGAAGCATCGCTCCGTGACCTCATGGGCCTTCAAAAAGAATTCTATGCCAAGATCGGCATCAAGCGTGTCAAGTTCTGGCCCACGTTTTTTCCATACACAGAACCCTCGCTACAGAGTATGGTCTACAATGAAAAATTGGAAAAATGGGTTGAGCTCTTTGGCATGGGTATTTTTAGGCCAGAAGTGACAAAGCCTCTTGGTATCAAAAACCGGGTGCTTGCCTGGGGTGGCGGCCTTGAAAGGATTGCTATGTTACGCTTTGGCTTGGATGACGTGCGTGAACTATATGGCAACAAACTTGCGTGGCTAAGGAGTGTACCAAAGTGCCAGTTGTAAATATCAAATTTGAACGTCTGAAAAGACTAGTTTCTGGTGTTAAGATGGATAAGATTCTTGATACCTTACCATTCATCGCAGTCGATATTGAAGATGTAGGTAAAGACCTGATCAGGGTCGAATATAATCCAAATAGGCCGGACCTATCCTCGGATTATGGAGTGGCAAGAGCGTTGCGGGGATTGCTTGATACCGAGACTGGATTACCAAAATTTAAGTTGTCTGGTAGAAGCGGGCTGGCAGTAAGTATTGAAGACGCGGCGGCCATCAGGAGAGTAAGACCTTACCTTGTTGCACTTGTGGCGAAAAATGGAAAACTAGACGAGGAAACGCTAAAACAGTTAATCGCAATGCAAGAAGACCTTCACAATGGCGTTGGTAGAAAGCGCAGGAAGGCATCCATTGGCATCCACAACCTTGATGTCATCCGGTTTCCGGTCACATATAAAGCGGTAAGCGGCGACTATTCTTTCACACCTTTAAATGAATCTTCAAAATTCTCGATATATCAAATACTAAAAGATCTAGAGATTGGTAGGCAGTATGGTCATATTCTGTCCGCATTTGACCGATACCCTATCATACTTGACAGAGCTGGCACAGTACTTTCATTACCTCCAATAATAAACGGCCAAGCAACCAAGGTTAACGACAAGTGCCGCAATCTGTTTGTGGAAGTAACTGCAACTGACCAAGAAATTGCTGAAGATGTACTTGCCATTCTCGCAATTACGCTCCACGACGCAGGGTTTGAAATAACAACTGTGAGCATAATAGGCTCAGGCAGCAGAAGAAAAATTGAAACGCCACAGATGAAACCAAAGCTAATTTCTGCAGATGTGAGTTATGTTAATAGTATCCTTGGTCTAATGCTTGACACTAAGCAGATTATCACATGCCTGAAGAGAAGCAGGTTGGATGCAAAGGCAGCGGGCAGGAAAAAAATTATCTGCACTATCCCGCGGTATCGAACAGACATCAGCGACCCGGTAGACATCTCAGAGGAAGTGGCAATAGGGTATGGCATTTACAACTTTGAGCCAAATTTTCCTACTTCACCAACTGCGGGGAAGAGGAGTTCCCTTTCTGCCTATTTTAATACAATAAGAGAGGCCATGATAGGTTTGGGCATGATTGAGTCGCTTAACTTTATTCTAACAAGCAAAGAAATGCAATATAACGCCTTTGGTATTACTGCTGGGGATGTGCTCTCAGTAGAAAGCTCTAAGAGCACAGAGCATGAAATCCTACGCGATTCGCTTATTCCATTGCTGCTTCAATCGCTTTCCTACAATATTCATGAACAATACCCTCAGAGGCTATTTGAGATAGGCAAGACATTTCTCAAATCAACTGAAGTAACAGATGAAAGATGGAGTATCGCTGCAGTAATAGCAGATACTGATGTAGATTATACAGAGATAAAATCAACAATGCAGGCACTATTAAGATCATGTTTTGGTATAGAGGCAACCACAAAAGCGTCAACAAACCATATGTTTATGGAAGGCAGATGCGCCGATGTGATATTGGACGGTAAATCTGTGGGTACACTTGGAGAGATTGTTCCACTTGCACTTGAAAACTTTAAGCTAAGAATGCCTGTCGCAGCATTTGAGATAAACCTACTTGCGATCATAAAAGACAAATATAACACCATATGGAAGGTACATACCACCCCGTCAAAGAGCACGTAGAGGACACAGCT
>DATMWK010000104.1:0-21048 GCA_035562555.1 Nitrososphaera sp. | reverse complement strand
TTCAGGGGCAAGACCTTCGCTCAATTTTCTTGGGAGCATTTCTTTACTCATGGTATTATCTATCGGTGACGGGTAGATTAGGTCAGCTTAGAAAACGGTATTTCAAATAATAGAGTCTTTAAACTAAGTACTCACCTAATTTAAAAATGATAATTGATCAATACTTATTATACTCAATTTACTGTATATGAGTCTCCCAGAAAGTTAGAAAAAGAACTTAATTTTATTTAGGTGATATATTCCACTTAAATGCACTTCACTAACCACAGATCATGCTCGTTCCTATTTCAATGCCAGCCTTTTGATCGATTGTAGGAAACTGGCTAGCCATATAATTTTCTTCCCAGAGCCTCTCCAAAGAGTCTGTGAATTTTAAGAGTAAAAATACGCAATTGACACTCTGGCTTGGTTTGCATGTTTTCTGGTAGTGATTTTATGCTGTTAAATCTTGTATTGCTGCGAAAATACGATTAGCTTAATGTTTTTCAGTCTCATGTTTAGTGAGCGGCAGCTCCTACTGTTATAAACTAATTATGACTTGCGACAATATCTTTGTAGTATTGTTAATGTGCTCCTTGATTGCTATTTCGAGTTATGAACCCGGTGAAGCAGCAATGTTTCTGGCAGTTGGCTTTGTTCCAACGCTGGTTGCTTTAGAAATGGTATATAGAATGAGCAGAGCAATTGGGAAGCGTGGAAAAATTCCGTCACTTGCGCAACATAATAAGCTGAAGATGCTGTTTGCGTAAAGAATAAAGAAGTTAGTGCTTTTTTTTAGCAGCACATCCTCTCATTGCTCTATCTTTCTCCTTTTTACCGTTAGGCAAAAAGAGCATGGACTTGTGTATGTGTGCAGGAGACCAGTACTGTAGAAAGGTGCTAGTTGTAAGGAAGAATTTTCTGCATCCAGGAGATTTCAATACTGCCCGCATGATTTCAGCTGTCAGCCATGCGTGCGCCTCTAAGATTTAAGTTTCCCTAACCCCCTGCGTTTTCGCCACTCAACGCCAGACGGTCCTGGTACTTATCTATTAATTCGTTTATTACATCGTCGTAGCTAATGTTGCGCCTTTCTGTATGCATCATGTCATTCATAACCGATACTAATCTCCTGTGCGTCTGCTCGTCGATGCTCAGCATCTTCATTATTTTGGTGCAATCTATGAGGATATTTATTTATTGTTTCAAATCAGCAGCGCGGTAAAAGGCACTTATCAGCATACTGTTGCAAGGCAGGCTAGATGTTGTCCAGTCGTGAACCCTCCACCACCGCACAAGGTGATGATGATGAATCTCACAATTGCTATCACCAGCTAAAATATTGACCTAGCTCCTATTCCAAGGAACAGCAGTGGGCCGGCCGTAATGCTGAGGAATAAGTGGACTTCTAATGCTAAAGCCTCTTAATGAGGAGATACCAAAATAGTCCGATCAATAAAGGAATGATGCCAACAACTTAACCGAGGAGTGCACAAAAATCGAGACCTGCATGTATACCTGCCACGGCGTGACTGCTGTAGCAGAAGCGGCTATTGCCTTGCCTAGAAGGAAAAAAGCGCAATAGTGATGCCTACAAGGTCAGCTGCTTTTGCATATATTAGCAATAGTTTTGGTCTAAACAAGCAAATACAACATATGTACAGAGATGTTAGTCATGTAACCGAGGTCAATATGGACGATATTGCAATTCTGCGCTATTTAAGAGAGGTTTATTTTTCTAGCAGGATAATGCAATATCAGCAAATGAAGAGATACATGGTGCATCTTCACAACACATTGCCCTACACTCCCAGGGACGCTATTTCGCTACTGCACAGGGCGAGGCAACTTGTTGAGCCTGAGGTCAGCATACGTGATGCCCGCATTTCCAAAAAATATATTGAGTTTGATACCACTATATCCGAAGATAGAGATGTGAAAAAAATAATTACAAGGCTGGAAGCCATTGCGCCATTGGACAGCTATGAGCATATCACAGAGCGTCACATGGAGAAGGACACAGCCATCAGACATGCAGTGCAGCTATTTAATGATGAAAAATACTGGCAGGCTCATGAAGGGCTTGAATATGTATGGAGAAACTCAACAGGGATCGAAAAGGAGATCCTAAACGGAATCATATTGGTAGCTGCTGCATTTGTACACGACGAGAAGGACGAGCAGGATGTCTGCATCTCCATATTAGGGAGAGCCAGAAAAAAACTCGACAAAGCCGGTGGCATCTACCATGGAATTGATATAAGCAGAATTGCGGACATGATTTCTGAAATTATTAACACTGGCAGTGTAGAGAGGTTTACTATATGAAATACCAAATTAAAGCAATGTAGGTACCCCTGGTCTGGAGCAAAAGAATGGAAGTCCCTAGCATATGTCACAAACCAGTTATTGAAGATTGATTGATTGATTATTTCAAACTCCCTTTTTCACACAGAATAGATATTAGGATGCTGTGTGTCCTACCTGTCTGAAACATTGACAGAGAGATCAGTCGTAGCAGGACCGGGATCAATTGACCTTGCAAACAACATTGCAAAGAGGCTTGGAGCCCAGCTGACTGTCGCAGGTCTGAGAATATTCTCAGACGGCGAGAGTAACATCAAACTGAGCAAGGTTGGCAAGAATTGCGTTATCGTGCAATCAACTCATCCACCTACCGATACGCACCTGATACAACTACTGATGATCGCAAAAAAATGCACAGACTACGGTGCCCAACATATCTGTGCGGTCATTCCCTATCTTGGTTACGCACGCCAGGACAGGGCTTTTCTGGAAGATGAGGTTGTGAGTATCAGCTTGGTGGCAGAATTAATTGAATCAGTAGGAATTGAGCATATCATTACTGTTGATATACACAGTGAGCTTGCCATGTCATATTTCTCCAGCATTCAAAATATTTCTTCAGTTCCACTTCTCGCAAACTATGCCTCTAAGATGACACTACATGATCCGATTGCAGTGTCACCTGATGCAGGCGGAACCAATAGGGCAAAGGAGTTTGCCCGGCATCTCGATATAGACTTCATTGTTTTGAAAAAGTCTCGTCATAGAGAGAGTGGGGTGGTGACTATAGACGAAAAGATCGACAGGAATATCTCCAACAGAGACGCAATAATGATAGACGATATAATAAGTAGCGGCAGTAGCCTCATCAAGTCGGCCGAAGTTCTCCACAAAAAGGGAGCAGGCAGAATATATGCAATGTGTGCTCATGCATTACTAATTAGAGACGCAGCTAAGAAAATCAAGTCTGCGGGCGTTCAAGATATTATCTCCACAAATTCGGTGCCAGGGCAGTATTCCAAAGTTGAGCTAAGTCCGGAAATAGCATTGGCAATCAAGTCGCGCTATTAGCATAAATCAGGCCGCAAATAACACAAATCCCGCCATATGGTGGATATGCGGCTCTTTTTTTTAGGTACTTCTTCGGCTGTCCCTACAGCTAGCCGTGGACTATCTTCAATTGCGCTTATGAGGGGCGCCGAGCTGTTACTTTTTGATGCCGGCGAGGGCATGCAACGCAACTTTATCAAAGCTGGCCTCGGAATAAATAAGAAGATGAAGATCTTTATTACACATATGCACGCCGACCACTGCGTAGGGCTTCTTGGACTTCTTCAGACAATGGGCCTGCAAGGAAGGGAAAAAAGCGTGTACATTTACGGCGAGCCACGACTTGAAGAGTTCCTTAGAGAAAATATGCGCATCATCAATTTCGGGCTCACATTTGATATCATTGTGCGCAAAATAGAAAAAGGCGGAGTCGTGGTTAAGGAAAAGGACTACCAAATATCCTGCTGTGAGACCCTACACTCAGTTCCTTCTTTTGCATATTGTCTGGAGGAATTTGAGAGGCCAGGCATCTTTAATATCTCAGAGGCAAAGAGGCTAGGGATACCAGAAGGTGAGCTATACGGCAAGCTTCAGCATGGACAAAACATCATCTACGGTGGCAAGATGATCAAATCAACTCATGTTGTAGGGCCGCCCCGCAGAGGCAGAAAAATAGGCATCTCAGGAGATACAAGACCTACAGACAAGCTTGTTAGATTCTTCAAAGAATGCGATGTCTTGGTCTTTGAATCTACTTATGGCGGGGATAAGCAAGAAAAGGCTATTGAGAACGGGCACTCTACCGCAGCTGAAGCCGCAACGATAGCAAAAAAGGCGAAGGTCGATAAGCTATTGCTTACGCACTTCAGTGCGCGATATGATGAGACGTCTCTACTTGTGAAAGAGGCAAGTGCCATTCATAACAATGTTGAAGCAGCAGAAGATCTTAAAGTTGTCAAGATTTCCTATAGACCAAAACTTTGAGTGAATAATCCTAGTAATGAAGTACGCACAAATAGCTGTGCTCGAGAGTGGGTATTATGACGGTTGAATAGTTTAGATTCCGAAGCAAAAATTCAAATAAATCAGAATTATAAGTTTTCTTGTTACGTCCTTAGCATTTATGATTTCTAACTTTTCTTTCTCTTCCGGAATGCACACTGAATTTGCTTATAACTTTTTTTTGTAATATACTATCGATCTTGCAGGCAAGCAGGTCCTGGTGTGCCAAGAAACACTGTATCAGCAATACAAAACGCACATCAACATAGGACCATCTTGCAAGCCTGTCATTGCAAATTAGCTTGTTGTCTCGGCCTTGGCAGTTGATGAGTTATTGCTTATTTCAAGCTCTCTTATATGGCTGTACACATATTTGAGCCTTGACAAGCATATGACTATCTACAGTGAATAAAAATAACTAATATATGACATGCATGCTAGCCTATTCCTATGTTGTGGCAAATATGCATTATTTAATTCTAGGCCTTCCTGTATTGGGATTTGTAAGTAAGTAATAGACGTCAAATCTTACAGTCGAATGCTAATCGCATTTATCATTTGCTTATAATGTAAAAATCATATACACTAATCTTCTCTCTCGCCTGTTTTTTCTTGACGGTATATTCTATGATAGCACACACAGCTGGGAATGTTTCAACAAGTCCTATCACAGGGCACAAAATTAAAGCTTGTAAATGTAGCAGCATCTTTTTTGCCCCTTTCATCTTTGAGTAGCGCAAGTTCAGAAAAAGTCCCAACTGATATGATCCTAGCCACACTAACGATGTAAAAAGCAAGATGGCAGTTATAATAAGTTCATGGGGAGCGGTAATTGAAGATGAATTCGAGATAGAAGCAAGAACAGTCGGAAGTTTGCCAGAAAGTGACATGATGTCAGAACTCATGATGCCAAGTTCATATGTCGAGAGGGAAAATAATGGAACGATATACGCTTGTATCATCAGCGCCGTCGATGCTAAGCCGGAAGCAAAGCCAAGGAAAAGTGTCGCCGATTTGAGCATGACTTTGTATCTGTGCCATCGAGGAAATTTGTCAAGGTTTTGCATTGTACCAAGGAACCACCTGCGCCTCTGGAAAAAATGATCTTTTAGGTTGAGAGGTGGCTGCTCAAGCAATATGCCACCATGCCACCCCATTGATCCTTGACCGTATTTTTGATAGACCTTGTATCCAAACATTTGGTCCTCAGCAAGTGTGGATCCGAATCTCCACTCGATCTCATCTTCAATGTCTGATCTTACAAGCAGGTTGCTGCCATGCATGTGCAGCGGGGGTGGATTTGTCATCTGATAAACACAGTCGTAGCATGCAAATGGCCTCACTGACTCAGCTATTGCGGTCAGACGGTTTGCTGATTCGAACTTGAGTGGATAAAATATCGGTCCCTCTGACACAAGTCCTTTACCCTCCCTAATGAATTTGAGCAGGGCAAGTATTGTCTGTTGGGTCACATAACTTTCCTCATCCATATGAAATATCCAGCGTTCGCTGGTATTCTTGCCTATTCGGCGTCGGTATTCTACTGCATATTGCAGTGCTCGACCTTTCTTTATTGCATTGGTTTGATAATTTTTCTCTACCACCACCAATTCACATTTTTCGCTTTTAAGCGTCCATCTGTCATCCGGATCATCTGTGACTATAGAGATCTGGTAATTGTGAAAGTTTATCTTCTCCGCCGAATTTACTATCGATTGGATACCCCGCCTGACCACCGAGGTCTTTGTGGCGGAACGGGTAGTTATCTGGAAGATTATTGAGTACTGATTGAAGATGCCGTATGGATCTCTTTCTATAAGCAGCTTCCTATTCTTCAAAGTCCTCCATACCGAAATAATAGCAACTGGAACATACGAAAACCAGAAAAACATGGCTATAGCTATAAACGCGTTATCAATCACGGAAAGCATAATCTGGTTTGGCCTTAATAATGAACGCATTCTAGAATGAATTTACAGTAAGCTTTCATCGCGATAAGGCGCTCATAAAGGCATTAGAAAGTCTAGTGATATAGACTTATTATTGGCATTTCCTTGAAGCAAATCCTCTATTAGTAAGACTTTAAGATTTCTAGAAAAACTAGGAATAATAAAAGAGCCTAATACGTAGTGTCGATGGAACCAGCTGAACAACAAATACGTTCTCAAGATAATCTCACATATTGCCAGCATTGTGAGAGCGAAACTGTAATATTTGACATGATCTCGAGCGAATTTGTATGTAGCTCATGCGGGTGTGTTGCAGATGACAGGATTTTTCATGCAGATAACGGAGCTGGTACCATTAGTTCTTCAGAATATGGTGACAGGACAAGAACAGGGATGCCCGAATCGCTGGCCGTACACAACAAGGGCTTGTCTACGCTTATCGGACTGGATGATACTGATGCGAGAGGAAAGACGCTCGAGCCGGCCCAAAAGATGAAGATGCAAAGGCTACGTACTTGGAATAACAGGTCACAGCTCAATGACTCTATCTCAAGAAATCTCGAGAAAGCACTGAAATTTCTCAATAACTTTGGAGACAAGTTGTATCTCAGCCAAGCTGTTATGGAAAGTGCAGCCTACATATACCGTAAAGCTGCCCTCAAAAAACTGGCGAAGGGCAGGTCTACGCTAGGACTTGTTGGAGCAGCACTTTATGCAGCCTGTAGAGAAACTGCCACCCCAAAGACTGTCGCGGATGTTGCAGCCGTATGCAATATTTCAAGCAAGGATGTCATGGCGCATTACAAGCTTATTTTGAGGGAACTATCTCTACAAATGCCGGTTCTGCATGGTCCAGACTACGTCACGCTGATAGCGAACAGGCTTGACCTGAGCGAAAAGACAAAACGTGAAGCACTTCGCATCTATATGAGAGTGCAGCAGAATCGTATTTCATTGGGCAAGAACCCGAGGGCACTTGCAGGAGCAGTCATTTACCTCGCATCTCAGAATTGCAATGAGTTTCTTCGACAGGTGGAGATATGTCAAGTGGCAGATATTTCGACTGTATCGCTCCGGAAAAGATGCAAAGAGATAAAAGCTACTCTAGGAATTTGACATGAACAGAGAGGTCTTTTGCGTCCTTGATGGTGTCAAGTTTGGCTGAACTTAGCATAAGGTAAGCCGCGGCAGAATTAGGATACACATCTGTACAAGAAAATAGCGTCATGAGCATATTGTCATGATCGAGTCTGAACCCCTGGCAGGGCTCATGCCCCCTGATTACAGCTTTAGTACCTGTCGCTTTCAACCATCTACGGGTTACATTGGGTCCGAAGTATCTCCCAAGGCCACGCCTTGACATGTCATGGCCTTTGTTTTCGTCAATTTGCCGTGGGTCATTCCATAATATTTCTTCAAGCACACTATTTCTCACTTGGCTTTCATGAGCATAGGCTATTGATTCTCTAAAGTTTCCAGCTGCTGCCTCCTTGGTAGGGAGTCCGCCATGTACTAAAAGCAACTTCTGCCTCACTACTGTTGCAAGTGTCAGCACTCTAAACATGGACAGCGTCTCTTTATAAATTGCTCTCCAGTACTTGCCAAAACGATCTTCTAGCGCATAGGGAAAGTCATGCGGCGAAAAAGGGAACTCTGCAGGGGCCTCATGGTTCCCCCTCATCACTACAACCGAATCAGGATATGTGCTTTTCAGATAGCACACTGAATATATTACACTGAGAGAATCACTTCCTCTATCAATATAATCTCCGAGAAATACGAGCTTGTTCAATTCCTTTGATAGGAATCGCTTATAATTTATTTCAGAAAGAATCCGAAAAAGCGACTTTGAATCACCATGCAGATCACTTATTATCACCATATTTTCTAATTCACAAACTTCCAGCAGGCCGCCGTTTATCCGCCCTCCTGCCAAGTTATTCTTTAGCCTTCCTGCCTGCAGCGTATATTCCGCTTGCCTAATTCTATCTATAAATTCGGAAGCATCAGCATTTTTCGCGAACTCGGCAAGCTGCAATGTATACACTTTTCCAGAATGACAATTAAATATATTACAAGTTGCATACCTTTTACAAAGCTGCAGAACCATGAGAGTATAAACGATAAAATCTGTTTTTCTAAATAGGTGTGAGAAGCTGCTTGTGGTTCCGCCATAAGGCGATTATTAGTGTAAAGAATGCATATACAATGACTCAAGCGTTCGATCAAGGATGACAATATTTAATAAATTGCTCTTCTTTTCGTTGATCTGAAGGTCCACCTAGGAATCTTCTAGGTTCTTGTTGGGTTAGAAAGTATGTTTAACATTAAATCCAATAGGATTTGAGTTTCTGTAGTAAGTTGCCATTAAATGCTGCGGGCTGGAGTAACAGAGGTTGGCTGGAGATAATAGAATTCATATTGCTAATGTGCGAGAATGGAGCGAGGAAGACACATGTAATGTATCGCTGCAATCTAAACTCGAAGCAGATAAATCAGTATCTTGAATTTCTGCTCGACAGTGGAATGCTTGAGACGATACAAGAGCGGCCAAATTCAAAGCGGTACATATACAAGACAACAGATCTAGGTAAAAAATTCATCGCTCACTATAAGCAGCTAGCCGCGCTCTTTACTAAAGCTCCTCCTCCTTCGCTTGCATAGATGACTGCTCACGATATATGTTACAGTGGATTCGGAACAATAAAATAAAATAATTAATTACTATATACTTCTATTAGAAATAGCGATATGCATTATATGAAATGTGTGTGTAGTGACTCCGCTTAAATGAAGAATCGCAGTCGCTATGAAGTCATCGCCGCAATCTTAAAGTCTGTAAACAAGGAAGAGACTCGCACAAAGATTATGTATAAAGCAATGCTGAGCAACGACCAGTGTAAGCTATACCTGGATTCTCTGATCAAAAGTGGCCTTGTCCACGAAGTGAACAATGGAGACAAAACCCTGTACAGGATAACACCGAAAGGAAGCAGATTCTTATCCTATTATGATCAGATGAAGGAACTCCTGCCTGTAGGCATTGAAGAGAATTTGACAGATGAGTACTACCATCTAAGCACATGATCTCACACTACTGCCTTTAGGTTCATCTGGGATTGAGTATCAAGTAGCACAGAATACAAATTGGATGATGGAGCAAGCGACTGCAAAAAAAGAGTATCTTTTATTATCAGGAACCGCAGGTGAATGTTTGAAAGTTCTGAAACAACTTCGAGTATATCCTCCTGTGAGCGGGTGAGTACTACTATCGAAAGGTCTGCACGGGTCATTATACTAGATAGTGTGTTCTTCGTTCTGTTCCTCAATTTTCCTGCTCCGTGTAGATTCTCTATTGCCTCTGCATACATTATATTAAGCAGAAGCTTGTCACGATGTCTTTGTTTCATGTTGACGAGAGCTGCAAGGAGCTGACATGAGGTGTCATTTTTTTTGCTGAGTGATATTATGTTATTGGATATTTTGTATGGTTTGCCTGCCCACAATATTTTGAAAAGGCTCTTCTTGCCGGCAGGTAGAATTGCCTCGAAGAAGCGTAATATCGACGATGGCTCTAACCAGTTAACAGGGAATAATAGCACCGGGTTTCTGCCCAAAATAAAGCTTGATACGATCCTCTGGAGGAATATCATTGCAACTGTCATGTTTACATGCGAGCCTAGTTCAAGAAGCACCAAATCCTTCTTTTGAAAGCCGCTGCCCAGCGAACCATCCAGTATAGAATACCCGGTTTTGATGTTATTACCTGCTGCAAGCGCTGAGACTTCGGCTGCCGCACCTCCTTTGTGTGGCTCGAATTTGGCTGGCTGATAGGGAACAAAACTATGGAATATACCACTTTCGAGTGTATAGAGGTAAGAGGCGCGCTTTATAGGCGTGCCCCGTAGCTTCTGAAGAAACATTTGTCTAATTTTTACATTCTTGTAAAAGCTCTGCTTAAGCTCAACTATGCCGTCCACGAGAAATTCTAGCGAAATGTCAGCGGGTTGTTCGCTTATGAATATGAGCTTTGCGCCAGCCCTTTCCCTCCACGTCTGAAGCACTCTTTCGTTATTAAGGCGAGCCTCTCTGTCCATGAAAGACGCAATTGCATCCCAGCTGTCGATTATGATTATAGGGGATTTAATATCCATCAGCTGGTTTGTAATGCGCTCAAAGAGCGACTCTGGCTCGTCTAACCTTGCGTCCTCAAAACTTGACATCGCTTCATACCCTCGAGGGACGCTTGTGCCTCGAGGTTTAGACCTTACGACAAGGTCCTTCAACCACGGGTAGTATTGAAATAGCTGCTTTGGGGATGTTCTAGTCGAAATATAAAAGAAATTGTTCGTTATTCCAAGCACGTTTAAGATAGTAAGCGCAAGTGTCGTTTTGCCAGTTCCAGCAAATCCCTTTACTAAAAGCGAGTAAGTGTCCCGCCGTATAAAGTTCAAAAGCTCCTCTGGTATATGCGATGGGCTATCACCACTAGTATCCTTAAAGCTTACATAGCTCTCTGCCACGTATTATTCACCACAATCGTCTTCCTTCAAAGACCCTTTGATACGAATTAATTGTTAATGATATATAGCTATCCTATTAAGGATTAAGGATCTCTTTGACTGCACCCAAGCCCAACAACAATAGGGATATAGGTTCATTTATGAAATCAGGCTCAAAATCGAAAAGTGATGGCAGTTGGATCGTTCTAGAGGGGGATTATTGTTCTACCAAGACCGCAGGATATATCATGCGGGGGGAATATGGTAACATATTTCAAATTACCAGACTTTAGGCTAACTCCAGCAGAGCAATCTCTTTCCTAAACGGGTTATTATCGGGGGATTTGTTAGTGCAAAAAATCTTGAATTGTGCAAAGTGTAGGCGGTTTGTAACAGCTCGTAAAGATAGACAGAATGTGGTTGTCTCACCTTGAGTGTACTATCCATAAAGCACTGTCCGGCTATGCAATGATATACCCTTCTTGTCTGTTATTGAAGGTACGGGAAACGAGTAACATATTTATTGTAATCGGCTAAATGTCCTCTAAGTAAAGCCATGGTCATTAACGAGGAATTGCTCGCAGCCAGAAAAAAGGTTGCACAAAGAAGACCGAAGTTCATCAGGCAGGAGAGCTGGCGGTATGATAGGCTTGCCGAAAACTGGAGAAAACCTAAGGGAAAAGATAATAAAATGAGAAAGCAAAAGTCAGGAATGCCAGCCATTGTCAAGGTCGGGTACAGGGGCCCAAGGGCAGCAAGAGGTCTCCACCCATCTGGATATAGCGATAGCCTTGTTCACAACACTGCTGAGTTGGCCAAGCTCGATCCGAAAAAGGACGCAGCAAGGATTGGCCACACCGTCGGAAAGAAGAAGAGGATCGACATAATTAACAAGGCTGCAGAACTTGGCATCAAGGTACTCAACCCCGGTAACCCAAAATCTAAAATGCAAAAAGAAAAGGAGAGGAAAAAGGAGTAATATGGTAGTCAACATTGCAAAAAAGCGCGAGCTGGCAGCAAGGATTCTTAATGTGGGAGCCAACCGAGTGCGCTTTGAGCCCGATAGACTTGAAGATATCACCGACTCAATCACTAGAGAGAATATACGTTCGCTTGTCAAGAGTGGGGCAATTTGGACGGTCCAGCCTAAGGGGAGCTCAAGAGGTAGAGCAATTAAGAAACGTTCTGTCTGGAAGGTTCACGGCAAAGGCCCTGGCTCAAAGAAAGGTAAAAAGACAGCAAGAGTTGGCAAGAAAGGGGTCTATGTGGTGAAGACAAGATCTATGCGTTATCATCTAAAAGTGATCAAAGAAAGAAAGGATATTTCCAACGATATGTATTGGCACCTCTACAAGAGGGTCAACGGGGGTCAGGTGAGATCACTTGCCCACCTACGCGAGCTTGTAAAGGAGGCCAAATCCTCATAGCGCAATTTCTGAAGCGAAATTCTGCAATTGGTAAACTGTGCGGCACTATCGCCGATAAAGTAGACGCCTTCTTTCTTTAGCAGCTCTTTTTTTATTATCTTGCCAAAAGCATAGCCACCTATATTGCCATCAGATTTTATCACTCTATGACAGGGAGTAACGATGGGATTGGGATTGTGGTTCAAAATCCTTCCGACCGTACGAGATGCGTGGGGATGTCCAAGAGCTCTAGCAATGTCACCGTAAGTTGTGACTTTGCCTTCTGGAATTTGAGCCACTATGTCGTAGACTTGGCTCGCTCTTAACGGCGGCAGTTTCATACGATATGTGGGGGCAGGGTTGTATTTAAGATGCCTCATTTAGAGCTTGTAAAGTTCTAGAGAAGTCGCCTCTGCGATTTTGAGTATCCGATCCTTATCGCTTCCCAAGCCCTTGCTGTCTAGTACAATATATGTCACCTTCTCTATGCTCTTTTCAATCATCTGGTTTAACATAGCATCATCGATTGCTTCAAGGTTGTGTTTTGAGGCCACAGCTGCAAGGCCAAATTTTGACTTGAGTAAAAGATTGTTAAACTTTTTTGAATAGTGAGTACCTCCAAGCCCTATGCCTACTTTTTCGCAGCGCTCAAACCCATTTTGAAGTATATCGAGGAGAGTATCACATATGACTGCTGCCGCGTTTTCGTCGGCCCATTGCTTTTCAGACGATCCTAACTCTATAAATAATACTGGCTTATTCAGTGATGTGGGTCCGTGATGAGTTGCTTCTATTATAACCTCATATTCTGGAACCTTATGCTTAGCAGCAGTTATAGCCTTTAGATATCCTTTCTGCAGACTTGGATATGAGATTGCTATCTGTCGAGGATTTCCACCATATGAGTTGTCTGCAGAAAAATTGCCGGTGAAGTGGCAGGTCAGCGTTGGTATCGAGCTGTGCGACCGATGCTTTGAAAGGAAAATGAACACATCGGCGCGCGAATATAGATTATCAATGTTTTCCAGAGTCAGCAAATTGCCAAAGAAAATATGAAGCTGGATATTCTGATGGCGTAGTGACCTGTAGGACTCGCCGTAGGTGTCTCCTCTCTCATTCTCAATTGAAAATTCACCGTTTCTTATCAGATAGCGGCTCATTGTAGTACCTGCCAAGTCATGACCAGAGGTTACAAGAACGCAGTGATCGTTCAATCTACACCGCCTACAGACAATACTAATTTTAGCCTTATCCCCATGACGGCTGGGTGATCAAAAAAACAGATATAAGATCTGAAAATCGTAGAGGCTCTAGCAGCATTCTAATTAAAGGACAAGGATGTGTTGATTAGGTTGATGACACAACAAAAAACTTGTCTTCGAAGAATTAAGACGCGGGATCAAGTCTGTGAGCCAAACAGCTAAGGAAGAAGTATTTTTGGTACGAGAATATCAATATTCAGATAGAAAACTGCTAACCATTAGGCAATCAAAGAACAGCAATAAGTGTTAAGAGGGTCAGTAAGTATAATATATATAAAAAGAGACGGGAGCGTCTATGTAGGAATTACAATTTCATTGTAGTTCTACTTGAGTAAATTTATAAAATGTATCAGAGCTTTGCATAAACGAAATGGACAATAGAATGGAAGAGGCCCATGAAGACGAAAAAGGCCAAGAGGAAATTGAATTTGAAGATGATATTAATGAAAATCCTAATTCCGTAGAACCAGAAGTAACGTACAAAGAGTTTACTAGTTCAAGTTCCGGAGAATCCCAAATTGACAAAGCAAGACCAGAAACTGAAGAGGAGCACCCGACCTCAACTGTCGGGGTACGTGTAAGTTCACCTTCTGTTTCCTCGCCGGTAGGACCCCAACCAAGCGATGATATACAACCGCCAACTGATTCCAAGTTTTTTGCCATCCGCACTACAGGAGGTCAAGAACGGGTGGTTGCAAATCTACTGCAGACAAGGGCACACGCCAAGAAATTGTTAATTCGGTCCATCATTGTGCTTGACAGCTTTAAGGGTTACATCATTGTGGAGGCGCCGGATTCCAATGTCGCATATGAAGCACTTGCAGGAATAAGGCATGTTCGTGGCCAGATTAGAGGGGATCTGCCTTTTAAAGAAATAGAAGGATATCTAGTGAAGAAGCCTGTAGTATCAGAGCTTAGTACAAATGACACTGTCGAAGTTATTGCGGGGCCATTCAAGTCTATGAAGGCCAAGATAACCCGCGTTGACTATGAAAAGCAAGAAGCAACAGTTGTTCTACTTGATTCACCATATCAGATACCGGTAACTGTTGACGCTAACTACCTCAAAAGGTTAGCACACTAGGCATTTACTGCATAGAACTCAAAGATTAAATAAAGAAATGTAGCCAAATTCATTGTTTACTTTCTGGTGTTATAGTTGATCGTTGACCTAAACGTGAAGGGCAAACATGCAGTAGTTATCGGGGGCGGAACTGAGGGCATCAGAAAAGTCCGCGGACTTTTGGGCCAAGATTGTAAAATAACAGTAATAAGTAACAGGGCTAACCGCTTTCTTATTGAGCAGGCTGCTCTAGGCAGGATCAAGCTCGTTAGGAAAAAGCTCCGCGACGCCAATATACTTAACAATTACAGTGATGCATTTTTAGTCCTAGCGGCCACCAATGATAGAGAGCTCAATCGCAAGATTGTAGAAAAAGGTCGATTGATAAAGGCATTTGTTTACGCAGCAGATGATCCGGCCGTAAGCGACTTTTCCTATGCTTCCATTATCAACATTGACGGGATAGTGCAGGTGGCAATTTCAACCTCTGGCAAGAGCCCTCTAATGGCGCGGAAAATTAGGATAAAGGTAGAGAGAGTACTGCGCAGGATAATCAAGAAGGCCGATATTGAAAATGCCAAGCTTCAAGAATTTGCGCGGCAAGCAGCACGACCGCACATTAAGACAGTGGACGAGCGTAAAGAATTCCTCTATTCCGTGATAAAAAACAGAGAAATCCAGAACCTTATTAAGGAAGACAAGATTGAAGATGCTAAAAGTGCAACGTTAGAGCTATTACACAAATGGGAGAAAAAAGACAAAACATGACAATAACTATCAAAACCACATCAGAAAGACGAGTTGGTCTAGCTCCTATCGTCAACGCAAGGGTTACCTATCGCAATGCTCCCCTGCATCTGCTGGAAAAGTTTGCCTTCAAAGATATGGATAAAGCACACAAGTTCTTTATTGAGAGCGCAGGTTTGGACGAATGTATCATATTGCAGACATGTAACAGGGTTGAGATTTTTGGTGCAGCAAAGGACCTCGATGAGCATAAGCTCGTTGAGGGGTGGGTTTCTGCCGCGGGGCTATCACAAAAGGACTTAGACAGCATCGAGATCAATAGAGGTAAGGATGCAATCATGCATTTAATGAGGCTTGCCTCAGGCCTTGAGTCGCTGGTTGTGGGCGAAGACCAGATTTTGGGCCAGGTGAGGAGAGCCTTTGAGTTTTCACGTGCTCATCGCTTTGCAGGCACTAACCTATCGGTCGTATTTGATAGAGCTTTAAAGGCCGGAAGCAGGATTAGGGCTGCCACTGGCATAAACAAGGGGAATGTTTCGATTGCCTCCGTAGCTGTGAACCTTGCTGAAGAATACTTCGATGACCTAAAGAACAAAACTGTGCTGCTGATAGGCACTGGAGAAGCTGCAAGCCTTGTAGCAAAAGTACTCAAAAGGCGTGATGTAAATTTTATGATAGCGAGCAGAGCTCCTGAAAGGGCACACGCATTTGCGGATACTGTAGCAGGAATCCCGATTGCTTTTGATACCGCTCTAGAGATGCTACGAATAGTTGACGTGATATTTACGGCAACTATGGCTCCCTACCGCCTAATTACTTACGAAAGGATAGAAAATGCGATGACCAAAAGAAAGGGCAGGACTAGTATGATGATCTTTGATCTGTCCAATCCAAGGACAGTGGACGAAAGAGTCGCATCTATTCGTGGAGTCAAGCTGATAAACATGGATCAGATTGCTGAGCTTGTTGGAAAGAATATGCGCTCCCGTATAAAGGAGGTCAATTCTGCCGAGAAGCTGATAAATGATGAAATGAAGTCATTTGATGCAGTCATTAACAGAATGAAGGCCGAGCCCATTGTAATGGCTGTATTCAGGAACGTCGATACGATAAGGGAGCGAGAATTGAAAAAGGCGTTCGCTATGATTGGAAAAGAGATGGCACCGGAGGAGGCAAAGGTAATAGAGCAGCTTTCTTATGCGGTTGTCGAAGGTGTCCTATCAGTGCCTATGAATAATCTGAGAAAAGAGATAGAGGAAGGGGGCAAAGAGGAGCTGATGAAAATAGTGGCCAAGTTGTTCAACTATGAAGCAAACCAAGATCAACAGCGGCATTAATTCTTTTCCAAATGTAAGACTTCGCCGTCTAAGGACAACATCTGCAGTAAGGGATCTGCTGCAAGAGACACGCCTTTCTTCTAAAGATCTAATAGCTCCAATCCTTGTTCAGGAAGGATTAAAGAATACACAAGAGGTGCCCTCAATGCCGGATATCTGGCGCATACCACTGTCCAAACTTGTTGTTGAGGTCGATCGCATATTGCAGCTTGGTATCAGCGCAATTATTCTGTTCGGCTTGCCTTTGCAGAAGGATGCAAATGCAAAATCCGCATTTAATGGCGACGGCATTGTGCAGAAGTCAATTCAGGTCTTGCGTAAGCAGTTTGGTAGCAAAGTGGCGATTATTACCGATGTTTGCCTGTGCCAATATACTTCTCACGGGCATTGCGGTCTTGTAGTAAACAGAAAGATAGACAATGACAAAACCATTGGTGCTTTGGCAAAGGTGGCTGTCAGCCACGCGAGGGCTGGTGCAGATATTGTGGCACCTTCTGCTATGATGGACGGGCAGGTTCAAGCGCTGCGTACTGCACTAGACAGCGTAGGATTTGCAGACGTCGCAATAATGGGATACTCAGCGAAGCAGGCATCCCCACTTTACGCTCCTTTTCGCGATGCAGCTTATTCCACACCTGAATTTGGAGACAGGCGCACATATCAGATGCCTTTCTCAAATGCAAGGGAAGCTATGCGTGAAATTGAGACAGATATTGCAGAGGGTGTCGACATTGTCATGATTAAGCCAGCCATACCCTACCTCGATCTTGTATACACCGCTAGGCAGACCACTTACCTCCCTATATGTGCTTACAGCGTATCTGGAGAATATGCGCTGATTAAGGCTGCTGCTATGAATGGCTGGATCGATGAAAACTCAGTCATGACTGAGTTCATAACATCTATCAAACGGGCTGGCGCCAACATGATAATTACGTACTATGCAAAGAAGATGGCAGAGATACTCAACAGCTGAAACTATAAATCCACATTTTTAAATTGGCATGCGACATGAAATATATCCATGTTTGCGACTGATTCAGGCTCTGAGAGGGCTACTAGCATAGAGGACTACCAAAATACATGTTGCGAGTTCACCACAGACATTAGTCGTGACTATATGGACTGGATTGAGCGATATCAGTTAGGCAGTCAGGAAACTGCAAGAAGAAAGGCAACAATAAATCATATCGTCAAGACTACCAACGACTGGATTGTGAAATACGGTACTACCATCAAAAAGGTTGACATTGTGATGAATGACGGGGTTAACAAGATGGCAGAGAATACTGCAGGGTATCCTTTTCAGTTCGATGTCCTCGTAAATACGATGAGGCGCTTCACAACCCACCCCGTAGGCGAAGTCCGAATGAAAATCAAGGCAACCCCGAGGCCTGGCAGGCTTGTACGGATCGGTCACTATCAAAAAAATCAATTGTTACTCATAAATTCCAGTTCGCCAGTTAGATTCACTATAAGCGAAGAAAGCATGAAAGGCGCCGACATCCTGGATGACTACATTATAATCGATACCAATAAGTGCTACAGCCGTGATCTCATTTCTCTTACATCCGTGGTAGAAGAGGTCGAGGGCGATTATGTCACCGAGAGTAGAGGTTACACTACGATAATACTGCTCCTGTAAACACGTACGCTTTAAATTACCTCTCAGTGTCGATAGTTTTCGCGCGACGGTCGTCCAGTTTGGTCTAGGACATCAGATTGCCAATCTGGTAACCCGGGTTCAAATCCCGGCCGTCGCATTTTTCATAATCTCCCTTATATCGATGTTCTGTAGCCGATTTATTTCCTTGTCAAACCACTCCTCTACCTGCTCTGGGTTAGTTCTTACCTTGGCCTTCATATCCTCTAACTCTGCTTTCCTCACCTTGGCCTTCTCTTCTACTTTGGGAATGTACGCAGATGTCGCAGTTTCGATGATTTTCTCCATGAATTTATCGAGCATCTCTCTATATCAGCCCAAAGAGTACCCTTAGCAAGATTATCAGCACAATTATGCCGAGTACAACCATAACAATAGTCCAAATCGTAGAAGCCATATCACCTGTTGTTGTTTAACATTTGATTTAAGGAAAATATAATAATCCTCTAGACGGCAATTCTGCGTGGAAATACTTTCCGGATGTTATTGAGCACTTCCGCATGCACAAAAGCCAAACTCGTCTATCCGCTTGTTGCACATCGGGCACCGATCGCCATATTCTATTTCCCATGCATGCTTGCCATAAAGCTCGTAATGGGTGTCTATCTCAAGAGGAAGTCCTTCATCGTCCTGTTGCCTTTTATGGTGCGGCTGCGTCATCATATTCATTTGGCCACACAGATTATTAACTCTACTTTTTCAAGTTCGCTTTGATTATCTCAAGCGCGTGCTCTGCAGCATCCTTTTTTGGCAATTGTATGATAAAGAGATTTTGTGAATTGAGACGATCTACTGAGCCTGGCGCTAGTGAAAGCATACCGCTTTCTGCTAGCGCTTCAAAGAACTCGACCATGTCATTAGCGTACAGCAAAAAATTCTCTTCAAATTCAGTCTCCAGGAGTTTTACCTGAATGTCGACAAATACATTTTGACCATCGTAAAATATATCAAGTACAGTATCTGTCCGAACTTTTTTGCCGTAAACGTTCTGCAGTATTTGTTCATATTTTTTCGAACTGATCAGAATGCAAGGTACCTTAACACCAGAAAAATCTACGAGTGAGGCTCCTTCACTATGGATGTGAGCCTTGAGCTCTTCTAGCGTGCTAAACGTTCTCTTAGGCAACTACTGATTTTCCCTTATAGTCTCCGGAAAATAATCTTTCAGATCTATGTCCTGTTGCATCTTTTTGTAGACATATTCATGGTTCTCGCAGAGATAGAATGGCATCTGCTGAGGATGTAGGCTATTATACCGCCTTTTTTGCTTAACAAGCTCAAGTTGGACGACAAAGTCGGCCCTGTTGCCGCATATGTTGCACTTAAACTGCATATCGCCGCCGTCCATTTGTGCCCTCTCTTTGGCGATCACTGTTAGATCGTTCATAAAAGAGTTTGTAACAATGGAGTATGTTATTCCTAACTCGTTTTATCACAGAATAAGTTCATAATTGCAGCGTCTGCATGCAACCATGCCCATGGGGTAGCATATGATGCATTATATTATAGCGCTACAAAGGCCAACATCAAAAGGAGTTGTGGTGCCATTATCAGATTAAACAAGAATGATATCAATCAGATTTCCTTGAATAATACTTAGAAAATATACAAGTCTATCTCAATATGCAAGCATTCCTTCTTATCTTTGTTTTTAAGGTTGCTTCAAGGAGCTTATCTGTTTTGCATTTATGAGCAGAGAAGTAGGTTATGATTTGAAAGGCAGTATGGAAAACAACTACAAAAACAACAGTTACGAAGTTACTGTAGTGCATCGCATTAATGCAAATATTGAAGAGCATCAATAATCAAAAATTGGCTTTCCAAATCATTATGGTTGTATATTAACAAATATCATTGTAATAGAGGATATCAATATGTGATGATGCCTCGTGTGTATAACATAGATTAGTTCTGAATGCCTCCAGATCGTGTTGTGACACATCCGCCATTAGCCACAAGCTAAGTGTAGGCGGAAAAGTGGGGCTAGCACAGGCACATTGATTTTGCAAGCAGAATTGCCCGCTGCGACTCATCGTGATGTATCTGATTGTTATTGTACTTGTTGCTAAAGTATATGAGGTCTATCATCTTGCATCTGTCTATGTTAACAAGCAAGCTTCTTTTAGTACCACTTGTCGTATTGGCATTGGTTAATATTATTAGTCTATCAACAAAGCTTGTTGACTTTAGTGTATTTGATATTTGCTCAAAACTTTTAGTATGGTCTTTGTTAATAATTACCGCCACAGCCACCTTAGTCCCGTATAAGTCATTGTAAGTTACGTCGATTCCATTGCCCTCACCATTGGCTGCTTGTGGTCTTGCCACTACCCCTACTTGGTGCGCATAGTTTACAAGATCCTTGACTGCATTTCTGATACCAGATTCTATCGTGTGAATATCATTGCAGTTGCGCCTAATTTTGATAAAGTCGGAAATCGGTACATACATCAGGCTACCCCTTATGCGAAGCCCGGGGTACACATTCTTTATAGTCTCATCTATAGATTGTTCGTCTATGTCATCAAGGCTGCGTTTTGCTGCGTTCTCAATAGCGTGATACATTATGTTCAGCATAGAACGAACGTTGCGAAAATCTGGGAACTCATCATAGATAACTCTTATCTTTGCAGCCAAGTCACGTTCATGTTCTTCACAAACGCTCTTGCTTATGTCATGATGCCTAAGGTATTCAAGCACGATATCTATTATCTCATCAAGTGTGTTAGAGCCAGCAATATCTATTTTGTAATTAGCTTTTTCCAGTCTGTCAAAAACTGA
>DATMWK010000103.1:0-21358 GCA_035562555.1 Nitrososphaera sp. | reverse complement strand
TAGTTTGAAAAAATCATAACATATTCTCTCTCTCGCTTGTGAACGTTTAAGGACAGAGATTTTGTTATTTCTAAACTTAAGTTCTGCCAAAGCTCTGTCATTTTGTCGCTATTGATTATTATAACAACAGCGTGGCCTGTTCGCGTTATTTAATCTGCGATAAAATAGTGTGAGGCCAAGAAACACAATAGAGGCTCTCTTTTGAAACTAAATCATACACAAGTAAATATTACTAGAGTTTAGACGCGACAAGCTGCTGATACCATGTATGTATATTTATTCAGTCGCTAAGTAATTCCCTATCGAAGCTCCTCTGGATTATTATTCCTCGTCTTCTCCAGCATCATCATCTTCTGCTTGATCATTTGGTTCAATGCTCACTGCTTGCCGGGCAGCTATGGCCCCAACTATGTCTTGTACCGCTTCTTCTGATGCCATTAGCTCAAAGGAACCAAATGCCTGCGCGACTGGTGCTGGTACTACTACAAGGCCAGGCGGTACCGGTGTTGTCTGTTGTGCTCTTGCTGCAGGAGCACCTGGAGCACCTTCATAAAAGATGCCATATCCTGTTATCGTTTCCAAGTTGGGAGGCGTTGCGTTTGTAGCAGTCAAAAAGAGATAACCTCTTCTTATTTCATCTGGAGCGGAAGCAGTGCTGTATGTCATTTCTACAAACCTGCCTGGTACAATTACTTCCGCCGCAGGTACGTCTTCTGTAGTGGTGTAGTTAAGAACGATTGGCATGTATGTACTATTTACAACATTGATATTCCTATAACCAACCTCCTGGAGTTTCTGTATTTCATATTCGAAAATAGAATCAGGTATGGTATTTCTGATATCAGTCACAGCAATTCCTAATCTAGCACCTAAGTTAGGAAATCGTATAATGTGTATGATCTCTCCTTGGGGTTGTTGTGTACAGCTACTACTGCTGCCGCTGCCATTGACATTGGTAGTTGTTCCTTGTTGTTGCCCTTCTTCTTGTCCCTCTGCTGGGCATAGTTGAGCTAGTATTCCATACCCCTGCGTTTCCTCTGCTGCCAAAACAGAACCTGTATTATTCACATCCCGAACTACCCAGCCTTCTGGTATCTGTAGCCTAAAGTTGTCACTTGTGCTTTCGAATAATCTGGCTGTATCTGTTGTTCTATTCTGAGTTACTGAGGATGTAGCAGGTTGGCTGGTCAGTAGTTGCTGTTGTTCCTGTTCTTGTTGCGCGTTTGTAATCGTAACATTGGCAGCCAAATGTATGATAACTATTGCAGCTGCAGCCAACGCTATTGTCTTAAAGCTTAGAGGAAAGAATGGACAAGATGCTCTCATAATAGCCAGAATAGAAGGCGCATTTCACAGAAAATAAGGCTATAGATTGATTATTATGTAAAAATGTTATTCGTTCAATTTTGGGTTACTCAACAAATGGTCCGTGTACGCTAAAACCAAACAGCCTTGCTCAATTTAGAACTCCTCTATGTGTCTCCTTGTCGTGTGTAAGTCTTCTTTTTGTATCTTGCTTTTATAGGATTTATTTTTGCTTTCTATTCCTTTCTAAAGTGTAGCTATCCTGCTGTCTTGAAAGCATAATATGTATTGTTAGCCTTCAAGAACACTGGCACATGTGGCTTAAAGCCATTAATCGCCAATTATGTGTATAATTAAAGGTGGTGACGGTACTAGCAAGAAGGTTGAGTCTTCCAGCATGAGCAAATCACCGCGCTGTGCTCCTTTGGAAGGTTCACACTTCTTCTAAATGTATTTTTGTCGCCTTATTGCATAAATCTCTGACGCCGTCATCTTCCCATTATTCCTTCAAATTTGTATCGACAGATAACGAAAAAGCGCCCACTACTTAATAAACGCTACTTCTATCTGCCTCTCGAAAATCGATACCTGCATCTGTCTCTTGAAAAACGTCCTCATAATAGGTAATATCTGTCTTTTATCTCTAAATTTTGGTTAAGTATGTTGAGAATTCCATATTAAGGATACAAATAGAGTATTATCACCCAAATGGCAACAAAAAGTACAAGCACAACAACAGCTCTTATCCTAGCGACATTTGCTCTTGTAGGTCTTATGACTGCAGGAGTATCACAGACAGTATTTGCACAAAGCGTAGATCCGCTCAGCGCCCTTCTCGGAGACGATATGCAAACTGATGGCGCCACTGATAGCACAGGCATAACAGACGAAGCAGAAACAACAGAAGATACACAAGATCAAGCAACATCTCAGGATGAGACTAACGAGCAATCCAACTCGATAGACCAAGATCAGACTGCAGCAATTAATGAAGAAATAGGCACCGGCTCTGGCTCTGAGGTAGCATCAGCTGCAAGTTCCGATTCTGCGTCAGATTCTGAGTCAACATACAAGACAAAGTACAAGGGAAAGGATGGCTATGGCTCTAGCTCTTCCTATCCAGGCACTAGCGCAAGCAGCAGCGATAGCGCTAGCGATAGTGACAGCGGAGTCTCCAATAATGGAACCATAGGACAAGACCAATCGCTTGACAGCCCTGTACAAGTTAACACCAACAATGCAGGCGATGACGAATCAAGAAGTGCAGTCGTCGGCTTTGATCTAGGCTTTGAGCAGTTTACAGAACAAGACTCTTCAATACCGGGTACTGGGACCAGTGTCCCCATAATAGTGATACCCGATAGAGGCACTTAAGCGACTGCTATAAAACCAAAGCAAAGCAAGAACTCAAATATGGGATAGAAATCCCCTCTTTTCTTTTTATTGTTCGTGCTAGTACATCTTTTGCCGGTCAAACTATAGCAGATGTACACGAGAAAAAACATTCACAGATAATAATTATATTATTCACAACACTTGCGATACTAGATGAAGCACAACCACTACATCTCAGATGGCAGATCAAAAAAGTTAAGAAGCTGCTAAGAGAGCTAGCACCGCATTAAAATAAAAACAACTATTATTTATTAGCGCCATAGCTCTTGGTCAATTCCCATATCCTGCAGCGTCTTCATTTTCTCCTCTCTTTGAAAGTTATATCGACAAATAGCGAAAAAATACTTGTGGTTAATAAGCACTCCTTCTATCTGTCTCTTGTGTCTGCCTCTTGAAAAACGTCCTCATAATAGGTAATATCTGTCTTTTATCTCTAAATTTTGGTTAAGTATGTTGAGAATTCCATATTAAGGATACAAATAGAGTATTATCACCCAAATGGCAACAAAAAGTACAACAACAGCTCTTATCCTAGCGACATTTGCTCTTATGACTGCAGGAGTATCACAAACTGTATTTGCACAAGACGCTGGCCCGGACATGGAGCGCAACGTCGACCAAGAAACTGGCAACGTACAAGTCGCAGATGCCACATCAGAACAGAATGAGGGTAATAGGCAAGGAAACCTCATATCACTAGCGGAAGACTTGTTGAATACAAATACTGTAGGAGGCGGTGGTAGCGGCGGAGAAGCAGGCGCAGGCCCTGGTGTAACCTCAGACTCACGGCAAGGCCAAACCGTAGACGACCCCTCACAAGGCAATGGAGCTCTTTTCGGAGATGATCTCGGGATATCTACTGCCTTAAACGCTGCCCAGGTAAATGTAGACTTACGTGACTTAGTTGATTTGACACCTTCTCCACCCCCTGCTAAATGAAAGGAAGAGTAAAAAGCAAAACGCCGGGATAAAGTGAAAGAATCACAAAGGGCATTGCAGTCGCTCCATACATTTCTTAATTTTTTTACGCTTGTAGAAGTCCGGCCTCATATTGTGAAGGACCCGGCCGGACTGACATTATTCAACGATCTTTTCCGAAACATTCCAACTTTTAGATATTTTCTCGACCATAGCGAACCGTTGATCATTCCTTTAGCGGATTAAGTAAAATCTCTATATTAAGAAATAATCTATTTATCGTACCATGACGAAAGCAATTAACTTGCCTTTTGAAGGCTAGCTGATCGCATATTCAAGGCTTTGCGTAGATAATTATCTATATTTTTCATCATCTCTGGGTCGCCCTCCACCTTTGATTGCAATTTTTTGTCACTATAAAGCACGTCAACATATTGTATAACGCCAGTGGAAGGATAGTACTGGTACTCTATGACAATTTTTGATGTCTTGCCGTTGAGCTTGAAGCTAATTGAGCTCCGGCCACGTATGAACAGCATTGGAGACCTTGCACTTTCAGAAATGTTGCATATCATGACTTTTGAATGGTTGAACTGACTTTTGTGATCCTCAACGTCTGAATGAAATAGAAAATTCCGTCTACACTCAGAACACAGCCAGACTGTCTTTAGGTCTTCTGGATGCATCTATTTATGTCACAGCTAGCAATTAAGGCATTTAAAGGCTAGACATAGATTTCATAGTTACTTTATATATGTAGATCATGGTCATTATGTGTTAGAACCACATCCTCAAATTGATTAGCAATAACCAAAAGCTTGTAGATCAGCAATAGCTTTTGCATGGCACCGCCTCAAGAAGGCTATGATATCCATCTCCCCCTTTCTGACAGAAAAAGATCGGCCTGCATTTACCATGACAAGAGAAGCCGCCACAGAGAGAGTTTTGTCATTGTTGTTACCAATAGAAGGGAGAAGCTCCCTGCTAATATATATGAAAATTTCTCGTCTGCCGCATAACGTGATATTGCTGCTTTTTAACAGCGCCTTCTTGTAAAGCATCGTGATGTATGAACCAGGTGGAGTGTCTACTCGTTGCTCAATTGCTCCGCAGCCGATCCCATCGCAAATATCTATCTTTTACTTAGCAGCAGGCTGATAGAGCACTCTGTGCTCTTAGGATTGATGCCGTAATGGACGTTGCAGAAGCTGCATTGAATATAGGAAAGGATGTAATTAGTGGCGATACAGCACCTGCCGTGACTGGGATAAATATAGTTGAGCTTCGGAAAAAGCATCCCCAGAAAAGGCATTCTTGAAACATGGGCAATCATAGTATTTTTTCTATCCACTCTAAAACGAACCAACCAAGATCTCTATTGTCGAGGTTAGGACAAATGAAGCAATTGCGATGGAAAGCAACAACTGTAGATCGCCAGCTAAGCAAGGTTTTGGGCTGCCTGCTTGGTGCAAAGGGAGATCAAAATAATAATAATAATGATAATAATAATTAAATCAGAAAATATACATAAAACATTCCACGGATTGACGCTGATATTCCCAAAATCGGTAGAATCCTCAAGGCTGGCTGCAAAGTACGGCTATGACGAATGGCTTGTCAGCCGCTTCTTAGAATATGTCCCTAGAATCGAGGATTTTTTGTCAAAGTTGGACAGACCACCTACCCAATATATTCGAGTCAATACACTTAAGACAAGCAAACAAGAGCTAGTGCATAGGCTGCGATCGAAGGGATTTGAATTGAGAAACACCGTCATACCAGAAGTGCTTGCAGTGGATAGGGCCCCTCTATCAACGGGGGCCACGATAGAGTACCTGCTTGGCCTCTACTATATCCAAGACCTCAGCTCTTGTATGGCAGTGGATGCGCTAGATGTTGCGGAAGATCAGGCTGTATTGGATGTAGCCGCTGCTCCAGGGGGCAAAACTACATTCATAGCGCAGAAGATGAACAATAGCGGTACTGTAATTGCATTAGAGCCTAATGCGAGAAGGGCACGATCTTTGTCATTTAATATTATGCGCTGTGGCGTATACAATACCTCCGTCTTTAGGATGGACGGCTTGCAGGCAAGCAAATTTGAGATGAAGTTTGATAGGGTGCTGCTTGATGCACCATGCAGCTGTGAAGGAGTGATAGCAAAAGACATCACAAGAAAAACTAGTCATACGCCCCAAGATGTAGACTATTGTTCTAGAATTCAAGATAAATTAATAGAAGTTGCATCAAAATGTCTCAAGCCTTCCGGCATCTTGCTCTATTCTACATGTTCTTTTGCTCCTGAAGAAAATGAAATGGTGGTAAATAGGCTGTTGCAAAAATCCGACAACATTACAGTTGAGCCCATAAAGCACGGCGGCAGTGGGCTTACAAAATTTGGCGACTTGATTTTTGAACCCCAGCTAAAGAACGCGCTACGGCTGTATCCACACATTGATGACACCACTGGGTTTTTCATAGCGAGGATGAGGGTTAATTGATATGCCGCCAGCCCACAAAGGAGGAACGAACACTGATGAACAGGGCACTTAACAGATGGGGCGCTTTTGAATTCTTCAAGCACAAGCCCCTGATAATCCAGGAAGTAGGGACAAAAAAAGTAGTATGCCTTGTTAGTCCCAGTATAGAGAAGGCGGCTATGCAGGCTATGGAAGATCCATACTGCGCTGGCCTTGCGATTGGTGAGCTGAAAAAGCAGTTCATTCCTTCAATTGCAGGGGCAGATCTCTTTGCACGCTACGGTGAGAGGGATAATGACTATTATATTATGGTAAATGAGAAAGCAGAAAATCTGGTGCTTTATGGCAGAGATGTAATGGGTGAATCTATAGTAGCAGCGTGTGACTCGCTTGATGAAAACGACTTGGTAATAGTGCTGAATACAGCCTTTGAGGCAATAGCTGTTGGGAGAACACGGTTTGCTGGCAGGTCGCTTTTCCAAAAAGGGAGGGTGACAGTGTCCACCATCGCTGACGCAGGATACTATTTGAGAGAAGAAGGTTAGTGTCAGAGACTGCTACAAACGCATGTGAGAATAGGACCTACAGAGTATTGCTCTCCTCTAAATGAAGCATAGGTTCTGTCCTCTGACGATATACGCACAGAGAAAGATATACGTCTAGAGTGAAGATCGTATAATATCTATTTCTTATATCCTTCTAGTTGCATCTCTTCATTTCCTCTTCATTGCTATTCAATGCAGATTATTATGGTAAATCCTAATAGGTTGGAGTTGGAATTGGAATAATGAAATGGAGATTGTAGTTGAGACTATGGATATCGTCTGTGTATCTCTATGCGATATCTCTCTTTATGGTCCAAAAATAAAGATGGCTAGACTGGAAAAGCTTCTAGCTCTGCTGCAAAATTACTTTCTTGCCTTGAACAGAATAAATATCGCTATCGCACCCATCATTCCGCCAAGCACCAAAAGCACTTGGATAGGGAATCCGCCTGATGATGTCTGTGCGCCTTCTGGTGCCTCTGCTGTCACTGTTGCATGCCATGTGCCGCCTGATTCTTGAGCGTTTGAATAACCTGCGATCTGTATTTGTCCGCTTGGAGGAGGGGTCGTGGATTTCCCGTTCACATTTACTCCATCAATTGTTGCAGTTGTAGTCTTTTCTTCAATTCCATGTGCACCTTCTCTAAGGCTGCTTTCTCCTAGAGAATAAACAGTCAATGCCTTAGCTCCTCCGGTTCCACTCAAACCTACGCTGCCACCATAGGCTCCTACGGGATCGAATAGAACGTGCCATGAGCTCATCGGTGCACTAAAGTCATTGAAGTTTAAGATGGGTTCATCCATGACCTCTTTTGCTTGTGTGTTTTCAAAACTTTGAGCAAGTGATGGATATAGTACTTGTATGAGACCAATGGGATAATTGATGTTGATTTGCCCGATATCTGGTGCATTTACAACTAATGGTTCATTTATTGCAATTCGTCTCCATTCCAAGTCAACTACCTGACCCGCATCCCCACTTTGAAGCACAAATTTTTCCAAAGTTGGTTGGAGCTCTACTCTGTAGGATATCAGGGTACTAGTTGGCCCTCCTTTCAAGACACCCGAGTAGGAAACTGCAGCCTGCGATGCTTGAACTGGGCTCTGAGCTTGTACTAAAGCCCTATTCAACGCAGCTATTACACCGCTCATGCCGGTGTTGTTCTGCTCAGTAGCCGTCCCATTCAGGGAAAACTCAACGCGCTGATTCTGGCCATTAAGTACTTGTGCCAGTGAGCTGCCTGCAGGATACTCAAGTGTAAGCGTTCTGGCGCCTACATAGGAAGCCTGCGAGATGTCGCTCGCCGGATTGAGAGCTGCAGCCAAGTCCGCAGCATACGCCTGAGTAACGAAAACTGAGATTAAAAGTATCGTAAGTATTCCAGAAAGCACTAAGGCGAAATACTTCACAAATTAAATTCTGTGTGCCTAGTTTATAATCTTTATTACTTGACTCTTTATTGTGAGGAGTAGGGCACATTTTGTAGATTAGGGAAACAAGCTTTTTTTTGCAATCATAACTTTGTAGCAAATTGCTACCCCCAAATATGTTCAGAATGACGATTCTATAATATGTAATTGAATATTTTGCACAAGTCATTATACACTATATACATACAAGATAGACATATAGCTATATAGCTGTGTTAGATTGCCAGCATGCGGAGTCATTTAAGAATGGAATAAAATGAACAACAATGTTATACAGACTTTCTCAACTATTCACTTGCTATCCAAGGTATTAAAAGCGAACGACTTAGAGGATGAAAGGAAGACCTACTTATCTTTGATAGACGTTAGATATTTCCGCAGATTTGATCCGATAGGTCGGGATGTATATACGCTTTGAATTGTACCCTAGGTGATATAGTTTGTATACAAAGCTCTTGTTGGCAGATATAATAAAATGCATCATTTACTCACACAATATTATTTGATGATATCGGTTCTTGCGGGAGGAACGGGATCCATAAAATTGGTCAGAGGACTGGCCGCTAGTAAAAGACAAGATATTGTAGTGATCTGTAATGTTGGCGACAATATATGGATGCATGGCCTATATGTTTGCCCTGACATTGACACTATAACTTATGGGCTTACAAACGCGCTTGATAAGAAACGCGGATGGGGGATCAGAGGTGATTCATTTCATTGCTTAGGCCAGATGAAAAAAATTGGCGCCCAGACTTGGTTTGCTTTAGGCGATAAAGATCTTGCCATCCATTTACTTCGAACAAGTATGATGAAGGATGGAAAGAGTCTGTCTGAGATCACCAATTTTTTTAGAAAGTGCTATTCTATTAGCGCCCAGCTTATACCAGCTACCGACCGAGAGTTGACTACACGCATCGTGACTAGGAAAAAGGGCGACATGCATCTTCAAGAATTTTGGGTCAAACATAAAGGAAGGCCTACAGTAACCGGTGTAAGATACGATAATGCTAACACCGCCACAGCAAACACCGCTGCTATAGAAGCAATTAAGCGATGCAGAGCCGTAGTAATTGCACCAGCAAACCCCGTTTCAAGCATAGGGCCCATCGTAGCTCTTTCAGATCTACGAAAACATCTTGTACAAAACAGAGACAAAATTATAGCTATTTCGCCTTTGATCGGAAGAAAAGCAGTAAGCGGACCAGCTGTAAAATACATGAGGGCACTTGGGCTTGAGAATTCCGCAATCGGAGTGGCAAGGTATTACCGGGACTTTGTTAGTAAGTTTATAATTTCTATGGAAGATCATAACATGACATTGCAGATTGAGGCCTTTGACATGCAGGTTTACGAGACTAACATAACGATGAATACCAGAAGGGATGAAGTCACACTTGGCAAGTACCTGTCGAAACTAGTCGAAAAAATTTAAAATCGTTATGAAGACCTTTGCCATCGTTCCCATAAAAAAGCTTGAAAACGCGAAGACGCGATTGTCGTCACTACTGGATACGGATGACCGTATACATCTTTCATTACTAATGCTACAAGATACGTTACAGACTCTTTCCGTTGTTCAGTCGCTCACCCAAATAATCACAGTATCAGCAGACAAGCGTGTAGAAAAAATCGCGTTAAAGTATGGAGCTACTTTCTTGCTTGAAGAAAAGGAGAGGGGTGTCAACTCGGCAATCGCGTTGGCTGATAATTATTGTATAAAGGAAGCGGCAGATGCAACAATGGTTATTCCTCATGATTTGCCGCTTCTTAATTCAATTGACATTTCCAAAGCATGCGAGCTCGCTGAAAATGAGAGTAGGTGCATAGTGATTTGCCCTTCACTTAGATATGATGGCACAAATATGTTGTTAAGAATACCTCCCTCCATAATTACTACTTTCTATGACGCTGACAGTTACAACGCGCATGTTAAGGCAGCCACCAGACTTGGCATCTCTGTAAAACTCTTATTTTCAAAGGGCCTTATGCATGATATTGATACTCCAGAGGATGCTTCAGCGATCATAAAGGAAGAAACTCCTGTCACCTCCAGTAGCCTAGAATTTATTAAATCAAAATTCTAAGCTAAGAAGAGGCCTTAGTAAGGCAATGGTTGCTGCAGTCTTCCTTGTTGGCAGAATATGATGCACATTTTTTTACTTCCTCTCCCCCCTGATAACTTGAAATCCAGTAACGTGCGCTTGTAGAAATTGGAATGATCTCTCATATTGCCGACAAACGACTTATGATATTATGCCACACAAAAGAGACCAGGTGGTGATCTCTGCTATTAGTTGCATGGGTTAAATATATCAAGATGTAATAACAGGACAATTGTACTCTATATGCGTGCTGATTTGCTAGTCAAGGTACTTGCAGCGATAGATCCGGAGAAGGTTATACCCCTTGATAAGTTTCAGCAGGCCTGTGGTATCTCTAGTAAGTCAGTTGCAAAAACCGTGCTTGATTATTTAGAAATAAACAACATTGGTTCGGTTTCTAATAACATGGTTAGATTTTCAGTATCTGACAGGATTCACGCTGCAGTGCTTGCACTTCAGATGAGGGGCGACATAGAGCAGGTATCGACATACCTCTCTTGGAGGGACTTTGAGAAGCTGGCGTCTGAAGTTCTCAGATCTTTTGGATACAGAACTAGGACTAATGTTAGATTTGCTAAACCCCGAATGGAAATTGACGTAGTTGGAACCAGTTCAGATGGTTTTACAATAGCAGTCGACTGCAAGCACTGGAAACGAAATAACCTGTCATCGATATCAAATTTTTCCCAAAAGCAGACGGTACGGGCTTATCGGCTAATCAACCATGAGGAGACTGTGTCTCAGGTCGTGCCCGTTATGCTGACCTTGCATGCTGACTCTGTACGGTTTATCAACGCAGTTCCACTTGTGCCGATACACAAGTTCAGATCTTTTATAATGGATGTGAAAGGCTTTTTGCCTGAAATGTATGTAGCCACAGCTTCGAGCAGCTAGGCTAAGGCTAGCATTGCAATAAAGCTTGCAATAGTGATTGCAATAAAGATTTTTGTTACATTCACTGATCTGTCAAGTGCGCTAGAGTAATCTTCAAACTGCTTTTTGCCCATCACCTTGGTGGCTGATTGGGCCGAAGCTAGCTCAAAAGTAGATTCAGCGGCCACTTCTGCTGCCTTTGAGCAGAGGTGGCTATATGCTGCAGCAATCTTTTCTAGACTAGAGGTAGTTCCTAGGGCAAAATATCCCTCTCTTGTCCTCTTGCCTGAGGTTGAGTGCGTATCAGAACTGCATACCTCCAGCATAGTTGCAGTACTGTTTATTTTGGAGACGATGTAGTCACGAGCTGTATTCTCCATATTGTTTGAGTCTGCCCATCCAATGACATAGTTTTTGTTATCTATACTTAAGAGAAGTACCGCAAGTCCGCCTTGTCCTAACTCGTCTGTGGGATCCACTCTGTAATTCACATCGTCTAAGCTAGCAAAACCTACCTTGAAATTCTTTTGAGGTTGTTTTTTCAATTGGTCCAAGCATTGCTTTGCAGATGTGATAAGATCGTTTCTGTTAGAATCGTCGAGATGTTTGCCCATTGCATTATGGCAGTCTACTACCAAAACGTCAGAAAATCCAATTGATGTGCCAAAGGATTCAACTCCACTGCTCACTGCCTGTGGAATATCTTCCATGCCCCGGGGGGCAAGCGACAGCATGACTATTGCAGTATTGCCAAATGCAATTCCAGTTGAAGTAGAGTTGTTTATCCTTACTTGTATAGGCGCGCTGCATGTATCTCCTTTTGCCTTTGTTGTCATTTGTCCTAGGTCTTTGACATATTTCTCTACTTCTCTTTTGGAAGGAATGTTAAGCGAATGGTCTGAGACGCTATGCATTACCAGAGCCCTTTTTGAGAACTTTTCATAAAGAACATAGGGTAGGTTACTTCCACCTACCATGCTAAAGGGACCAGGGTGTACATCTGGCAGTACTATAGCCGCCTGCTTGCCTGCAAAAAGGAAATAGATAACCTTTGTTGTTATAAGATTTTCATGAGCTTTTGCTTCAATTAGTTCTTCGATCATGTCTACTCTGTTTTCTGACCAAGCTACAAGAAAAGCACGAAGTAGTCCAAATGTGCTTTTTACCCCCGGTCTTCCGGCCCTATCTGCGATGACAGTCCAGACAATGCCAAGTGCCAGTAGAATTGACCCAAACGCAAAGCCTGCGTAACTTTGACTCATAATTGAATGGTAAGAAGATGGGGGCATGAACGCAACGAAAAAGATTACAGGTTGTATAAACGACACTAATATAGCCCTAGCTGTGCTGGCTCCAAATACTGAAACGAATAAACTCATCCTAAACCCCACTGCAAGGAGCATACCTACGACAATATAGTCTATTGATGGAGACTTGGAAAATACAAAATCCGCGGCGATTCCTAGAAGAATAGTGAGTAACCAAAATACATTAGCGAATGCAGAAACGTGTGCAATCTTGGAATATTTGTGCACCGGAGTACCTCGGAGTGCAAGATAGTCAAGGAAATGAGAGCCCACAAGCAATCCTATACTAAGAGGGACATACAGCGCAAGACTTGCAATCCCTGCCTGAAGATTGTAAACATGCGATACAACAATAATGATTAGTGCGCATCCTAGCCAGATAGCATATGATACTCTAGAAGAGGAAGGATTTATTCTGGTGACAGACCAGCGCCTGTGAATGTTTGATACATAATCGTGCCGCGGTGCAAGCATCCTATTCAACCGACAGGGAACAGAATTCTTATCAGAATTGATGCTCCTATAACAGCACCAGTTATCCCCATCACAATTTCCGGTTTGATCTTGACGCCTCTTGTCTCGTCTTCAAAAAACCTCAAAAGGCCGGCACTTGATGCAGGGAGCGGAGCATTTTTTTTCTTACTGCTGCTCATTGATAGCAACTTATGCATATGCGCTTAAATACATTCCGCCGATCACCCTAAAAGATTCTTAGTCTTTTCCAAAATCCCAAGATATCTGTCCAAAAGATCGGCCTTTTGTCTCTGCATTGAAATGTCATTCTCAACCCTTATCTCTGATGCCAGCGACGCGATCTTTTCTTCAATTACAGATATAGCTGATGCCAGAACTGCCGATCTTCGTGCTGGTGGTCCTACCTTGTCTTGTTCTGCCTTTGGCTTAATGCTTGTTGCTGCTGCTGCTGCTGTATTTATCTCATTGCCACAATTGATGCAAGTAATCTTGTCTCCAAAGCGCACTTGGACTCCGCTGCATTTAGGGCATGGGTCGCTGGTAAGTGTTCCTCCGTTTGCTAGAAGAGATGCTCCAGTCTTGATTCTATTGGCAGTATCTTCAGATGAAGCCATGCTTTAATATTTGATCCTGACAAATTTTTTCTTTATGCTTGAGTCCCTTTTTGACTTATTCTAATTGGGTCAGGGGACAGGTGGCCAATTGTATCTGCAAGGTGCATCCATAGCTTTGTCACTTTATGAGGCAATAGCATCATACGTTGTTTAGGTGATCAAAGAAAAGCTGGGCAGAAAGCCAGCCTTGTTGAAATTCCTTTACCACGAGGCAGAATATTTCAATGACTTTATTGCAATTTTTAGGATTCCGCTTTTGTTCTGTGTATAGAAAAAAGTGAGAAAATGCAGCCAAGAGAATATGTAGCGAGGAATGTGTAATTATTTTGCATACGGCAATTGGTCATAACTTATCTGCGGTATATTCATCCCAGGTAATGAGACCATATAGTCATATGCTCCTTACCCTGAAAGGAGTTTGAAATAGATTTTGATCAGATTTGCAATGATTTATTCTTGCTCCTAATCGCTGTATCATCTTTTTCTATAACCTCAAGAGTTAGTGTAGACCTAACTTCTTTACGAGTTCGTATTTCCGACTCTGCATTATCAAGATCTCTCCTTGAGTCTGCTTCAACCTCTACGACTATATCATAGATCATGCTCTCCTCATCACCGCCATCAACAACTGTATACACGCCGGAAACAGCGGGATGTCTTTCGATAGCATCTTTAGCTACTTCCTTTAGATCCTCATCCACCTCTAGCAATATGAATGACTTAGTCATAAGGTTGGGGAGCCGTCCTTTTCACTGTGTATATTGTATTTGTTAATATAGTATTTATCGATAAAAAGGGAAATCCTGGCATGCTCTTGATTGCATTCTTTTATTGTTGTTTTGCCGAGTGTACTTTCATTTTGAACAGCTAAGAAGATCACGATACGATTAGATATAATCTATTCAGGGAATGACAGAAGAGAGACATTATTGATTCCAACCTTCTATTGTATCGCCCCCGTCAATCATAACCATGATGAAACGATTAAAACGAGTATTTAGAGATTTTTGGATGATCGATTACAGATGCAATGAATAATTTAAAAAATTCTTATATTTTCTAATACGTTAAAGATTTATTAATATGACTTGTGAAAATTGCCTACCTGATGGCGGTTATCTGTAAAAAGTGTGGTCTGCCTGACGATTTGTGTGCTTGTGGAGAATTGGATAGGGAAGAGGCGCGAATCGTCATCCGCCTTGAAACGAGGCGTTTTTCAAAAACAAGCACTATCATAGAAGGCATTAACCCGAAGCAAAGCGACATGCCCAAAATAGTCAAGGAACTTAAAAGCACTTTTGCCTGTGGCGGAACGGTAAAGGATGGTTTTATCATGTTGCAGGGCGACCACAGGGATGACGTCAAGCGGTATCTGGTCAAGATGGGATTTAACGATCAAGCCATCGAAGTCCAGTAATGGTTTTTGCAGAGCTGTCGCTTAATTATTTTCATACGAAGGCATTTAAACCGGCCGGAGTAGAGTTTGTTTGGTGCCCAGGAATAACTTTAGAGGACAGCGAAGGCTGGAGAGCCGTGTTGATGAAACGGTACGTATTGCTTCTATAGCACAAAAAGGAATCACTACCGGTAGATCAAGTTACGTTGAGATGCGTGCCCTTGATAGGCTCACCAACCACAATATAAAGACAAAGGTAAATGCGATAAAAAAGTCGCTTAAATTAAATAGCAAGCTTGAAGACCTCGGCGCAAAGATTTCGCAGGCAATGTCAGAAAGTTACACTAAGGTACTTACTCCAAACGGCATACTGCGAGAAAAGGAATTTGATCGGCTACTGTCAATAGACGCAGACATTGTCATCTGTCTTGGAATGATCGAATCCGAATTGAACTCGGTAAAAATATCGGATTTGATAGATACTATGGAAGGATTGATAGAAGAAAGAAAAAAGCTAGTTGATTCTCTTAGAGTCTGAGATGGGTCTTGAGGCCCTTGTAGCGATTCCTGATCGTTACCTCTGTGACACCAGCCGCTTCTGCCACATCTTTTTGGGTCTTGTTTTCGCCATTCATTACGCACGCAACATAGAGCGCTGCTGCAGCCAGACCCATCGGGTCTTTGCCAGCCGAGATTTTGCCTTCTTCTGCTTTTTTTAGGATTTCAAGCGCCTTGCGCTTTGTCCTCTCTGACAGGCCAGCTTTGCTTGCAATCCTTGCGACACACTTTACCGGATCAACTACAGGCATCTTAAGATCTAACTCTCTTATGAGTAATCGATAGCACCTTGCTACATCCTTTTTCTTGATATTGCTTGCATTTGCAATGTCTTTAAGGGTCCTGGGAGTTTCGGTGTCACGGCATGCCGCGTACAGAGCAGCTGCTACCAAGGCAGATATAGAGCGCCCACGCACAAGACCCTTCTCAAGCGCCTTGCGATAGACATATGCTGCTTTTTCGATGACTGCATCCCCGACTGCAAGTTTATCTTTGAGCCTATCGAGCTCAGAAAATGCCTGACGAAAGTTGCGATCGACCGGTTCGTGCACCTGGCTTCTGCTGTCCCACGTCCTGAGCCTTTCAATAGTGCTCTTCATTGAGGCTGAGAGAGGCTTGCCTGACGCATCTTTGTCTACGGGGCCAATTATGGTTGCAAGCCCCATATCATGCATGGCAAGGGATGTTGGAATGCCAGTTCTGCTTCTATCTTCGTGCTCTTCTTTTGAGAAGGCGCGCCATTCAGGTCCTAATTCCTCTATTCTTTCACTTACAACAAAACCACAATTACCGCAAAACATCTCTCCGCTAGAATTATCAGTTACCATCGAACCTCTGCCGCAACGAGGGCAGCGATCACCAAACATGGAAATATCTTTGACCATAATCTCACCGAATCTTTGGCATCCTACCCCGCCTATTTAAATATTTTATTCTATTATATAAACTTTATGGCATCTAGATGTTGACATTAACAATACAAATAAGTCATCTTGGCTTCCGACGCTTGCGCCTTTCTACTTTGGCATATTTCTTGCTACCAGATCTCTGGGAGCTATAAGCATGAGTTTTTCGGATCTCACGTTTTCGCATCTTCTAGTCTCATTTTGATGAGATGCAGGTATTATATACATATTTATGATGAGTTGATGTTCACAGGCTTATCCTATCTTCGGCCACTTCCCCCTAACCGATAGACGAGTTTTGGACATTTCTCTCACAAGAGCAGCATCATCATCAAGTCATAGTTTAGAAGATCATAAAGGAAGGCTTCAAAGATAGCCAATGAACTGCCAGGCTTCACTTATGTTATAATGTTGCCATTTTTGAGCCATTCATCATAATGGCCTATGAATTGTCTGGGTTACCTAGCGCATTCATTGGATGGTGCTTATTTGTAGGACATACCGAATATATTGAAGCAGATGAGGCCAAAAATTCCGGTCATGGGGGACTTGAAAGCGCAAACTTCAACATTCCACAATCGTGAATATTTCGCCTTACCGCTTAATTAAAAAATAATGGCATTGCTGTCGAAACAACGTATTTATCTAAACTAACCCAAGAAAGTTATGTCTTCAACTATTATTGCTACCGTAATTCTCGCTGTTTTAACTACATATGTCATATTATCACATAGAGTAATAACACTCAACTTTTAGGAATATAGAGAATCAATAATTCAAGTTTTAAACAAAAGCAATAAATTGATTGACAACGAATGTCAAGATAGTGCAAAGCGATCACAGAATCCCCAGATGGCTTGTAGAAAACGACCCGTCATGGGAGAAATCTATTGATTCAGACCTAGGGACCTTACGATGGACTAAGAAGGGCACCCAATTACAGGCAATATGTCATCCAACTAGTATTTTTTGCGAAATTGTTGGCCAAACAGATCAGGGGGACAATATTTCCGATCTTATCGGCAGAACTCGTATGGACAAACATGCTAGATATGTATCAGGCGTTGGCGACATCACAAAATATCTTTCAAGCAGATACCTCAACCCTGGCATAAATGGACAACCGCGATTTGACTTGACTAAGACTCCTAAGGGGTGATACTTCTTTTTTATACTGTATCACATCTACCAATTCTGTAGTCGATACAATGGAAGGGATTAAAGCTTAGATTGCTTTTCAAGCAACCTAAGGTTATATTTACCAACTAGGGGCTGGAGTAATTCATCTGGTATGTCAAATCTCTTCCTTTCCCTAAGCTGCAACAATTATTTATTTTATAAACACCAAAACTAGTGAGATTGTCTTTTGTCTTTGCAAGATTCAATTCAAAAGTTAGCCAAAGAAGCAGTTAAACTCGTTGAAGGTGCGAAGGTGGTTGGGTTAGGTAGTGGAAGCACAGTTGGCTTCATTGTAAGGGAGATGGCAAAACTTCTAGATAAAGAATCAGTTGAATTTATACCAACTTCTTTACAAATCAAACTGGAAGCAGAAAAAAGTTCTCTAAGGATGGCTAATGAAAATATGATTCCATATATAGACATTGTATTTGACGGCGCTGATCAGATAGATGGCAAATTTAATATGATAAAGGGAGGGGGCGGAGCACTTTTGAGAGAAAAAATCCTGATTTCTGCAGCGAAAAAAGTAGTAATAATGGCTGACGCTGCGAAGTTTGTGCAGTCTTTCAGCCGGCCAGTACCTATAGAAGTACACCCAATGGCACGCTCAGTAGTCTGGCAAAAACTGGTACAAATTGGGGGGCAGCCGGTGCTTCGTACACTTGAGAAAGGCTACCCTTTTGTGACTGAAAACGGAAACCTCATTTTGGATGCCTCTTTTCCTTCAATAACTGATGCTAAAAAAATGGAGGTTGAGCTGAAGAATATTGCTGGGGTACTCGAAGCAGGACTTTTCACAAGAAGGGCAGACGTTTACTACAAGGCCAAAAACGACGGATCGTTTGAGACTATATCGTTTCATTAGAATTAATGCCTTTGGAACATTTTGTAATATTGTCTTAGTATAAGATGCTTTAAAATAACCAAGCATAGCTCATGGAAACCATCGAAGCTCAAAAGGGGAAAAAATTCGAATAAGTTTGGCTTATTGAAGGTATTTTGAGGGAATTCGATCATCGGCTTAGCAGAATCTTCATTAATTATGTAATAGTGGAAGTGCACCGTGTTCCCTTGTTCTACGCTCATTTAGCTTATTCTCAATGTTGTTCTGAGAGAGAGCTTTTTCTTATTTTCCATGATCTGGAAGGTCATATCCTAATTGCGGCAACCATTTCAGTTACAAACTTGTAATCCGTGCTAGCATCTATTTTAAAAGACATGGACAATCGGGTTAAGTTGCCTTCATAGTTCATTTTCGTTACCTTTACGTAGTTATCAAAATACGAAAAGAACCTTGCATGAGAAGAAAGCGCTAAAATACTAAGTGATACCGACGACCGGTCGTGCAACAAACTCTCCATGCCCAAGTGCTTCGTTGGCTACCTGGCCATCTTCCATGATGATGTTGCCTCTTACAATGGTCATGACAGGCCAGCCGCGCAACTTCCAACCATCGTAAATTGTATAATCAGAGTACGACTGGAGCAGCTCAGGAGTAACAGTCTTTTCAAGATCCAGGTCAACTATCGTCAAGTCTGCATCCGAGCCTGGTTGGATGGTGCCTTTCTTGGGGTAGAGGCCAAATATCCTTGCCGTATTGTAGCTGGTGACTTCGGAGACCCTCTCGATACCGATTCTGTCCTCATTCACGCCCTTGGCCAAGAGCACTGGAAGCATAGTAGCAATGCCAGGAAAGCCGGAAAGAGCTGACCAGATATCGCCTTTACCCATTTTCTTTTCAAGTCGATTGGCAACATGGTCGGTACCAATTGTATCGATTATGCCATTTCGCAGGGAAGACCACATGCTTTGCAGATCGCTTTTCGAACGTATCGGCGGCGTCACCTTACCTATCAAGTTTCCAAACTCTGTGGTGTGCGTCAAGTAGTGGGGGCAAGTTTCAATGTAATAATTGGCTTGCCCCTTCTCTCTCTCGGCAAGTATCGCATCAACTGCGGCGGTTGAGCCGATATGCACAAAGTACAGGTTGGCATTATCACTCATTCTTCCAAGGCCCGAGATTTTGGCAATACTTTGCGCTTCAGAATAGGAAGGCCTGCAATAAGACCATGCGTCAAGATAGGCCATTCCTTTTTGTTTTGCTTTGCGCATATGCTCAGAACAAACCTCAGGATCTTCTGCATGCACTAATATTGTGGAATGATGATTTGCACCCTCCTTTACAATTGAAGACAATAATTCATCTGTCATGTTGACTAGTCCTTCCCTTAATTCGTAGGTCTCTGGCTCCAAATCCATATGGATGCGATTGAGATCAGCTCCCAGACTCATGTAGACTTTTACTGAATTAATTCCTAGCTCCTTGAGGTAGTGGATGTCCCTGACTTGATCCGGCCGGAGGATCGAGGCGTGGACAGAGTAATCTATATAATGATTGCCTTTACTTGCACGCAATTGTTTGATTATGTTACTATTGCTATATCCGTCAAAAAGCCTCAGCATCCTTATCATTGTAGTGACGCCACCTACAGCTGCTGATCTCGATTCTGTCCTTGCAGCTTCGTTGATTGGAGTGTAGACACCATAATGCACATGCGGATCGATTGCACCAGGCAGCACATATTTTCCACCAGCATCTACTTTTCTTGAAGCAGAAACATTGCTGATAGAACTAGCAAGTGACTTTATTTTGCCATCCTCGATCATTATATTTGTATTAGATATTACTCCCACTTTAGGAACTACCGCAGAAGCATTTGTGATTAGAAGATCACAGGAGTTGTGCATCTAGCCCCTCATACATTGGCCAGCACCATAATATCTTATCCTCCAACCTGGATGTTTTATATTGGGATTTGTTAGGCTGGATAGCTAGAGGAGAGGGGGCTGGTAGTTCAGGGGTAGTAATGCTCGCTTCGCAAGCGAGAGGTCGCGGGTTCAAATCCCGCCCAGTCCATTAAGTATGTGGGTTCAAATACTGCAACGTCATATTTCTTGTACGGGACATCAATAGTGAGCACGTTAATCCCCAAGATGAACTATGAAGGAGAGGCAAGGAGGGCGAGATTTGTATGACAGAAGAGCTAAATCGAAGGGAGAGTTCCTAAGAGTAATGACATCATCATCAGCAGCTCATAATGTTTTTGATGAACTCGCTACTACAATAAATTTTTAAGTTTGAGATGTGTATTACGCCCCCATAAATGGCGAATATGCCTAAATTAGCTGAAAACGGGGAGGGTCATAATACTACTACTATTATTAAAAGAAAAAAATATCACAAGCTTAGACGAGACAAAACGATTCTAAAGATTAAAGAGATGATGGTAGCAAACCATACTACAGACGAGATCATTGCAGCATTCCCTGATATTCCAGAGAGATCAATGTACAGGTATCTTGACCTTGCTTACTTGCCTGATTTGGAGGCGATAATAACCCCACAAATACAAGGAATAAGGACTGTCCAAGCTATCTCAGTGTATATAGATCAAGCAAAGCGAAAGTCTATGAAACTTGAAACAATACTGGATGACCCAACACAACCAGCCAAGAATAGGGTGGAAGCAGCTATGGCTAGTAATCAATTGGATTTTATAGTTGCTAAATCTCTCACTCAGTTGTATGGCATTCTTAACAGTAAGGGAGGAGTTACTAGACTTTTGGCAAGCATTGAAGATTTGATTAAAGAAGGCTCTCCTTCTGTTAAGGGAGACTAAAAAGCAATGATATCTGACAATATTATTTAACAGCAGAAGAGAGATTTTTATTCGTTATCTCCTGCTACCTTTGCTTCAAATTTTGGCTTTACAGTGATAGCGGGGGACACAGATTCATTATTTTTGAATGGCAATGATTGTGACGGTAATCGACTATTTCAATTCATTGCAGAATGCAAGGCGAAAATAGGTG
>DATMWK010000102.1:0-5581 GCA_035562555.1 Nitrososphaera sp. | reverse complement strand
GGCAAAGTCGAATACGCCCAGCTCTGCAAGCCATCCTCTTCCCCATACCCAGTGGGCAAGAGGATAGTAGATGAATATGCTCCATGCCACTATGAAGACTACAAACGCATTCCACTTGACCCTTTCTGCAAAGGCACCTGTTATGAGAAGTGGTGTAATGACTGCAAACATCATCTGGTAAGTAGCAAACGTCACGCCGGGAGTTGTCGGCGAGTAGTCAAGAGATTCGTTGAAGGGAACGTTGTTATAAAACAGCCAGTCAAAGCCACCAATAAACCCACCCTGCGAGGGAGAGAAAACAAGGGTGAATCCAAGAACGAACCAGAGGGTGGAAAGAATGGCGAGCCCAGAAAAGGTTTGCATTATTACGGACAGAGAATTTTTGCCTCGGATGAGGCCAGCTTCAAAAAATCCAAGTGCCGGCGTCATCATCATTACAAGGCCGGTGGAGATCAACATCCAAGTAGTATCTCCAGTGTCTATCGCCATTTCCGCCTTCTAGTTGGTTGATCCATAATATAAAAACGCATCGGCAGCTGGGATATTAACCTGATCTGTAAAATTTATGATATATTTTGCTTCTCAATTGCAGATTTTAGGCTGTTTGCTATATGATCTATATCTGCTTCTGTAACGTGAGGATGTACGGGCAGCGATAGCACATGCTCAGTGCACCATTCTGTCGCAGAGAGCGTTGTTTCCGATACGGTGTGTGCATAGAACGGCATCTTGTGCACCGGCGGGCTATAATATACAGTTGCACCCACATTATTTTGCACAAGCTTGTTCTTTATGTTATCCCTCTCATCCTGAAGGGCTACAGTGTAGAGATACCAATTAAACTTCTTGTCGACAGTCTCCTGAGGAATCTTTACCTCATATTTCTTTGAAGAGGCAAGCAGTAGCTTGCTTAGAAGTTCCGCGTTGCGTCTCCTGATCTCTAGCATTTTGTCTAGTTTTTGCATCTGCACCTTAGCAACTGCGGCGCTCAGCTCGGGCAATCGAAGGTTCAGACCAAGGATCCTTGTATCATAGCCTTCGACCATACCGTGGTTCCGTATCATCTTGAGCTTGTCGGCAAGCTCGTCGCTGTCCGTTGCAATTGCGCCGCCTTCACCCGCTGTCAACACCTTGCTTGCGTACATACTAAAACAACCCAGTGTGCCAAACGTGCCAGTCTGCTTCTTTTTGTAACTTGATCCTAAAGATTGGCAAGCATCCTCTATTACGTCAAGTGAATGCTTCTCTGCAAGCTCGCGTATTTCGTCAATGTCAGATGGATGGCCGTAGAGGTGCACAGGTATTACTATCCTGGACTTTTTGGTGACCTTGTCTTTCAGGTCAGAAACATCCATGGTGTAGTCGTCCTTTTTAATGTCTACAAAGATTGGTCTACCGCCTGCTGCGACAACTGCGTTGGCAGTTGCCACAAAGGTGAATGAGGGGAGTAGCACTTCATCGCCCTGCTTTATGCCAGCGACAAGTAGGGCAGCATAGAGCGCAGCCGTGCCAGAATTGACAGACACTACATGTCTGGTTTTCAGATAGCTTTTCATCTGCGATTCAAAGTCACGCACTCGTTTGCCGCCGTCACGTGCAGCTGTAGTGAGTGCGTTTTCTTCAAGCACACTTATTACCTCACGCTTTTCTTCTTCGCCTAACCAAGGCTTGTTAATTGGAATTATATTTGACGATACTGTATGGGTGGTCAATATCTTCTCATATAGTATTTTTGCTTATAATAAGTCTCATTATAGAATGAAGGTCATAATAGTTAAAGAAGAACGATAGCCACAACTAAAGATGTAGTAGGAAATATGTATCTTGTATATACAATATGATATATGTTGATCTTGCACCGATTGCGGTCTTGATTTGGACCGTTGTAGTTAGAAACGGCAGATGGGTTATAGGAACAGGAAGTACCAATGGGAAACTCCTAACTGGTCAGAACCGTACACAGCAAGACTAATGAAAATTTTATTCGCTGCGGAAGTTACCTCTCCGTGCAGATATTATTATTATTATTATTGAAGGATTGATCATTCTTTGATGAATATCACATATCTACTATTTCGCATACTACTGGGCTGAGAGCATACTTATGCTATTTAAATAATACTGGGCAGCACAATCTCAAGATCATGGCGCAGAGGGTTAAGCTCGTGCAAAAGCCGAATAATCACAAGGATCTAAGGAATAGGAACTTGCTTTTTCACTGTGATAACCATGAATGCATCAATTATTTGCTAAAGCATGGTTTTGAAAACAAGATAGATCTAGTTTATATTGATCCCCCCTTTCTTAGCGGCGAGCGTTATTTACATCGCGTTAAAAACAACACCAAGCCGGCTTTTGAAGATATATTGAAAGAAAGCCACTATTTCGATATGATGCAAGAGCGCTTGAGTGGAATCCGCAAGCTGATGTCATCTTCTGGATCTATTTTCATTCATTTGGATTGGCATGCAGTCCATTACATCAAGGTGATGATGGATCAAATCTTTGGATCTGAAAATTTCAGAAATGAAATAATAGTAAAGCGCGGCCGTAGAAAGAACCTGCAGTATCAATTTAATTTGATAGATAGAATGCACGCTGCCCATGATACTATACTGTGGTATTCAAAGTTGGCGGATACAAAATTCCGGCCTCCACTTGCGGAGTACCACTCAAAGGCAAAGTGGATGGGTTTTTGGAGCAACGTAGACAGGCCTACAATGCGTTATGAGATCTTTGGCTCCAACCCTGCAAGGGGACAATGGAAGTGGACAAAGGAGAGGGCGCTAAGAGCAATTGGAAATTATCAGATATACGAGAATAAATTCTCTCATATGGCCCTTGAAGAATATTGGCAAGCTACCAGGAAAAAACTAGAGTTTGTCAGAAAGCTTTCACACAGGAAATACCCTGAGTATTGGATCCCTCCAAAGACACAGAGGATAATTGATAACGTCTGGCTCGATATTGAAGCATACAACTATTCTACGGGTTATGGCACTGAAAAGCACACCCAACTTCTAGAACGCATAATCAGGCAGTTTTCAAAACCTGATGATCTCATTGCTGACTTTTTCTGCGGCTCGGGCACTACACTTACGGTTGCAGAAAAGCTTTGTCATCACTGGATCGGATGTGATTTGTCACTGACAGCAATAGCAGTTACGAAAAAGAGGCTGGAAGGTAATTTTACCATGGTCAATATACATTAATTAAACAGACGTACAACAGATCTCTACTGTGAAAGAGCAGTCTGCTAGCGACTACGAAGTCCTGCTCAAGAGGCTGCAGGACAAAGTGGGCAATACTGCCAAGAAGGCAAGGTCAAGGCTTGAAATTCCGACCCCCCAGATAATCTGGGTCGGCAAGAATACTATTTTCCGCAACTTCATGGACTTTCCGAAGGCGCTACGGAGGGACCCCGAAAAATTCCTGTTATACCTCAACAAAGAGCTTGCTTCTGCGGGTTACATAACTGGTGAGCGCGTGATATTTTTGGGCCATAAGACACTCTCCTCATTTCAGGCGCTCATCGACCGATACATCAAAGACTATGTTCAATGCCCAGTATGTGGTAGCCCTGATACCCATACTGAAAAGAGCAAGCCAAAGGTTGCATTTTTGATCTGCGAGGCCTGTGGCGCCAAGTCATCGATAAAGGGCAACTACGCCTAGATCTAGGTTTGACTAGTCGACAAGAAGTCGTAATTGTAAAAAAGAGCTTTATCCAAGCCCAAACAACAACAGAGACACATATCATTTAATATGACACAACTTTTTCTATGCGTTCATCTCATGAAAAAACAAGTACCTTTTTTCCTGACCACATAGCAGCTCCTGCTTGAGACAGGTTTGTAGATGATCCGAGAATTGTAATATAGCTTCATCGCAAATGTTGTATATATATTATTTTTATATTTCTTAGGTGTGTGATCATATCATGTCTTGCAATACCGGACTAGCTTAATGATATATATCATTCTTGAAATAGGATAATAATTTCGATCCTGAAGAGACGTTCCTTTTGAAATGGGTAATAAGCAAAAATCTATCTATCAAGGTTGACAGATTCTTTTTTTATGCTTTTCATAACAATAGATGATAAAATACTTGACAGTAGTTGCTTATTCCTTGTCCTCCAAGTTAGTTTTGTCAAGCTACCTCGATAGATTCTCATTAAGCATAAGGGCCAATAGCGCAGCCCTTAGCTCCTTTCCATAGGATGCCTGCTTGAAATATATTGCATTTTTAGTATGATCAATTGACTGTGAAATTTCGTCCAGCCTTGGCAAAGGGTGCATGACTGCGATGTCTGACTTGGACTTTGCTAGTGTATTTTCATCTATCGTATAAGTCCCCTTGACCTTTTCATACTCTTGCACATCAGGGAAGCGCTCACGTTGTATCCTCGTGACGTAAATGACGTCAGTATCTGGCAAGACTTCTTCAAGCTTGTTGTGCTCCTTTATCTTGAGTTTGTCTTGTATTTCATAGAGCGACTCTTTCCTTATTCGTAGCGTAGGCGGCGACACAAGGTGTACCTCTACCTTATAATTGGCAAGGCCGTAGAGAAGAGAATATACAGTTCTTCCATACTTTAGATCGCCTACTATAGTCATCGACAGGCCATCGATCTTACCCTTCTCCTTTAATATAGTATATAAGTCAAGTAGGGCCTGAGTAGGATGCTCTTCACTTCCACTCCCTGCGTTTATGATAGGATTTTGTGACAGCTCGGCTGCAAACCTACTAGAGCCATCCAGAGGATGACGGAGTAGGATAACATCTGAATATAGATCAATAACTCTTATTGTATCGGCAAGGCTTTCACCCTTTTCTACAGAAGACGACTTTAAATCAGATATACCGATCGAGCTTCCCCCAAGCGATGCCATTGCAGCTTCAAAGCTCATTCTAGTTCTTGTTGAAGGCTCATAGAAGATGTAGCCAAGAGTTCTTCCTTTGCCAAGCTCACCTCGCTGACTATGCTTGAGGCGGCTAATATTATCGGTGGCGTCAAACACATACTCCAAGTCGTCCTTGACGAAATCCCTTATCGAAACAATATCTCTGTCGTAAAAAGGATTAGGCATAGCTACTATTACCTTCCACAGGCAGACTATAATAAACACTATGACCTTTAATTTCCCTGATTTCTCATGTTCAAAGATTACTGTCTTGATCTATCCAGCACTTTGCTCCATCTAAGTACAAGTGTTCGCGCTTTGGATGAGCTTTTCATACCACCTTTGCTTTCTTTTAGTCTACATGATAGAGAAATTCTATCTCATCCTCCTTCTTTGGCAGATCGCAGTCTTGATTAAGATCATCCTATTTATTATAATAACAATATAAAAATAAAAAACCGAAGGTTTGTTTGTAAGTAATGAGGCATTGTCCATTGACTAGACAGTTGACGGCTAAGTAAACAAGTCTGGATGGTCATATTATAGGAGGGTTCAAAAAATTTTTGATAAAATCGAAAGCTTCGAAGCTAGTTTTTGATATGATAAACTAGGATTTTATCAGAGGGAACTGATCAATTGCTAGCGCTAGGTTCATATCCTTTATTTTCCGAGTT
>DATMWK010000101.1:0-25854 GCA_035562555.1 Nitrososphaera sp. | reverse complement strand
CACTCTATACAGACTTTGAGAACTTTAAGACATTTAAACCCGCTTCATATCAAGAGCAAGCGCTCAATACTCTGCTGGACCAACTCATATCGTGGGGCACTGCGCTGAAGGCTCTTAGGAGAAAAAGCTAGCAAGTATTATATGCTTGAATTTGTGAATATCAAATCGGTCAGATTCTATGATCAATTGGTCCACGCTTAATATGTGGAGTAAGCAAAAGTCCTAACGATGAAATTTTTATTATACCTGTCTGGAAGACTCGCACGCACGATGTAGGAAAGGTCCAAGCGAGTCCTAACGCACTGTCTCTCTATTGTACCACTTTGCAGGCTGGTGATCCAGTACCCGAAGGTTGCATCAACGAGGTACCTGAAGATTTCCCTCCATCGCTTTTACCACCAAAGTAGTGGTTAAGCCACATTTCTTTTTCTTTTTCTTTCCTTTCTTCCAGAGTGTGTTATAGAGGTAGCTGTTCTCATTCTTTGTAGCGTACTGTGAATAAGCAACAATAGTTTGCCATTTAGCAATGCCTTGGAAAGTCAAAGAGATAGAAAGAAGTTTTTGACGAAATGTAGGACATCCCCAGACTGTACGCTTCAGCTTGCTCTAATTCTTGTCAGCTTGTACCACTTCATCCTATCGTTATGTCGATTCTATTTCATCATTACAAAAAGAGCTCAAGGAGTGCATTTCAGAAGTTGAGCGGATAGAGGATAAAGTCAACAGGAGCAATTAGACAAGATTGGCGAAGAAATAAGAAAAGGGAAGAAGAACAACAAGATCTGCCGCCATCATCTAGACCACGACGACAGTTAAAGTTAATAGAATTCTAAATCAAGCTCATAGCGCCCTATCTCTTTTTAAAGATATTTGCGTCACTGCATTATGAACAATGAAACAATACCGAATAAACAAAGGGCTCTTGTTCTTCAAGGTGGCGGAGCGCTGGGCGCTTATGAGGCGGGTGCATTTAAGGCATTATGCGAGAAGATAGGAAAAAAAGATGAGAAAGGTAGACCACTATTTGATATCATCGCTGGTACTTCGATAGGCGCAATAAATGCTGCAATTATTGTTAGTGAATTTTTAAAAGAAAAAAATTGGAAGTCCTCAGCAGAAAAGCTTGAAAATTTCTGGAAGCATGTGTCAGTGCCTTCTGACATAGTCCTAGAAAGTACGCCATGGTGGCATAACAAAAGAAGACAATCCGCTTCACGAGAGGCAGCAAGGAGGTACTATTGCACAAAAAAGTTTACTTATACTGGAGTGAAAAACGTATTTACTAGTCCTACGATGATTAATGATGGCAAATTCTTTGACATGGAAGATACAGTGCACGAATGGTTGCCGTCTTGGATTACCCTTCCAAATGTCGTAAAAAATATTTGGATGCGTTATAACAATGAACCACTTAAAAGAAGTCTACACGAATTTGCCAATTTTCCGATATCAACATGCTTTGATAATAGTGAGCCAAGACTTCTCTTAGTTAGTGTGGATGTCGCTGAAGGTATAGCAGTAACATTTGATAGTTATGAGAAAGAAAAAGATGGCCACGGAAATATAATAAGGAGAACGGAATATGGCGGTACTCCTTCAGGAAAGCCAATTAAAATAGAATACAACGACGGTATCAAGCTGGAACACGTAATGGCGAGTGCTACAGTGCCTCTCTTTTATGACTACCAGGACATAGAGGGACGCAAGTTTTGGGACGGCGGTTTGCTGAGTAATACTCCATTAAGAGAGGTTATAGAGACACACAAAGCCTATTGGGAATACAAGTTAGGCTCCGAAAACATTGAGGCTTTTATTAAAAGCGCAGGTAAGCAAAATCGACAAAAGGTTCCAGACTTGGAAGTATATATTGTAAATGTATGGCCGTCTAAAGAAAAGGTTGTTCCCACAGACTACGATGGCGCTAAGGAAAGGTTAAACGATATAATGTTTTCTGATACGACAGACCATGATGTAAGGGTAGCTACAGTTGTTACACAACAGATTGATTTGATTGAGAAACTAATTGCTCTTGGAAGCCATGATAACCAATGGAGAAAGGAAATTAGTGAAATTTTGGACGAGATAAATCCGCAGACTAACAAACGAAATATAGACATCATAAAAGGTCAGTTCAAAATATCCAAAGTAGTTCGCATAGAACGCAGAGATGACCGTCATAGTATTTCAAGCAAATTTTCAGATTTTACAGTAGAGACGATAAACAGACTGATAGACGAGGGAGAAAATGATGCAATCAAAGCACTCTCAGCGTCAGCTTCCTGAACAGTAGCTGCATGATTTCCTAGTTATTTGAAAATGTTCATGATGTTGTTGTGGTCCTTCAAATCCAGATATTGTAAGGGCCATAATTTTTAGTGCCCCTAAATTAACTTATAATATATGAAGTAGAAAGAAGAAGAATGGGAGGAGGAGGACTGAAAAAACAAAAATGGCAACAAAATTTTATTCCTATTGGGTTTTTGTAGCTCAAGACCGCGAGATAAATAACGCAAGTACTCAAGACCTAGCAAATCAATTGCAAACAATCCTAGGAACACATAGGTTATTATCACTTACTAGTTCGGCAACTAATGGCGTCGTCGTTACGACTATGGCTTATGAAGTGCCAGATGAGTAATATGAAAATAGAAGCACCATTTGGTTAGTCGTTGGGTGTACTTGTCCTTTGTAGCTGGTGCCTTTAGAGCATAAAGAAAAAGCAACCAAGGATCAGTTGCTTCCATAGTCTCTAGTGTGATGTTGGTAGAGCTGGTCGTAGTCTGTTTCTGATGAGGTCCCACACATTGTATTATATCCAATTCTTTCTATATCACCTATTTTTTTGAAGAATCCACCAAAAAGGACCGATATCGGAGCGGGTTCGGTGGGATTCGGACCCACGACATTTTAACCCAGTAAAAAATATACTGACTGGTTAAGAGCCAGACGCTCTACCTGGCTGAGCTACGAACCCACAAAAAAGTTTGCAAACTAAAGCGGTATTTAAATTAATCTAGTATATGCGAAAAACTCACGGGCAAGATAGTTGCATGGAAAACGTAGCCCCGCTGCAAGTACCAATTTTATCTTCCAATTGAAGTTTGTTTATATATATGTACATAAATAGAAAGAGAAAATATAAAATAAAAGGCTACACGGTTCTAGCAGCAGTCCGTGGCTCTTGTTGTTGTTGCTGCTGTTGCTGATTCCGCTGTATTATCTTAACTATGGCTTCAGATACAGAACAGTTAAACCGTTCCTTTTCCTTCAGAATCTGCCTGTAGGCATCAAGTGTAATATACACAGGTATCGACCCAGTACCTTCAAGCAATGCCTTGACTTTGAGCAAACCGTTTTCCATTCCTCTTTCTGCAATTTTCTTGAGCTTGACTTTATCCATAAAGCTGCCGAGAGGTCCCATGGGCATATCATAATCGACTGTCATACTAGTCTTGCTTTTGTTCTGATCTAGCTCTTCAAATTCAACTGTAATTTGCCAGCTCTTAAATGGGCCCTCAATCATCTTGGCTACAATCTTCCGCATAGGCACATAATCGATAGTTTCGCAATCCCACTCTAGCTTTTTACCGTCAAAATCTCCGCTTATCCTGAAGATAGTGCCAACACCAAACCCGTTCTTGACTTCAACTGGAATAACATTGAGGCCCATATTCTCTGGGAACTGGTCAGCCATATGCTCTGGCCTTGCAAAATAAGTAAATACCTCGCTGATTGGAGCATTAATTTCCATACTCTTGTGAATAACAGTCATTGCAGGTGAAGAAAGCTGACGCACTGAATTTAAAGGTTTTGAAAAGCAAGAAAAAAAGATTCGGTTGGATTGGACTGGGTCAAGTCAGCGGGTTGGATGAGACTATCTCATCGAGGCACTTGATGATGTCTTGTTTTGTAACAGGTATTGGGTTATTGTCAAGGTGCCCGCGATCAGGCATAATGTCGTCTGCAGCCTGATCAAGTGGCTTCTTTAGCTTGATAGGCTCAAACTTGAGCTTTTGGCATATTCTCTTGAAACGATCATAGTACGTAGATTTGTTGAATTTGTGGGCAACAGTTGTACAGGAGGACAGGGCATAACCGTGTGGTATGCCTTCATTTGAAAATGCATATGAAAGTGCATGACCTAGCGTAGTCGATGCATTGCCAAAGCCTATGCCTGAAAGCATTGCACCATAGGGCAGAAGGTGATGTTTGTCGTTAATTATCCCATCTTCTAATATGTCAAAAGCTTCCTTGCAGAAAAACCTCGTGAAGGGATTTGCAAGCTTGCTATCGTATGCTTCAGAGGCTTGGGCTGCTGCATCGCAAGCAGAGTTTCTCATAATATTGAACGGTGTGCCAGGCAAAAAGTATGGATCTACAATTGCTGCGTCAGCAAGAAACGCTTCATCTTGAAGGAGCTTTTTCTTGTGGCTAAAGCTAATTACTGCGTATGTAGTCATTTCCGCTCCTGTTCCAAATGTGGTTGGGATCAATATCTTGGGCTTGCCTGTCAGCTTGCCAAGATATTTACAGACGTCCATAGAGCTTCCGCCACCCAGACCTACATAGCATGAAATGTCCTTGCTTTCGTACTCCTTTTGTATTGCCTCAACAGTTTCAATTGCAGGATCAGGTGTTACCTTGTCATATACTTCATACCCCTTGATTCCCATGTAATCCAACCATTTGTTATAGATGTCTGGAGTTGTTGTGGTTATGATAAGGGCGTTATTTTGGTAGGGAAACTCTTTTGCAGCATTCTCGCCAAACATGATCTTTTTTGGCATCATTACTTTCCAAGCCATCAAGTATGGGGTTTACCCTCATGGTGTTTTATGTCTTACTGGCTGGTACGATACTTTAGGTATGATGTTCATGGTGGTGCGGTCGTTCTTTTGCTCTTTTTTTCTTTCCTATGTTTGCTCCTTTAGCTGGGTAGTTAACTGCCGCTTTTCAAGCCTAATAAGATAGACAATGCCAATGACTGTAAAGACTTCGATGCCCTTGGCAAGAATGCCAGCAATGTCTATGCTTTCTGGCTGACCATTTGGAGAAAGAGGAGGAGGCAAGATTATAGAATATAGGTATAGCCCAATAAGGACACTTGTGCCGACAAGCCCAAATAGACTAACAGCTATTTTCTTTTGATAGTATGTATGGGCAGACTCGTTTGCAGCCTGGCCTGCCAATGTCAAAAGCGTATATGCTATACCATAAACTATTTGCATTCCAGCTGCAGCTAGAAGAAATATACTGTATTCAAGACGGAGCGATGCATGCTCTGCATAAACGGCGAGATGGACAACGCCCCCGGCTATTGCGGCAAGCATTATGATATATCTTGCAGTGTCACCTTGTGCGCCGGTGCGGTACGGACCACTTTTTCTCATTACTCTCCTCCTCCTTCTATAGTTCCAGATCAGTACTGCACCTACTACTGAAAGAGGCAAACTTACTGAGATCAGCATCATCGTATTCCATATAGTGCCAAGATTCTTTGTGATTGACACGTTAAAGATCACCCTGTCGCAGTTGCAGCCCGCAGTACTCGATAGTGTTGTACGAGGCTGATCAATGCCATTTAGATTGGCTGGAATGTTACCATCTTTTGCAACGCTAAGCACTATCTGATAGTTACCAACTTCAGGAAAGTTGTAAAAGACTTGAAAGTCACCTATTTCCTGTCTTGTCCAAGGCCAGGCCTTAAGGCGCTCGCCTGTCATGGCAGAGTATATTTCAACCATAGTATCTACGTTGTATGTGTCATGTCCGTCACGGTCTTGGACGCTGAACATGACAGCAACAGGCTCGTTTGGTGGAGCGTACTCGGGCTCTAATGCTTCGTAAGCATAGTAGCGACCTAGTTCGCCCCCTCTATTGTTGTAATGGGTAAAGTGCTCAAAGTGGGCATATGCAGGGATAATAGAGGAGAGTGGCAATAATACAATGACAGCCATTGCAATAAAGAGTACTAGTCGTCGTCGATGCATCATCGAGAGCATCTATTAATATCTCTCTACTTCTGTCTGTATAAATCATTGCTCTTCAACTCCTCGTGGTGGTGGTTTTATTGTTCTGAGTAGACAGTTTTGATGACGCTTCGCGTGTCTTCATTCTTCTTTTATTATCATTATCAATTCTAAATGCAGAGAGCACGATTATGAGAACCATTGAGAATAGCACCAGCCCCAGACCAAGATGGGCAGTTACCAATACTGCATGAAGGCGCTCAACTATCACTATTGCGCCTAAGGTTATCTGCCCTATAACCGCACCGGCTGCAATCATGGAAGCAATTTTCATGCCTCTTGGGGCCTCCTTTGACTTAAGCGTAAAAGCCATTGTGGCTATTACAAGCATTCCTGTTGTAGCGGCGACGGACCTATGGATGTATTCTATAACGAAATCTTCATGAGGCAACAGACCACGTGGGCAGAGAGGCCATTCAGGACATGTGAGCCCAACGCCGGAAGCACCAACGTAACCCCCTATAAATATTAGTGCAAATAGGACTGCAAGGGTAGTAAAAGAGAGAGGCTTGAGGATGAACATATCTAATCTAATTTATATTACCTGTTACTTGCCTCTCACTGTACAGTTATCTTCCCTGTCATATACGGATGGATCATGCAGTAAAAGTCGTATTGCCCGGCCTTGGCTTGTGCAAGTGATATCGTAGCTGATTCACTGGGATTAATTATGCTTGTATCAAACAACTGTCCTGACTGCGGATCTTGGGGACCAGTTCCAGAAGTGGCAGTGTGGGGAACTGTATCTTGATTGACCACTGTGACATCAGCGCCTGCACTTGCTGTCAGCTGATCTGGATCATAATCGGGGCTCCCCTGAACTGCAGCACCTTCAAGGATGTTTAATGTGGGCCCTCCACCGCCACCTGCAGCACCTGTTGTTGCTGCTCCTCCTCCTCCTGTTTGGTTAGCTGCTCCCCCACCACCAGCTCCTCCTTGTGTTTGTGCACCGCCTCCGCCACCTTGCCCCGCTGCGGCGACTTTAATCTCACCCGTCATATATGGGTGAATAGTGCAATGGTAAGTTATAGTCTGTCCCTCGCTAACTCCTTGTAGCTCTACAGCAGGTGATTGTTCGCCACCATTAATTATGCTTGTATCAAACAACTGTCCTGACTGCGGATCTTGGGGACCAGTTCCGGAGGTTGCAGTATGAGGAACTGTATCTTGGTTGTCCCAAACTACCTTGTTGCCAACAGCTACCTGAGCGGAGTCTGGATCGTAGTCAGGACTTCCCTGTACTGCCGCCCCTTGAAGTATCGATATACTAGTGGTGCCTGCTTCTGCCGGAGCTGCTGCTCCTCCTCCTTGCTCCTGGCCTCCCCCCTCTGGAGCTGGCCTCTCTGTGCGTATTTGAGTTACCGGTGGAGGATTTTTAGCCATTTGGTCAAAGTTTGGAATTAGAATTGCTGCTCCTATGGCTATTGTGACTACCACTATAGCAAGTCCTTTTCCGAACCTTCTAGGCGCTGTGAGGATTATTGGTTCTTTCTCTTCATCACTGTGTGAATCATGTGAACTCGTGTCTCTTTTCCCCCTCCTCTCCTCTCTATTTAGTGGTGGGGCTCACGCCTTCTATAGTCAATATATTCCTCTTTAATACCAAATGGGTCCTGCATATTTGCCGGTTTGCCCCATCCTGTACTTCTAATCAGGTTAAAGAGGAATATTCCCATTGCAACAAGCATGATATACGCGCCCACTGAAGAGATCTGGTTCATAATTATAAGCGGTTCAACAGGGATGTAATCGAATACTCTACGAGGCATGCCATACAGCCCAAGAATATGTTGTGTAACGAATATTAAAAATACGCCTATAAACATCAGCCAGAACTGCATCATAGCTAACCTTTCATTGTACATCCTGCCAGTTATGAGTGGGAATAGGTAGTATAGAAAACCTACAAATGCAAAAGTTATGATGCCCATAAGGAATAGATGCATGTGTCCTACTACCCAGTAGCTATCGTGTGTTAGAAAGTCAAGTGGCATAGCAGTGTTTACTACACCGCCGGCTCCAGCTAGAAAGAACGTTATGATGCCGCCAACCACAAACGCCATTGGTGCTCTAAATCGGATCCTGCCTCCCCACATAGTCGCTATCCAATTGAAAATGTGCATAGCTGAGGCTGGAACAGCAGCCAATGTGCCTATCATGAATACCGTTTTTTCTGTAAAGCTCATGCCTGTTGCAAACATGTGGTGGGCCCAGGAGGCAAAACTAACGATTGAAAGCAGTATAAATGCCGTCACCCCGGAGGTATAACTGAATATAGGTTTCCGTGAGAACTTGGGAATTATCTCATATATCATACCGATTGCAGGTATCACGAATACGTAGACTTCAGGATGGAATGTAAACCAAAAGAGATGCTGATATGCTATCGGATCTCCTCCCATTGCAGGATTAAAGAAGCCGGAAACTCCAAGTCTGTCTGTATACAGCATAATCAGAGCAGCAGCAAAGGTCGGCATAGACATGAGGATAATAAGAGATGTAGAAAGGGTGGCCCATGCGAAAAGAGGCAGCTTCATCATGGGCAGATCAGGATGCTTCATCTTCAAAATAGTAACAATAAAATTAATGGCGCCTAGGATTGAGGAAATTCCCAAAATCTTTAGCCCAAATATCCACATTTCGGCTGCAGGGCCCGGTGCCCGTATAATAGAATAGGGAGGGTAGCCATTCCAGGTCGTGTCTGAGAAGCCAAGCCAGATAAGTGCTGCGCCTACTGGTATCATCCAGAATGCGACTGCATTAAGCTTTGGCCATGCCATATCCTTGTATCTTACCATAATAGGTATCAGGTAGTTGCCTACGCCGGAAGCAAATGGTAATACCCACAAGAACAGCATCGTTGTCCCATGAACAGTGAAAATTCGATGGAATGTATTGGAACTATCAATCAGCTGTGCTCCAGGTAGGAAAAGCTCTGTTCTAATCGTAATAGCAAGTGCTCCGCCTAAGATAAAGAGAGTTAAGGAAAAGATAATGTAAAGCAACCCAATATCTGTATGATGAGTGGAAAATAGTATCTCCCAGAGCGGACGTGGTTTCCTAACTTCTAGAACCAACTCGCACTATGCTCCTCCCTATATTAGTCATAGGTTGAAAACTTTATCAATAAAAGCATTTTGTTTTTGTCATACACTCTGTAGTGGTAATAGAAGAGGCTCTTCATTACCATGTTCATTAGATAAAATATCGCACAACAAGTTATGAAAAGAGAATCAGCTTGCAGCTGCTGCTTCACCTAATGAGGGGATCAGGTCATTCGCGGTAGCAGAAGCATTCGTCACTTGCCCTTGCTGTCCTGCACTACCGCCGCCTGCTGGCGGCTCTTCCACAAACAACTTGGCTCTCATCTGGTAGTGAGAAAATCCACAATATTCCCTGCACTGTATTAGAAATTCACCTGATTGGTCGGGAACATACCATATCGAGTTTACCCTCCCTGGCACCGCATCAATCATCATTGCAAAGTCCGGCGTATTAAAAGAATGAATTACATCTAAAGAAGTTACCTCAAACCTATATGGAACGTCCTTGACTAGGTGCAACTCTCCTAGCTCCCGCCTTCCATCTTCATGCTCGAATGTCCAGAACCATTGCTGACCTGTGACCTTTACAACTTCAGCATCTGCTGGAGCATCGTCTAGCATTTTTTCGACGTTCCATGAATCCGCTCCAATATAAACCAGTACAGCGATTACTACACCGATATATACCCATTCTAATGTACCGTGTCCCATTAGTGGTGCGCACCTCCGGGTGCTGGAGTGATGCCTTCTCTATTCTTGGGATGACTTTCTCTAAACCTCCATATAACGTAGGTCAGAGTTCCCATGACGACTGCCCCAATAACAAACGCTACGACCATGAGCCTATAAAACAGCGACCAAATCTCAATTCTTGCACTAAAAAAGCGCTCGGTAGTCTCCTGTGCAAAAGCAGCAGAATCAATCGCGAGAAGGGTTAGCGCAGTTACAGTAACTAAGATTAAAATCAGCGCCGAATATGAGACCATTTCTATTGTTTCACTTCTTTTTCTTCTTCTGTCTAAAATCAGTTTTCCCATCTTATTTAAGGTTTTGCAAATTGTCTGATCATTCATTCTATAGGGTAACGATACATTACCATAACATTAACTCCAGAAATTGAGTAAACCTTGCTTTCATGCTTTAATATAGTAAGTGAAGCGTTGCGAATGTTCCATCTATGAAGTGAGTTGGAGCTTAAGTCAAGCAAAGTGGCAAGCGCTGCCTTAATCGGATCAAGGTGAGTGACCATTAAGACATTGGTGTCTTCATGCTTCTGCAATAGATCCTCAAGCAAGTTCATAATGCGATGCTTGACTGAGGCAAAGGGTTCGACTCCAAAGCTTTCAAGAACAGGATCGTAGTCTGAATAGAACCTCGTAAGAACATCCCCGTATTTTGTTGTCAGCTCCTCATAGTTCATCCCAACGAGCCTGCCCATCTCGGTTTCGTACAGTCGCTCATCAACCACATAGTCTGTACCAAGTATTTGGCATACTATCTGAGCTGTTTCCACAGTTCGAGTTACCGGTGATACATAAACCTTTTCAATGGCAATATTTTTCATCAGTTGCTTTGTGATATCCACTACTTGCTGTCTGCCGTATTCCGTGAGATGCGATTCTAAATGCCTTCCGGCAAGGATCCTACTCACATTGCTCTCTGCCTGACCATGGCGCATAAAAATTACTAGGGGCAACGTTATCGCTGACAAATGAGCGTAAATTTCGCTCTTTTTTATCGTTTTTGTCATGGTTTACTACCTGGACCATGCAGTCGGCTGTGATATAGCAAGACGAATTTGTGATTGTTACTTGTTCGCCAATCAATATTTTTTTAGTCTCTTGCTAAGTCCAGACCTTATATAGTGTAAGAACACCCTATGCTGAACTTGGCATTGCCATGTTGAAACTATAAGAAGAAAAAATCCAGTCCAAAGCCGATGCACATTAATATCGAGATGAGCCAATGACGATTCTATGAAGATAGGAATAGCAGGCGGCACTGGAGGGATGGGGGAAGGCTTTGCACTAAGATGGTGCCAAAAGCATGATGTTATCGTTGGGTCAAGGGATGCTCATAAAGCCAGAGAATCTGCAGAAAATTATATGAAAACTGCCAAACAAACCTACGGCAATATCGCTGGCAGCATAAGCGGTAACGACAACATTTCGCTTGCAAATGATGTTGATGTTTTGATACTTTCAATACCATATGAATTCATTGATGATACCTGTGGCAAACTCACAGGCAAGCTCAGAGATGACTCTATTGTCGTTTCACCTATCGTGCCTATGGCGAGAACAGAAGCTGGGTTTGTGTATATCCCATTAGAACAAGGCAAAGAGCAAGCTGCAGAAATGGTTGCTGACAGGCTCCCCCCTCGATCAAGAGTGGTCTCTGCTTTCCACACAATATCTGAATCAAAGCTTAAGAACCTACAACAAAGTCTTGATGCTGACACTTTCATCTGTGGAGACGATCAGAACGCAATATCGAAGTTGAAGAACCTTATAGAGGAGATCTCTGGTTTAAGACCAGTGTACCTTGGACCGCTGACACTAACCTACCAAGCAGAGATCCTAACCCCTATGTGTCTAAATGCTGCCAAGCGAAACAAAATGAAAAATCCGGGCGTAAAGCTAGTCTAAACGCAAACGTTATGAGCAATGGTATTTAGAGAATCATATCATATGAGGTGGAAGGAAGAAATAGGTAGCAGGCGAGGTAGAAACTGGATGTCTGCAATGGGCATCCTGTTCTTAGTCACTGCCGCCATTATCATGATCCGCAATCTTGTGCTATTCAATATTCAACACGCTGCGGGCTTGATTGAAGATGGGACGCAGCAATTTCTTGACAACTTTGCTAACAGCCAGATCACAAATGAAAAGTTTGCAGTTGCTATGATAGCTGCTGGTGGCTTTCTGCTTTACTGGGGTTACTTTAAGAAAAAAGAAGATTATGGTCCACCTGACGAACACGAATGGCGCAGATTCAACAGATAATAATATATTATCTTTTTTTTCTTCTTCTTCTTCATCATCATACTTTAATATTCAGCTTTGTCTGATTATGATATAGAGTGAATGAAAATTGGGTTTGTTGAGTCGCATATATACTGTAATTTCACAAAAGGCAAATACGCTCCTTGACAGGTTTGAAAAGCCACAGGAAGCTCTCGATTATTCTTATGTCAAACAGGTAGAAATGCTAAACAAGTTGAGAAGAGGTCTTGCTGAGATTACTACATCTCGCAAAAGGCTTGAAATGCAAAAATCTAGACTATGGGAGAATATACGACTGCTTGATGGGCAGGCAGCAAGAGCCCTTGAGGCAAATAGGGAAGACCTTGCACGGCTCGCACTTGAGCGTAAGAATGCTAATCTAATACAAACGCAGAGCCTTGACAAACAGATTGCAGAGATGAAGGAAGAAGAGCGTAATATGCAAGAAGCGGAAAAGCGCTTGTCAGCCAAGGTTGAAGAGTTCAAGGCTAGAAAGGAAATCATAAAGGCACAGTATTCTGCTGCAGAAGCTCAGGTCAAGATAAAAGAGAGCGTTACAGGAATCTCTGAGGAAATGACAGATGTTGGGATGGCAATGAACAAGGCTGAGGAAAAGACAGAGCGCATGAGGGCTAAATCCCAGGCGTTGGATGAAATGATAAATTCAGGCACCCTCACTGACTATACGTCTAATAAGGATGAAATCGAAAAAGAATTAGAAAATATTAGCGTACAAAATTCAGTAGAGGAAGAATTAGCAAAGTTAAAGTCAGAGAAACAACGTAAGAAGAGGCAACAAGTGGAGCAAGAAGCGCAACAATGAGTCCGAAAGCGAAGAGCAAGGGAAGGTCGGCAGCAACCAGGCTTAAGTCAAGGCGCACTGGGAAGGGCAAACCCCGCTCTAGGAGGGCCATGACTACAAGGAAAGCGACAACCAAGACCCATAAGAAGACAGTAATTGCTAAAGCTACGAAGAGAAGCGCCATAGCGCCTAGAAACAAAATCGTCCGCATAATGGGTCACGGACAATTTACCGTGGACGGCAGGACGCTCAAAAAGCTAAACGATATTGACAGAGCCATTGTCGAGATGGTAAGCACGGAAAGATCGGATAACACGGAATTTAAGAAAAAGTTGACAGAGCTGAGCAACTTGGTTATCGAGAATGGGAAGCCTCTTGACCCACGCGAAATAATCAGATCTGATATAATACTGCCTAGTGCAGACCTTTCAATAGACGAAGCGAAGAAGCTGTTCAGAGGAGAAGGCGTTATCCCAGAGACCTGAGGGGAAGATCCCACAGAGGATACCATAAAGTCATATCTCGTTCAAAGGGTATTTCTTCAGCAACAGCTGCCATTATCTTCATTTGCTGTTCAGCGTCTATTGTTTTTTGCCCAGTTGGAACGAATGGGTAAAATTTGTTGCGCTTATAATTGTAAATCAGATATTGTTGAGGGTTTCTTCCTCCTTCTTCTCTGTCGCTTGAAAACTCGAATATCGCTGCTAGCAGCTTATCAGAAAATCCTTTTTCTTCAACAATATCGCTGACGGTGGTTAGGCCGGCCAGAAGATCTTCAATACTCTTGCCTTCAAAAACTATCCACATGTATCCATATGAATCGGTGATTGTACGCCAAGTTAGATTAAATTCTGGTTGCAGGTTGCCAAGGAACTGTCTAATATCCTGTTCCATTTCGTAAAAGAATGTACCGCTGACTGTCTTGAATGTGAGCGCACATCTGCCGGTAACTTTGAGCCCCAGCTTAACCTCAAGTGTGATATATGCTGAAGAAAGTGAGAACAATACCTCAGAGTCGGCTTTTGGGAGGCGATTGCGGTGGTCTATGTTGTCACGAATTCTTTTGAAAAAGCTCAGCTCATGGCAGCCTCCATTTCCATGAGCTTTTTGACCCGCTGGGCAATTGGAGGATGTGTTGAGAACAAGTTTGTAAAGGAATCTCCGGAAATTGCTGGTACAATAAAGAATGCATTCATGCCTTCCACCTCCCTCAAGTCACGTGTGGGGATTCGCTTCATCGTACCACTTATCTTGAGAAGTGCGCCTGCCAGCTTGCTTGGCTTGCCTGTGATAAGAGCACCATCTCTGTCGGCAACATACTCTCTGTACCGAGAAATCGCTCTGATTATCAAAAAGCTGGCAATCCATGTAATGACTGCGACCAGTAATACTAGTAGCATTGCTGCGCCTTCGTTGCCTCGCCTTCCATAACTACCACCACCACCACCATACATTGCGCCATACATGCCAAACCTCATCGTATACCATGCTATCATCGAAAAAATGCTAGCAAGAGTGAGAACGAGTACGTCACGGTTCTTTATGTGCGCCAGCTCATGCGCTATAACACCCTCTAGTTCCTCGGTGTCAAGCTCATCCATCAATCCTACAGTCACTGTGATAATGGAGCTCTTGGGCGTTTTGCCGGTGGCAAATGCATTAGGAATTCTAGTGTTAATGACTGCTATCCTTGGCTTTGAAAGATTATTCCTAGCTACTATACGCTCTACTAGATCGTGAAGTTCTGGAAATTGCTCTCTGCTTACTATTTTTGCGCCAGTGCTCCATAGCACTATCTTGTCTGAGAAGTACCACTGAGCTAGTATCATGATACCTGCGATGACAGCTATTGCGATGGCGCTGACACCTACATAGGCGAGTATACTAAGAAATATAAGGTAAAGTATAGTGAGAACTGCGAAACTAACAATAATCCTCGCAGTAAGGCCGGCATCTATCTTTTGCCATGGCTGCTTTTTCGTAAACATATGAGCACTATGGTCGAGATAGTCTTATAACGATTTAGCCTGTGTACTTATTCATGCCGTACATGAAGGCAGACTGCAAATTTTTACTTGTAAACTTATGAATAAGTATCTAGGATTGACGATCTTTTGAAGATAAATAGCTCTATTGTCATTTTTTCTTATTTAAATGATCTCAACTTTAGTAATAGAAGTCGGCTTTGATGGACGTAATTTTATGCAGTTCAAACATTTTAGAAATGAAATTTTTAGAATAACAATATAATTGCTATAGGACGTGAATCGATACAATATATGTTGCAAAAGAGCGATCGAAAGAGTTGATAGAATCTAAAATAAGAATAGGAACGTCTGGTTATTCATATTCTTGGAACAAAGCCAAGCCAAATGCATTTGAATGGTATATCAATCAAGGTTTCAACTCTGTGGAAATTAATTATAGTTTCTATCGCTTCCCATCAGCCACATCGGTGAAATTCTGGCAAATAAAGGCTCCAAGAGATTTCACATTTTCAATTAAGGTACACCGTTCGATTACTCACTACAATAGACTAAAACAGCCAAGGTCCATTGAGCTTTGGGATCAGTTCTTGAAGATTTTTGAACCGCTCCAAGATAAGATTGACTTTTGGCTCTTTCAGATGCCAGCTAACTTTAAGTTCAAACCAGAGAATCTAGAGAAGGTAAGGTCGTTTTTTAATAGCGAACGTGTCATGAACCAAATTGTACCTCACAATAAAGCAGTTATCGAATTCAGAGATTCTTCTTGGTGGAACGAGTCAGCTTTAAAAGAGATTGAAAGAGAGGGTATTGCATTTTGCTCTGTCGATGCTCCACGCTTGCCAAATGAAATTATAACAATAAATAATGCAACATATCTAAGACTCCATGGTAGCAAGACTTGGTACAATTATCTCTATCCGGATGAAAGGTTAAAGGAAATAGTATCAGGTATGATAGCAACGGAAGCACAGAAAAAGGTAATATATCTCAACAATGATCATGATATGTTAATCAATGGATTGTTTCTAATGAAAAGTTTTTTCTAAAACAACGAAGTGACTTTTAATTGTATGTACATAGCATATCAGAATATTCTCATTTCGATTATCCCAGATATTTCTTTATGAATACTAGCTTTTCGGGAATCATCTGTGACTGTAATCGACTATAGTTATCGACGTTATAATAGACCTGATCATAAGGGCTAAGAAACTGGCCGGCCCTTATCGACCAATTTTAGTAGCCGATAACGCATAAGGTGTCTATACTGTTTACTTTCTGACTAGCCTCTTTACATCGTCGATAATTTTCATAACTTCATTTGTAGGTGTCTCCTTGTCCATTGTTACGTAGTAAAAATGCTCCTGACTCGAGAGTGTTACTATCTTGACCTTTTCATTCTCAGTCAAGGTATATTCTTCACGGCCTATTGATTTTTCAAAGTTCTTTCGAATCTGATTTCTTGTCGCTTCAATAAAGTGTTCGTTTCTTGCTTCATCTGGATTTAGTAGTGGCACTACTCCTTTGCGTAGGCCGCCTGCCAGAGTGCGGCCAAACTTGTTTATTATTCCTGCGTAGCGTATGCGTGGGGAAACTGCAAGAATGTTTCTGCATTCTTGTTTATACAGGGGCGTGTCTGGGTCAACTTGTGGTCTGCTCATCACGATATTTTCAGAGGAGAGTTATATATGAGCTACTTGGTCTGCGGGAAGTGAAGATTGAAAGAGATTCCTGATGCTACTTTTGATTCACACCTTTTGGTGTTTATTGACGTCAGAGGGCAAAAAAGTTGAGACTCTAGATATAATTAAAGGTGTAGAAAAGAAAAACAAGCAAATACACAAAAGCACAGAAAGAAAGGTAAGTTTATCTTATTTTATATCCTTGAATTTTCAAGAAAGTAATTAACACAATCCAATTAAAATGAAATGATACCATCAAGAGAGAGAAAATTACTAAAAGACATTGAGAAGTCACTGTGCCGGTTAAGCCAATAGTTGAAGCTAGGAATATTATGATTGTTTTTAATTGTCGCGATCGACTGTCATGATACAATTTCCATAATGATGCGATTAGACCATTTGATAACTTAGAATTACGAGTATAGTTAAGCTGAATACCATCAGCCTTACCTATATGTAAAAATTTTTTTCCAGCCTCGTTTTCATTTAGCATTGTATCACAGGAACCCACTTGTTCTCTATAACACTTCTAATGGCTCGAATGTGTATTTCGCAATGATTACCTATAGGACTACTTGGATTTTAATACAGTGTTTGGTACTCTGTAAAAGCTGTCGACTCATCGTAGTGCAGTTTGATAAAAAGTCTTCCTGTTGTATATGCAGAAGCGAGCTTTGCAATTGAAAGTAAAGCTGCAACTAATTCTGTTCGCATCAAAGTGAACCAGTATCGTCCTTTTACTACATTCAGCATTAAGATTGTTTATTCAGGATTATGTTTTTTGTCCAAATGTCGGGTAGGTATTATCTTAAGCTTATGCAAGAGGGACTAACGCATGGTCTTTAGAATTATGACCGTGTCTGTGTCAGACACTCCTTCTATCTTGCGTATATCGTCAATACACTTGTTGATGTCAGTTATCGCTGGCGCTGCAATGATAGCGGCTATATCATATTGGCCCGTTATTTCGTAGACTACTTTGACGCCATTTAGATTCATAAGCTGGTTAGATACAGCCGAAGTGTCTGCCGTTGAAGCTACAGAGATTAGCGTTATTGCGCTTGTCTTGTCGCCTGCTTCACGCTCAATGGTGAAGCGTTTAATGATTGACTTATCAACAAGGTTCTTCACTCTTCTCCTAACAGCCGATTCGGAAAGTCCGATCTCATTAGCAATATCGACAAATGCTCTACGCGAATCTGTCTGCAAAATGCGTATTATCCTTTCATCAGTTTCATCTACCTTAGCTGACATTTCTTCTTTTTTCCTCATTAGTCAGTAGAATATCCATCATATCAAGTACGCGGGAAACCGTCACTTCATCCATTACAAGTGGCGGAAGTAGTCTTAGAATATTCCTTCCTGAGTACAGGATCAGCAATCCACGGCGAATTCCGTCAAAGAGTACATCTTTGACGTCAAATCGGAGTTCGACTCCCAGCATCATACCAATACCCCTTACCTGACGAACTATCTTGTGCTTCTCCTGCAGTCGATTGAGCCCCTCCCTAAAGTGCACACCCATCTTTGCAGCATTATCAATCAGTTTATCATCGGTCAAAGCTTCGATTGTGGCAGTGCCAGCGGCGCATGCTATTGGGCTTCCACCAAAGGTAGAAGAATGCTCGCCAAGCTTCATTGCATCCATTATCTCTTGCTTGGCAAGAACAAGCCCCATAGGTATCCCTCCGGCTATGCCCTTTGCAAGGCACATGATGTCCGGAGTTGTGTTCCAGTTTTCACCCGCCCACATTTTACCGGTTCTGCCAAGCCCTGCCTGTATCTCATCAAATATAAGGACGAGGTTGCGTCGATTGCAGATCTCTCTGATTTTTGGAAGAAGGTCAGCTGGAGGAACGATGATTCCAGTCTCGCCCTGAATTGGCTCAAGGATTACAGTTCCAATTGTATCATCAATTACCTCCTCGAGCATAGACGGATCGCTGTATGGAACAAACTTAACACCATCCAATAGCGGCATGAATGACTTTCGGTATTTTTCGCTGTATGTCACAGAAAGCGCACCAAACGTCTTCCCGTGATATGCGCCGTTCATTGCTATCACACCGTGCCTTCCGCTGTACTTGCGTGCAAATTTCAACGCAGCTTCCACAGATTCGGCACCGCTGTTGGCAAAGAATATCTTGTTCAAAGAGGGCGGCGCCACTGATGTTATCTTTTCCATGAATCTTAATCGAGTGTCATTGTATGTAGACATGTGGGCCGTGATGAGTATTTCTGCTTGCATTTTCAATGCATTTACGACTCGATCGTTACAGTGACCAACCAGCGCAACTCCATAACCACCCATGCAATCGATGTATTCCTTGCCTGCAGTGTCCCACACTCTTGTACCCTTGCCCTTTGCAATATTTACTGGAAACCTCTGGTAAAGAGGCGCCACGTAACGGTCTTCATCGTTCAATTTGGAACAATCACCGTGCAATTTCTATGTGCTATTGCTCTAGACAACGGGCTTTCAACCTGGCCAGAAGCAATAATTGTCTCTTTGACTCCCATTTCAAGTGCCTCTATACAGGCAAGGACCTTCTTATCCATTCCTGGTCCTATCTTTGGTAATGCCCCTTTTGCCTGAGCCAGGGTCATTGAATTGACAAGTTTTTCGTTTAGTGTTAGACCATTTACATCTGTGATAAAGATAACCCTGTCTGCCTTAATGCCTCCTGCGATATATGCCGCGGCCCTGTCGCCATCCACATTGAGAAAATCAAATTCTTCGCTTAACGCAATAGGCGAAATCACAGGTACGTAGCCACTGCGAATAAGGTCACTTACAAGAGCACCATCAACTGAAGTTATCTTGCCAGTATATCCGCCCTCTATTACCATCTTTCTTCCTTTTTCGTTTACGATAAGAAGCTTCTTTTTTCGCTCTGCCTTCAATAATCCTCCGTCTATTCCCGCAACTCCCACAGCATTGATATGCTCACGCAACAGCATCTGAACTATTGCTTTGTTCAACTTTCCAGACATGACCATTGTATAGATCTCGGCAGTCTCCTTGTCTGTGTAACGGCTACGCACACCGCTGGGTGAGACAATGAACTTTTGCTCTTTGCCAAGCTTAGTTGCAATGGCAGTAACTTCCTTGCCTCCACCATGCACAAAAACAAGTTTGTATGTGCCAGCTATTGACTTTATGTCTGAGAGAGCTGAGGAATGAAGCCCGTCTACTACGCTTCCACCTATCTTTATGACTATCATACTGGTGTCAAGGGTGTATACATAAGTCCTTCATTTTCGCCATATCCAAACATCACATTCATATTCTGTATTGCAGAGCCAGCAGCGCCCTTCATCAGGTTGTCTGAGGCAGAAAGTGCAACTATTCTCTGGTTGTACTCATCGATATCAAATCCTACATCGCAAAAGTTCGAGCCGACTACAAATTTTGGATCTGGAAACTTGTAGAGGCCCTTTTTATCACGAATCAACCTCACAAAGGGCTCGTGCTTGTACGCGTTACGGTACATTTTCCATAGCTCTAGCTCCTCCACAGGTCTTTTCAGGAATGTATGATTAGTGGTGAGGATGCCTCTAACAATGTTGACTGCATGTGGACTCATGCTGACCTTAATTTGCCTCTTTGCTACGAGAGAAAGCTCCTGTTCAATCTCACCAGTGTGTCTGTGTTTTGCAGGTTTGTAAGGTCTGACTACTCCATAACGCATCGCATGATGCGTCCCTGCATTTGCCTTCTGGCCGGCTCCTGAGGATCCGATCTTGCTGTCGACTACGATATGCTCAGTATCTATGAGATCATTTTCAATGAGTGGGGTGAGGGCAAGAAGTGAGGTTACTGCCATACAGCCAGGACAAGAGACTAGCTGTGCGTTTTTAATCTCTTCGCGGTGGAGCTCTGGAACTCCGTAGACTGACTTGCTGAGCATCTCAGGGAAAGGGTGCTCCCAGCCATACCACCTTACGTAGTCCTTGGGATTTTTGAGCCTAAAGTCTGCCGACAGGTCTATTATCTTCATTCCTCTATCGTATAGGTCCTTGACTATTTTGTTTGCCTTGCCATGTGGCACTGATGTAAATACAAGGTCGCAATTGTCCGTTAACTTTTCCATATCCATTGGAGAGAATGTAATATCTACAAAACCCTTCAAGCTAGGATGAACACGGTGCACGTACTCTCCTGCCTTCTGCCGTGATGTCACCATACTCAAATCAATCTTTGGGTGGGCGACTAGGAGCCGCAGCAATTCTCCTCCTACGTATCCAGAAGCGCCAACCACTCCGACTTTCATTTCTGAAATTCTCCTTGGTTAAAATGCATTTCTTTTAATTTTTCGTTTAAAAATCCTCATTTATATTTTTTGGTCAGACATAACCATAAATGGTCAATAGTGACCAAAACAGGTCATTATTTCTTCGCTAACTTGACGGCGTAGTCGATCATTGCATTTGGAATATCCGCCTTCGATACGCTGGCAGCGCCCCGAAACTCTACTGTGTTATTAACTTCATGAACGACCAGTCCCCGATTCTTATCTTCCATCATGTCGACCCCCAAGATGCCACCTCCTACGGCCTTTGCAGCTCTTAGTGCTAGTTCTTCTATCTCCTTGGTAATCGGTGCAAGCTCGACGTTGCCTCCCCGTGCAACATTTGTTCGCCACTCGGATTGTGAAGAATAGCGATAGATTGCAGTGACGGCTTGATCGTCGATTACTATGCATCGGATGTCGCGGGGCGGCCTATCAACCATCTCTTGAATATAATATATGCGTGAAAGTGGACTATTATCCTCTTCCCTCATTTCAACTATCATGCTCGCAGTCTCTAGGTCACGCAGAGGATATATTCCTCTTCCCCACGAGCCCACTATTGGTTTGAGGACAACTGGAAATCCAGTCTTCTTGATGTTTTCTAACCCAGATTCTGCGCTAAATGCAAACTGCGTCTTTGGAGAGGGGATCTTGTTTTCTGCAAGCTTAATCGATGTGATAAGCTTGTTTCCACAGGTCTGTCCCACCTCAAATCTGTTTATTACTTTGAACCCAAGAAATTCAAGGCAGGCAGTAAGGTACAGGCCTCGGTAATAGCTTACGCTTCTCTGCAGTATTATATCTCCTAGTAGGAAATCCTTCGGTTTGCTATCTGTACCAACAGTAAGTGTCTTTGCATCTACTATCTTTGATTTGATACCCTTCCTCTGGGCTTTTTCATAGAGCATCTTCTCCTCGAATCGAACTTTGTCGCATATGATGCTCACCTCGACCATTATTGTCCCCAGTCTTCTCCTACTCTTTCAGCGGGCTTCAGCTCCAGGTTCTCCGCCTGCTTTGAGGTGATCTCATACTCGGCACCGCAATCAGGGCAAGTTATGATCTCCCCAACGACCGCATCTTCCGGAGCACTGATCTCGGCTCCGCATTCTTGGCATTCAACTTTCGATTTCATTTTCTACCTCCTTTTTGTTTTTTTATCGTCCACAGACATCTCTGCAGTCACAGAATTAGCGATGACTGACTGCAGCCCCCAGAGCTCCACAAACCCTTTTGCAAGACTTTGGTCAAACGTCGAGCCTGTTGCATAGGTTGCCAGATTGTTTTTATATAAAGAATATTTTGATTCCCTACCAACTACTCTAAGCGATCCCTTTTGCATCTTTAGCCGAACTTTTCCTGAAACACGATTTTGCGTCGCATCTATAAACCTATCCAAGTCTGTACGCAGCGGATCCTGCCACAAGCCGGAATATGCTAGCCAGCTCCACTGATTATCAACCGTCTGCTTGAATGCAAGCTCATGCTTTGTAAGTACCATTTTTTCTAGGTCCTTGTGAGCTTCAATTATTGCTATGGCAGCTGGAGCTTCGTAGACTTCTCGTGATTTAATCCCCACTACGCGGTCTTCAATGTGGTCAACAATACCGATGCCATGTCCTCCAGCCTTATCGCTAATGTATTGAATGAGGTCAATGAGAGGGATACTTTTGCCATCAGCCGCTATCGGTATGCCCTGATCGAACTCTATTTCCATATAACCCGTCTTGTCATTCTGAAAATTAATAAATTCAAAAGCTTCTTCAGGTGGTTCAAAGTCAGCTTCCTCTATTTTGCCTCCCTCTAAAGCTCTGCCCCAGAGATTGATATCAATGCTATATTTCTTTGCCTCTGAGCTTATTGGTATATTCTGCTCTTTTGCAAAAAATATTTCATGGTCGCGGGTCAGATTGAGGTCGCGTATTGGAGCAATGATTTTAAGGTTTGGGCTAAGCGCGTGCATTGTAACATCGAACCTAATTTGGTCATTGCCTTTACCTGTACAGCCATGAGCTATTGTGGTTGCACCCTCCTTCTTTGCAACTTCGACCGCTTTTGCAGCAATCAGTGGACGAGCTAGTGCTGTTGCAAGCGGGTACTTGCCTTGATATAGTCCATTAGCCTTGATGCTTGGCGCTATGTAATCGCGGGCAAACTCTTTGCGGGCATCGATATAAACATGTTTTATTGCGCCTATTGCTTGCGCCTTCTTTTCAATCTCCTTAAAGTCGTCATGCTGTCCACAGTCTACAGTCACTGTTATCACATCTAGCTTGTGCAATGTCTGAAGATATCTTATGCAAACAGAAGTATCTAAGCCTCCTGAGTAAGCCAATACAACTTTGCCATTATTTACCAATTACATCCGTGTGCGTTTCTAGCATTACATTTATATTTTTTGGTCAAGAACGACCTAGATTACGGCGACATTGACCCATTCTGGCCAACATCAAAAATCGATAACAGAGGCGGTTAGAGAGACGGTTGGTGGCGACCTCTCATTTCAAGACTCGCTCCAGCGTGATTACTGTAACATCAGTGCGCTTGCCCGTTTAATTAAACCGCAAATAGACCATATACTTGGCAAGGATAGCAGTATAGAAAGCATCATCACCGCTCTAAAGCGATCAAAGTATGATTATAATATACAGGAAAAGCCCATTGTATCAATATTGGCAGCTAGTACGATAACTGTCAGTACAGACGTAGCAAAGGTCTCTGCCAAGAAGAGCAAAAAAACAGTTGAAAAAGTTGCTAAAGCAATGGTCCAAAGCGCTGGCAACTTTATTAGCATGTCAGAAAGCATAATGTCAATTACCCTTATCTTTGACGATCCTTTGCTTCAAGATGTCAGAGATATGTTTGCCTCTGACGATATCCTCGAAATCGAAACTGGTCTTGCAGCTATTATTGTGCATAGCCCGGAAGATATTATCAAGACGCCAGGATGTGCAATTGCTTTCTATAACCAGCTTGCTAGGAGGCATATCAACATTGAGGACACTGTGAGTTGTTATACTGACACTATAGTACTTGTAAAGATGGAGCAGGTCGGAAAAGCATTCAATGCACTTACTGATTTGATATCCAATTCAAGGAAGACGGCTAAGAAAAAGAGCCGGTAAAAAGGGTTTTATTTTGCATTCTGCCAGATAGCCTATGTACCGGCGTTATACACTTGAGGAGATCAAGCGCAAGATTATCGAGGTTTTGCAAAGCGCCGGAGGCACAGGACTATCAGGAGTAGAACTCGCAGACAGGGTTGGCATCAACAGGATGACAATCACCAAATATCTTGATGTCATGCATGCAATGGGTCTTCTCAAAAAGAAAAAGATAGGCAATGTGAACATATGGTTTGTACAGATTGGAGCTGGCGATATCGAATTCCCAATTAATTATATCCAAGTTCAGCAAAAGCTGATAAGCTCGATTCTGGCAGGTGACGAAGATCATGCCCGGCGAATCTTGCTGACCGTCATGAATTCTGATGTCGACCAAGTAAGAGTGATGACAGATGTGGTACTGCCTGCAGTTAACACTATAGGGGAACTGTACAGTAGAGGCAGATTGAATAAAACAGAACGGACTTTTTTGTTGAGTTTGATGATGGAGCTCATTGATTTAGTCAAGTTCAATGTCCGGCCTAGGGAGCAAAAGCCAAACGCCCATGCCATATGCGTGGCTGGCTCTGAAGATAGAATATCTATAGCTAAAGGTGCGGCTGTTGCATTATTGGCTCGGGGCTGGGATTCCTCTTATATTGGCAATGTTGGCGAACAGATTGACCCTTTCTTTGACATCGACTTTCAGCGTTATTTGTTACGTGTGTGGGGGGACAAGCATGGCTTGATGCTTGTATGTATATTTTCGTCTGGTGAAGGCTCACTTCGATTCCTATCTTCCACTGCTAAGGGCATGAAGGGTAGGATTAAAGGAGAGCTTCGCATTACGGCAACTACAACACAACAGCTGCAGGCTGTTGCAGAAGAGAGTTCTGACTATGTAGCTAAGGATCTGCTAGCTCTTGTAGAATGGGCTGAACGAGAATTCAATTACCGGAAGGAAGTCTAGACCTGCTGGAGTGGGATAGGTGTTATTGGTGTTATTGACGGAGCTTCAGGAACTATTAATTGTATTAGGAGGCTAATTACTAATCCAATTACTACAAATACTATGATTGCAAGAATAGCTATGCCAATCGCTCTGAGCCATCCAGTATCAAATCCCTTTTTGAATACCCCTATCCAAGCAATGAAGGCCACAATGAAACCTATTATAGTGGGCACGGTTGGATCCCTAACTATTGCTGTAAGTAAAGCAGCAGAGATGAAAAACACTACAGCGTATATTATGGGACCAAGGGCTGTCACCAGCATCGCCCGACTGAACTTAACTCTTCCGAGTGTGAGGATCTTAGCTGCTATCCATACAGGTATTGAAACGATTATCCACAGCACAAGTAAACCAATTATTACCGATGCAGCGATTACTGCTATTTCTGTCCCACTCTGGAGCAAGAATTGCTGAAGCAATGCTGGTACTGGAGTGAATCAAGATTTAAGAGCTGCCAATGATATAGATTTTCTGTGGATGACGTAGATAGGGTAACTGAAACATCTTTTATTTGCCCTGGACACTATAGGAAAATGAGATAGCAAAATATGTGCTGCTCTCAGCGGAGGTGGAGGTTTTTTAAATCTTGTCGTGTATTGATATTATGTGCCTTCAAGTGAAACATTGAGGTGCAAAGAATGTGGTCAGTCATTTGATACAGTTGAATCGCTTAGGGAGCACATGAAGTCGGAAAAAGATGAGATCCAAAACCGCGTCAAAGGACTGTCTGATGGCTAGAAAAATATGCGCTTTGGGGCTTTCTGTATAGCAGCATATATTCAGTTCTTCGACTGCTCTACTATGAGGAAGAGATATTATTTTCTCCTTGACGTCTGTCAAATTATATCTCGTTATAAAACAGATGACGATTGCGATTGTAATCAGAATATTTT
>DATMWK010000100.1:0-3322 GCA_035562555.1 Nitrososphaera sp. | reverse complement strand
AGAGTGATTGATTCCGGTGTTGGCAACAACAAGGCAAAGCGATTGCCCCTTTGTCTCTATGTTCTTGAAGCTTTTTGATTTGCCATAGTACTGCATCAGCCCCCCAAAGGTGCTGACATAGCAATCTGCACCAGAAGTCCTTTTGTGAATTAGCCTCTCTGACTCGATCGCAAGCTCGCATACTTTCTGTCTGCTGGGGTTTTCTTGGAAAAGTGAATCTACAGCAGCCACCGTTGCAACACATGATGCAGCAGAGGAGCCTAGGCCTATGCCAGGAGGTACCCTTGAAGAAATGCCAATTTCTATTCCGACATTATTTTTCTGCTTCTTATTATTTCTCATTAATAGAACCTGCCTGATAGCACCGTATAGCGGATCCAAAACTAACTTTGCTTTGCTACCACCTTCAAGTGCATTAAATTTTCCATTATTATTATTGTATTCGCCAGCGACTCCGATGTCTGATCTAATAACTATCTTGTTTTCATCATGCATTATGATGCGGGCATTAACAGATATGTGCTTGTTTATAGCTGCAAGTATAGCAGGGCTTCCATATACTACGAAGTGCTCGCCAAACAGGATTACCTTAGCAGGCGCAGAGGCCTTTCCGTGGCTCATATGAAAACTATGGAAGAATACCCTACCACTGCACTTATGTCTCCTGTAACATCTCCACTTGTTGCATACTTTAGCAGCTCCCCTCTTGTCGCACCAAGGTTCTTAGAGGCTACCATCATCGTCGCAATCGCCCCATACCCACACGCAGAAATGTTCAGCCTCTCAAGGATAGTGTAAAACCTGTTAACGTCAAGTGCAAGTATTGCCTTTATTAGCTCTCCATCCTTTCTATGCGCTTCGCCATTTGGCTCATAGTGTGTAAAGTCCGATGAGGCTAATAGCAGAGTAGAATCAAGAGTACCCATTTCGATAATTGTCTTTGATATCGCATTCCCAAGGTCAAAAGCTGTATCTCTATTCTGAGAGACTAGTATAACTGGCACAATTTTGAAATCTTGTTTGATATATTGCAAGAAAGGCAGCTGAACCTCCAAACAGTGGTCTCTACTGTGAGCGTAATCATCAAAGTCTAGAGTGGTTGATCTTGTTCCTATTTCTTCAGCCATATCGGAGTTGACTAGTACGTCGCCAAGCGGCGTCTCCCACGTACCGTCTTTCATGGCAGCCACCCAAGAGCCTATGCCATAGTGGTTTGGACCTGCCATTACAATATTATGAAAGTCTGCTGTTGATATCTTGTAAAAGCCATGTGCAGCAACCGCGCCAGAGTAGACATAGCCTGCATGAGGTGATACAATGCCATAGATCTTATGCTGCTTATTGGTAGAGGGAGCAGTAGAAGTTATAGCCGCGCCCGGACCAAAGCGCTGGTTACGAAAAGATTGGTCAATGAGTGCCCTCAACTCCCTAGCATTTTCCGGATAAAACATGCCTGCGACAGCAGGTGCTCTTCTTGTCAAGATATTCCTCTATTAGATTAAATTTGAAAGAAGTAATATAATTGATAGTACCTAGCGAAATGCATTGGTCTACTATAAAAGGTCTAAGTTGTGTTGTTAATAGTCGAATTCAGCAGTTATCATGCCCTTAGCAATTTAAGGAAATCGTTCATAGAAAAAGTAGGACAGTAATTATATACTTTCTTTCCACGGGTTGAAAGCACAGTCAACTACAAATTGTGGTCTCGTTATCTGTTTTTTTATCTCTCTGCGTGTTTTACTTAAGCAGCAACTTGAGAGAATTATTGAGTGAGTTGGCCTACCGTCCCATCGATAGTGTACGTGACGGTAAACGGCTCTGAGCTTCGTTTATGAAATACTAGTCCACTTCCGGTGAATTCAAATGTACCAGATGCAGTAGGAATATCTCCTGTGATTATGTTGTTGTCGACTATGCTTGTAAGATGAGAATAGGTTATAGTCGTGCCATTTATTACTGCAGTTGGGGGCTGTCCGTGTGCTTCATCAGGGGGTTGGTCCGGCCTGTAGATATGTATTACCTCTACTTCTATAGGCTTACTTGCTGTAAATGTGACCTGACCAGTATAGATCTTTCCATCATCTCTTATCGGTAGTGCAAAAACTACTGCATGAGGAAGATTCCCTGTGTGCGCTACTGGAGCTGCACTTGACATCGCAGTCTCTTGTACCCTATAAATTTCTTCACTTTGCTGCTGTGCAGTTTCCTGACTGTGCATTCCTATGTAAGAAGAAGAAGAAGAAGAAGAAGCTCCTATTGATAATGCAAGCCCAGCAGCAAATAGAATTATTATTGTTATGACAATTGTTGATGCCCTAGTTCTATCCACTAAACCATTTCGATTTAGAGAGTGATATAGGTTCCGTTAGTTGCCTCATTATCGATCTTCACGTAATTAAGGTTCTTTCCCAATTGCGAAAATATATGTGTCTCTATGTTAGAGAACTGATTTCAGGCTGAACGGCAGCTTGGGTCATCATCTTCTCCAGGGTTGACGTATAATTTTGGCTAACGTCAGGCTAGTTCCTCGACTAACTTTGTTTCAAAGTCGTCGATTGAAGCTTTCTCCAACATTTCGCTATCGGACTTGATGGATCCTTGCTTTTTGAGAACCTCTCTGGCTAAAAGCCAGTATACTGTTGCAAGTGCTTTGCGTCCACGGTTGTTTGCAGGTATTACCAAGTCAACTTTTGAAGTAATGTTGTCACTGTTGGCAATGGCAATAACCGGCACTCCTGCCCTGGTGGCTTCAAGTACAGCCTGCTGGTCTGCTTGAGGGTCTGTCACAACAACTATTTCTGGTTCCATATAGTCTGGAAGCGAGGGATTAGTAAATGTGCCGGGCATGAAGCGGCCCAAAATGCTGGTTGCGCCTGTAACCTCGCAGAACTTTTCAACAGGAGTCTTGCCGTATTCCCGGGCAGAAGTGACGGCGACTTTGGAAATATTTGCTCTGCCAATGAACTTGGCAGCAACATCAACTCTTGCCAAGGTCTTGCTGATATCTAGAATGTAAAGGCCTTCTGGGTTGGCCTTGACTATAAATGGTGACATAAACTTCGTCTTGACTGGTGTGCCAACGCGAATGCCAGTGGAAAGTATCATTTTTTCTAAATTATCGGTTTCGATTGCTTCCTGGCCTTCTGGAGATTCTTCTATAGAAGAAGTGCTTTTATCTTTAGTGTTAGCTCCGCCAGAATCGTTGTTGTTATTGTTGTTGTCCTCTGATATGCTCATATGGGCTATGCAGAGGACAATTCTGCCATACCTTCTATTAAATCATTCCACGGAGGTAGGCTACCGCATTATGAAATTCATTTGC
>DATMWK010000099.1:0-12952 GCA_035562555.1 Nitrososphaera sp. | reverse complement strand
GCGCCCGGGCCGGGATGTCCGTTCGGTTTTTCAACCGAATTTCGAACCCGGGTCGAAGGAGTGACAGTCCCCCATACTAGACCGGATTGTACGACTCTGGTTTTCGTTTAGAAGCAACCAGGCGTCTCTATACTACCCGGGCGCATGTAACCCAACTCTCTGTAGAACCAATTAAAATGTTTTGGTTTTTTCCATGTTTCGGCTTATCTTACACATGCATTACAGGCTAGAGACAGTGGTACACTATATTATTCCGTTCTTTTTACCATGACTGCTGTACTTGCATCGATGCTCTGCCAGCTGACATCATAGCCCAACTTGTCAATAAGCTCTGCATGACAGGATTCTGGAATGCCCTCCTTTGATAGAATTGAACAAGCATCAATAAACCTGCTTATTCCAACCAGTAAGGGTTCCAGCTTGGCCGCTTTGGACTTGGATATCAGATACATTCCTGCTTCAATGTAATTTTCCTTATTATCTCTTAGAGAAATTCGCCGTGCTACTTCTGCTGGAATACTGTACTTTTGTGCAACTTCGTTGATTGAAATAACCGTATTATTATTATTATTATTATTATTATTATCATCAGCCTTAGCAAATTCAATTTTCAAATTAGGATCATTGACTTTTCTCTCAATCATCTCTCTATCTATTGACTTCAAGTAATCAAGAATGGGTTTAACTGGGACGGTATCGTTTCTGTAGAATATCAGCTGCTCTTTTGGCACTATTGAAGAAAAGGAGGATTTTGAGCACGCAAAGTCTTCATTTACTGCGATGAATAGGAGGTCGGTCTTAGCGCCATTATTATTATTCCTCTTCTTTCTGCTATCCATTGAAATAAAAATATCAGCTAACTTTTGCAGTTTCCTCTCAAGATACTCTTTTGTCCAGAATCCCACAATCTCAAAATAGATCTTCTTGTCATACTTTTCAAACATAAAATCTGGAATGAAAGCACCCCCATTTGATAGCACCAGAGGATCAGGTTCCCTAGTTAGTCTCCAACCAGTTTCAGCCTGCTCAAATCTCTTAGCAAATCTTTCTTCGACTGTGCTATCAAAGTTATAATAATCATTGTAGGAAGATGATGATGACGACGACCCTGCTACTTCTTTTTCAGTGATGGAACTAGAAGGAAAAGAAGAATATGGATCTGTCATCAGTTCCGGAATCTCATTTTTTGAGATCTTAAATTCGTATATTTTCCTCCCCTCCATAGTTTTCCTTACGATCCACGCATCTAGATGCCATTCACCACCATTACTGCTGCTCTGTCCTTTTTTATCTGAAGAGAAAATTATTGATGGAAGCAACTTTGCAAGCAATGTCCCGTATCTATCTGTTAATTTAAAGAGGCTCAATGGTCCTTCAAGAGAACAGATTATTCGATTTTGTTGTTGTTGTTGTTGCGGCTGTTGTAAATGGTACATCAAGCCAAGCCTCTTTACAGTCCTTAACACACGTTTCCAATTCAAGCCCCCTGAAATGTAAAAATCAAGCTTTGTGCAGTTAAAGAGCAAAGTTTGCATGAGCGACAAATTGTACCATCCAACTAAAGCTTCAGGCTCTATTGGATCAAGGTGATCGATTATTAGGTTATCATCCAAATCACTCCACATCGCTTTTAAGACAACATCATGAGAAGACAAATGCAATTTAGACGCCACAGAACCTGCAATTTCCTTTCTCTCTAGTTCAGTTAGTGCAAAACCCCTTTTTGATGACTCTTCAAATACTGCCTTTCTAATGCGAGGCTGATCAATAATCGGAACGGTGCTGGCGTTGCTACTGCTATTTTTTTCCCCATCATTCTCACTATTGCTATCTCTGCTTTTGAACGTGCATCTCCTTTCTAGGAGGGCAAAAAACCCCCTCACAAGTTTATAATCACTACCCGCATCTGATTCTTCTATTGCTGAGATTCTATCTTCTAGCGCTGCTTTCTTTTCTTTGTTCTTCCAAGTTTGTTCAAATTCCTGGATTATCTTCTTCGCCAGCTCTATATCTTCTTCTTTGGTACAGAACAAGGGAAAAATTGCTCCATTTCTAGTTCTGACTCTAAGTAATTGTAGGGTTAGCATCGTCTACTGTATAAGGTAGTTGTTGTTATGGTTATTTTAATGTCTACCATACTATGGCAGATGCAGCCAGATCGTAGTATAAAGCAAGATCGTTGTTGATTCCGTAAGCTCTTAACGTGTCAATAGGTGTGGTAATTGGATTTGGTTGGCAGTTTGTTACAAAATACAAAAGGTAGAGAATCGTGACATAAAACTACTACTTGTGATCGTCAGGGTCGTAAAATACTCCTGCACAGCCTGTAAGTATGTAATTTTATACTCGATTAGAGTTACAACGAAGATAAATTGTCCGCTTCTATCTTAGCGTATGTATCTGGCTCTATTTTCTCTTCTAGTAATCAAGCACAATATCCTTTACTGTATTAGATGAAACAGACCACAGCAGTAGTAGCAACTAAGACGGCTGCATTCAATGAGCTACAATCAAAGGGCGACTTTTAGGATATAAGAAGGCCTTGGCAAGGGCGTAACAGCTGAGGAGAAATGGCATAATAGATCTGCTCTTTTAGTCTAGTAGCCAGAAGGGCTAGCCCGAGAAACCCTCCCTGCGGCTCTGGAACTGCCCTCTTGTATGTCATCAGCTTCCTTCTTTTTTGTTTTCGTGTATGTCGTGGCAGTTACTGAAGCCAGAGTACAGATACAAAATATATAGTATAAATCTATTACTCTTTATTCTTCTATCTGAGATGTCGCATCTCATGCCGGAAGTTCTAAAGATCTTCTTTGGGTTACCCTATGTCCCAGACAAAGTGATCAGCATATTGTTATTGATCTTATACTATACTGAGCTTGTTTTTTGTCGCTTCCCTTGGACGATTATTAATAATAGTCTGTACAACTGGAACATGCGGAACACACATTTTTTTCTTCAACAAAAAAGAAATTGGGAAGAGGAGAGAAAAAAATTGACTGCTGCTAATAACGCATAAAATACTGGCCCGACAGTCCGAGAAGGACACGTCCATCCTCAGTCAAAGAGTTAACGACCATTACCCCGCCTTTCTTTCCTTCCGGCATTCGTTCTGTCTCTCTTTTGACAAAACCAAGTCTTTCAGCTTCTTTTAGAAGCTTATGCATATTGTACGAGTTAATCGTCCGAAGGAGGTCTCTAGTTGATATCTTGCCATTTGGGGCTTTATCGATGATTTCCAAGATGTGAAACAGTCCTTTATTCATTTGAAAAACCAATCTATGAAGGCCGCCGACTTTTTTGTTAACAGTTGCCTCTAGAAGAGTTTGAATAACTCGGTATTGCACTTCTCTTGATTTCTTTTTCCTCTCGCCACCCAAAGAGTTTGTGCTGGAGGACGTATCCTTCCTCCCTCGCCCCTTCTTAGTTCTATCTTCTTCTTGAGTAGTAGAGGTAGTCCACTGTGGTGCAATATTTGGTGGTACTGGTGGTGTTGATGGTCTTACCATGTCCAATGGATTCGGTCTATAGCTAGAGGCTACATATCTTGCTACTTAAGAGCTTCGTATCACTCTTCTTACCCTTTCTTGCCTTTACGAATACCTTGTTTAGCACTTTAAATGGAATCCTCATACTCTAGGATTCAGCACTTCAATGTTTACTAGGTTGCAATACCCTGTGCGGAGCGCTACTCTATCTTGTCTCAACTCACCGAGTTAATAGTACACCTGGTTTAGAGCGGCAACAATGGGTTTCGGTGGAATGAGTTTGGAGGTATAATTTCCGTGTTCGGCCACTTTTTAGGACTATTACGCGTTTTTCCCTCCTTGTGAGTGTGTGGCATAATGCTCATAGGCGAGAAGGGATGTGAGCACTTTCGCATCCCTTTCTCAGTCGCTGCTGTTGCTTCTACTGGAGATGCTGATGTTGCTTCAAAAGTCACTGCTATCTATTATTCCAATCCCCTAATAACGAGCGACATACGTTCCATGTTTATTTGAGCGTTACCATTAAATATAATATTGGTTTAGTATCTCATATAATATCACATTCTCATAGTCAACAATAACACTAAAATAAGGCGGAACATGTAGAATTACTTGCATTTGCGACAAAAGGATAGGGGTGAGTTGTCCTTCATGGCTCATTCCAACGCCTCAATGCTTGCGTTGGAGAGAGGGGGAAGGGGGTTTTTCATACAGGGACATCGGACATCGGCATGTTGTTGTGTGTTATGGTCTACACTCACCATACATGTCACTAGACACCTGTAGGTTTTTGACCCTTTCCTCTCTTCCCGTTTTCGTCCCAGCTCCGTTTAACGCCTGCTTATGTGGACTATCAATTCTTTAAACGAGTCTAGACCTGTAGTCCACTACCCTATTACAGTTGAGCAAGTACTCAATGAATACAGTACCAATGTGCGGAATTTCCTTGAGACTACTGAATAGCGCAGGCATTATGTCAGAGCAAACCAGGGCAAGGACTGTGAAACTAACTAACTAGCTCCTTCTTTTTTCTTTCACGAGAGTATTCTATGGAGAAAAGGAGAATGAAGAAAGGCTTAGCTATCTGGGGGCTATAGCACGAGAGACTCCACTATAAAATCAAAGGGTAGGATATGAAACAATAAACATTCATTATATGTTCCTATATTCCCCTTCCACTCTTTTTTCCTCTTTTGAGTGGTCGTAATTATTATTATTATTGCTACTATGCATTATTTTCAAAGCCCTCTTTCTTCTTGCACTCGTAATCGTTTCTTTTGTCTCTGAAGATATTATCTCGATGAGCTTGGCTTTCTTGTAATGTTTCACACCATTTGTGCTACTAGAATTACTGCCGCTATTATCACCTGGCTTAGGCCTCAGCAATCTTCCAAGTCTTTGTATGAATTCTCTTGCACTTCCAGTACCGCTAAGTATTATACCCAACTCTGCATCTGGAATATCCACACCTTCATCTAGAACCTTGGACGTGACTATAGCCATGTATCGACCTTCCTTGAACCCCTTCAGGACATCTTGTCTTTCTTCCTTGATTGTTTTGTGAGTTATAAGTGGAATTAGGAACTTATCGGATATTTCATGAACAAGACTGTTATGCTGAGTAAATATTATCGTCTTGGCACCTTTATTCTCTGCAAGGATTTCTCTCAGCTCTTCTATTTTGGCCCTGCTGTTCAGCGCAACATTCATCGCCTTGTTTCTCGCCAGCAAGGCTTCCCTTGCTGTCCTATTTCTCCCGGACATTATTATCAACTTTTCAAGGGAAATGGCATACCTTTGAAAATTGAGTTTCTTCATGCATTGCTGATAGATACTCATATGTCTTCTGTATTCTTCTAACTCATCTGGCAGCATTTCCACTGTTCTCCTTTCAATTTCATAGGAAGCAAGATGTTTGTCTCTAGCAAGCTCATCAGGACTGACTTGAAACACAACTTCGCCAACGAGCCTGGGTAGGTCTTTATGAAGATCATCTTCTCTTTCAATCGTAGCAGTAAGACCCAGACGAAATGGTGCTGCCATTTGCTCCGCTATGGTTCTATAACCTACGGCTGCCAGATGATGTACCTCGTCAAATATTATAAGAGAAAATTTGTTGCCAAGAAAAGGTGCACGTATGTAGGCTGAGTCGTATGTCGAAACTGTAATTGATTGTATGTCATCATTACCTCCGCCGAGGTTTCCTATTCTAATGTTTGAAAAATATTTTGAGAGGGTGGTAGTCCACTGATCCATCAAGTCAAGTGTCGGAACGACAACCAGCGAGGCGGCATTTGATTTTTCTATGGCCTTGATGCCGATAATAGTTTTGCCAGAACCCGTAGGTAAAACTACGCACCCTCTCAAACCCGCGCGGAGCCAATTGTCAAGAGCTCTATGCTGATAATCCCTCAATGACAGTGCTGATGACGATGAAAGTGATAGTGATAGCATCATCGTTTCTTCTGACAAAACATGATCTGAATATTCGATACCACTCTGTTTTAGGTATTCTATAATATTAGAATAGTATAAAGCAAGAGCTCTTAACACGTTTGTCCTGGGGTCTAATACAGCAAAGGGGATATGGGCAAGACCTCGGATCACTATGGTGCCTTTGTCATAAGTTAGCGTAGCTTTGAGCACTAGTATTTTTATCAAAAAAGCATTAAAAATCTTATCCCCTCCAAATTCAACTCTCAATAGTGGTGGTAATAATATATTAAAATAAAGCAGGTATTTTTCTTACAAAGAAATTAATTAAAATGCTCTGGTCGTTCGGTTCTGCAAGATATGCGACTATCTTCGCTAGCCATTGGTCTTTGCGACGAGATCACAACAGACACTTTGATAAAAGTTATGATAAAGCATATTCTGTCGCTTCGAAAACACAAGGACCTCATTCAAAAAGTGCAGGTGAATGATTGACTTTCTTATTACTGCCTTGATGACACCCACAACTAATGACCTCCGAGAAGATAATGGCAGTAGTATATGATCTACAATCTTGGGGGATTTTGTTTCACTGCTTTCACTTAGATGCTTTTTAAGTTGCATTATGTATTGAGTTACAATATTTTTATTAGCAAGTAAGTAATCACTACTAGGTGTGACAGAAGAACCGGACGGACAAGTTAAGATAGATGCCACATGTACAGTAGTGGATGTATGGGAGGTCCTAGGCAGAAGGTGGTCGCTTCACATTTTGAAAAATCTAAAAACAAAAGAGGTCATTAGGTTTAACGAATTGAAAAGATCGCTGCCCGGCATCAGCAGTACAGTGCTATCAGAGCGTTTGCTGGAATTAGAGCGTGAAGGACTTGTGACAAAAAAGATCTATCCAGAAGTGCCCCCAAGGGTAGAATATAGTATCACTCCTCAGGCAAGAGAGCTCGAAGTAATCATAAAAGATCTGGCGCGTTGGGCAAACAAGTGGAAGCGGCCAGAAATAAAGCCACTTGCTGCACAAAAGAAAAGCTAGTGCAGCTTTTGGAATCTGCGGCCGTCTTTTGCGCTGACCACCCCTATTTCCACAACAGGCCTCTCGCCCAGCGCCCTTTCTATCGCTTTGTTGCTCAATGCTACAGCTTGCTCAATGCTCATGTCGGCACTATACTCGCTCTGTACCACGTCTAGTGCGGCATCAGCCGACTTGCCTATTGCAAAGCCAGAGCCGCGGAAGAATGTCCCGCTTGGGTCAACCTGATAGAGCTGAACCCCGGTCTGGTCAATGCCAGCTATGATCACAGATGCAGCCTGTGGTCTAACTGTGTACACAGTGTAATTGTGCAGGAATGACCCTAGATGCTTTGCAAGCGAGCCGACATCTATTGGACTTTCAAAGTTGAGCCGGTGCTTCTGTGCTTCAAGTCTCAGCTCGTCTATCAGCTGTAATATGTCACCAATATACCCTGAGCCGGTTGCACCGACATGGCCGTCCACTACGAATATCTTTTCGGCGGGATCTATCAGCGGCCTGACAGGCTTGATGTGGCTTGCCAGGAGCGCAAATGCCGGAGTCTTGATCCCTATTGTGGTTGATCCCCTATTTACTGCTTCAAGCGCGCTATCAACCAGCACTAGCCGGCCTTCCGGCCCATAATAATAGGGATACCTTGCTCCAGCAGCAACGTTTGCTCCTCCTGCTGTTTCAGCCATCCCTTACTATTTCACCTCCACCTTTGCCAACAGGTTTGGGATCGCAAGCACCTCTATACCGTTGCCTGAGCCCGGATCCCGCTCCATAGCTGCAGCCACAGCTTTTGTAGCCACAGCCTCAGCCTGCTCATTTGTGATTTCTTTGTGATACATACTCTCAAGCACTCCATATGCAATGGGTGAGCCAGAGCCTGAAGAAGCAAAATCTTCGCTTGTTATCGCTCCACTCATATCTGCCGCATACACGTGCCCGCCTTCTTGGTCAACTCCGGCGACTAACAGTTCAACAAAATAGGGCTGGTAGTTCTTTAGGCCAGAGTATGCAAGGTTTGCGATCAATCTTGCTGATTCTTTGGTTGTGAGCGGGAAGCCCCTCCGTAGTTCCATCAGCTGGCGTTCCCCCTTCGCTACTTTAATCAAATACTCTGCATCAGATAACTGTCCTGCTATTGCTACAGCAAGTGTATCGTCTACTTTTGCTATCTTTTGCGTTATTTTTGAGCCAATGAAAAAGCCTTTGCTTGCCCGCTTGTCCGAGCCTAGCACGACCCCTTCTTTGGTCTTGATACCAACGATTGTTGTCATTTCTCTGATAATAGTATGGGAAGATAGGAAATTAATTGACCTGCATTGCTGGAAATAAGTCACAGCTGCTTTCTTGTCCTAGTTAAATCTTCATAAATCAGCTTGTATCTATACATGCAAATCAGAGGAGGATCAATAAGAGAATCAATTAAGAATCAATTAAAATTGCTGCAGAAGACCTAATCTGACAAAAATTTTTATGGATAAAACCAATGCGATAGACAAAATAAATTCATGGCACTTATTCCTCCTCATATAGCCTTTGTTTGGATGCTCAAGCCAAGGTTCAGAAAGTTGCATTTAGAGGCTCTGACAGTCGGTGTAGTCATACCTGATATCAAGCCTCTTATGGCCCGAATGTTTGGATGGTCGGTCTTTTGCGGCTGGGATTTTCCATGCTCGCTTGCTCCCTACAGGCTGGTTTTGCTCTCAATTATTGAAGCCATAACCATAGACTTTGTCTTCACCAAATGTCGCTTAGTATGAGGAGGAGGATTCAATCCTCCTCCTCCTCCTCCTCTTCATACTAGTTCTCCTCATCCTTCTACTTCTACCTGACTATTTACTCGATCATTTTTCGGCCTGCTTCAATCATTTTTTGTATTGCTACTTCTGTTGAGTCATAGATGGAGGATATCAAAGTACGAGAAGAGTAGTTTTATGATAGTTATAAAAAGCCTAGCACCTTAGGGAGAGAGGGATGAAGAGAGAGATAAAAAGAAAAAAATTAATGAACGAAAGTGTTGTGTTATATTGTGTTATATGTTATGTGAGTGTGTAGTTTTCTTTCTGGTTAGTCACCTTTATCCACAGGTTGCACAAGGGGGCAGCGGTTCTGTTACCCATCTCTCGCTCTCTATCAGGGAACACTCGGAAATGTATGTGTCATTGTATTACCGCCTTCTGTCTGAATGGTTAATACAGGCTCTATGAACTGCACGAAATTCAATATCTCTGTCTGACCTTCTTCACATCCTCCATCTCCTATTGGTTCTGTTATAGGATCAGTGGTGATTTCAAACGATTGTCTGCCTGGTTTGATTGTCACAGGATCACTACTGATAGTTGATTGAACATTTTGTGTGTTGGATAATTCCCCTGTTTCGTCATCTTCACAGATTGAAAAGACGTTTGTATCTGAAGTCAATGTCATGGTTACTCCGCTTCCAGTTACTATTACTGTTCCAGAGGCAGTGATAGATGAGGAGGTGGCTAATCCTCTCTCATCAAAGGGTTGATTCAGCGTTAGGGAAGGCTCACCAGCAAATTTAATGGATAATGATTGTTGTGCACCATCTGGAGAAGAAGATGTTGCTGTTGATGATTCTTCCTCACTCTCCTCTACATAAATCGGTGTAGTATTTGGTGCTGCAGCATTCGCATCGTCTAGATTGGAAATGTCATATCCAGATTCACCGACGTTATCTTCATTTACGTCCTCCCCTTCGTTAGGGCCTATGGTTGCTGTGACTGTTGCATCTTGGTTAAATTCGTCTTCTACGTCGCTGTCGTTATCCCACTTCTCATCTTCATAGCCATAGCCGTCTAAAATATCAGATACGATGCCGCCCGCAAGGTCTTCTTTATTATCACCTAATGAGGTCTCCTCTTGTTGTGCAAAAACTGATGGTGGTAGCATCGCTCCCACTGCTGCAGGTATAATTGCGCACACAAGAGTAACCGTCATTAGGATCATAGGCGTATTTTTAGAGCCCATTTGGGAGCGTTAGTAATACCAATTTATCCATTATAAGGGATTCCCAGTAAACTTTACCTATATTTAGCAAGAAAAGAGAATTATTACCTAATAAGGGGACGTTTCTCAAGAGACAGACACAAGAGGCAGATACAAATATTGCTTATTAAGAAATGCGAGTTTTCGCTATCTTTATTGAAAAAATACAAAATGTAGTAGCGCCTTTTCTTCTCTTCTCTGATAATAACCTAATTTCTGCTGCTTTTGCTGATGTTGCAGAGCTCCTTGGAGAGGCTCTACGATAAAGTAATCAAATTTTCTTCTATAATCGGCAGAGTAGCTTCCAACTCAGAAAGTCCCATGCGCCTAATCTAATATCACTTGAGTACCTGAGATAGACTAGGGTTTTATTCGTCGGTCAGGATACCCGACTAGCTTACATATATCTTTAAGTGTCAGAGCTCTATCGTTAGATGACTACTTTGCTGCCATTAGTACTTTTGATATTCTCCTCCAATTAAGAGCGGTGAAGTCGTGCCTTTCACAGAACAATTTGATAGGTCTATAGTAGTTTTTCAAAGTACCATCAGTAAGCGCATTTCTATAGAATCTTTGCTTATGAAAGGTTAGAAAATTCATGATATTCTCTTGTGCTCAATACTGGTTCTCTCTAGTTTTTCCAAAAAGACTTTGCCTTGCTGCTCTAGTAGGTCATCACCATCACCGCCGGCGGGTGGTAAAAACCTAGATAATCAAACAAAAGTTTTAACTTCTTTGGATACTGTCTTTGCGCATCTCGAGACCTTAGGTATGTGAAGGTATATGGGACTGGGTTTGTTTGTCTTTGTAATATGGTGTAGTAGTTGTAGTTGTTTTTGCTTCTTCTTCTAATTCCACCACCAACAGCTTTTTTCCTCTCTCTCATGTGTCTATCATTTAGAAAGTGGATGATAATAAAGAGACACTTTTAACCTCTATATTCTTTGACTAGCTTCACCACGCTGCAAACCCCGATTTTCTGGCCCTTTTTTGATAGACGGCTCGTGTTATGTAGAGGACTGCTGCTTTCGTTTATGGCCGTTTTACCTGCCTCTATCACGGTGGCAACTATAGCTGGTGCGATCACGGCGGCAGTCATAGCAAGAGCTCTTGACAAGAGCGCCTATAGCTTCTGGCTGGTACTTTCAAATCCTACAAAGGCATTATCTCTCATAACGGCATCACTTGGTAAAGCTAATTGATTGCGCTAGCACCTCGGTGATCCAGTACGTATGCGTCAAGCCTACTCTGCATCACCTTTGTTATCTGCTCATAGATGATATACGATCCCACCATCGCCTGCACCTTTTCTTTTTCAGTAGATGCATTTGTCTCAATGACAATATAGTCTGCGATCAATCGAAGGTTGATTTGGAATGCACCATCATCGCTTGTCCACTGCAGCGTATAACCTGTATCACTCCTTATCATGCCTATCCACCGAAGGTTCTTAAACCACCTCCCGATCAAGTGGCGCATAACCTCTGAGGCCTTGATATTAAGCGGGATATACGTCTGCAATAACTGCATATACTCTCTGCCTTTTGGTTTGTGTTGTTGCTGTAATAACTCGATCCTTGACATTGCAGTTGCACCGGCCTTGCTAAGCCGATAACCTACCGGAGACTTTTCTACAAGCTCCATTTCTTCTAGCCTATGGAGTGCCCTTGACAAACTTTGCTGGTGGAGGTTGAGTTTACGCATCAAGCCTTTAAAGGAGTAATTTGATCCATCTTCATTCAGCAATGCCAAGATCTTGTTATCGTTGTTATGAAAATCGGTTGGACTAAGCGATTCCTGCGAGTCGTCATCTTCTTCTTCTACTAGGATCTGAGCAGCTGCTGCCGCCTTGCCACTGATCATCTGCTTTTCTGCTGCAAAGTCCTCTCCCGGGGTCTCGTCCTTGAGAGTTGTTGTTGTTGATTCAGTCGGAATGTCGCTTTCCACTTGCATATTACAAGCGCCCCTTCATGATATAAATTATAAAGTAACCATCTGGAGAGCAGGTAAGTAAAATGCTACTAATATACCTCAATTGCCTCTTCCTTGAAGCCCATCTGAGCCAGTAGACTCTTAGCCGTCTCTCGATGATCCCCTTGGAGGATTATCTGCCCCTCCTTAAATGTCCCCCCTGTGCCAATCTTGGTCTTTAGCTGCTTTGTAATTTCCTTCAAATCTTTTCTGTCCTGAAGGCCTGATATCACGGTGACAGGTTTCCTATACTTTCTGATATCTTTGGTAATCACTATGGCTGCTTCTTCCTTTTCAATCTCCTTAATCAGCTCGTCCATTGAATCATAGTCAGACACTGGGATGATTATTGCTGCTCACGCTCAAAAGTGTTTTGATAAAGAAATTTTATGGGCGCTCGTCGACCGGAACTGGAAGTTGAAACTGGCGCCCATAGCGATTGATAGTAACTGTTAGTCGGTCATTTACCTGCTTTTTGCGCACGTATGAAGCGATCTCTGAAGGGTCTTTTATCGTGTTGCCATCTATTTCCTCGATGATATCTCCTTTTCTTAGCCCTGCATCGTCAGCCGGGCTATAAGGCTCAACTCTTGCAACGAGCGCTCCATCAATCACAGGGAGTCCATAATATCGTGCAAGCTGGGGGGTAACCTTCATTGACGCAACGCCAATCCACGGCCGAGTTACCTTACCCTTCTCTATCAATTCGTTCAATATCGACTTGGCTGTGTTGATAGGAACTGCAAACCCAATGCCCTGTGCATACGGCATGTTGGCGGTATTGATAGCAATCACTTCTCCCTTTGTATTGACAAGTGGTCCACCTGAGTTGCCCGGGTTGATGGCAGCATCTGTCTGTATTAGCTCTAGCACGCCGCTCCTTGTCTGTATACTTCTATTCAATGAGCTGACTATGCCGGCACTTACTGCGGGTCCACCAGTGAGTCCAAAGGGGTTGCCAATTGCAATCACTGTCTGACCTGTCTTTAGGTTGTCTGAGTTGCCAAGCTGTGTAGCT
>DATMWK010000098.1:0-24465 GCA_035562555.1 Nitrososphaera sp. | reverse complement strand
ACTTTGCATTGCAATATATGAGTAAAAACTATACATTTCTGATAAAATTAGAAGAAATAGTCTATTGTCGTCTAATTCCAATCAAAAACTATTTCATATAACAAATTTTTAGAAATCAGTATCCTTTATTAGATTGGATGGACATAATATTCTTACCTCATTCTAGCAACATGCAAACCGCAATGTTATGTAGTATATGCAAATCCGCTCAGACGGTCACAGATCCAGAATCGGGCGAAATCATTTGCAGGAATTGCGGTCTTGTACTATCAGACCGAGCTCAGGAAAGCCGCCCTGAATGGCGTGCTTTTACCTCTGAGGAGGTAAATGATAGGAGCAGGACAGGAATTCCACGCTCATTAGCCCGTCACGATATGGGTCTGTCTACTGTAATAGGTAAAACTGACAAGGATGCCAGCGGCCGCGTACTAGACGGTGTAATGCGCTCGACTATGGGTAGGCTCAGAGCCTGGGACTTTCGTACACAGGCTCACACTCCTACTGACAGAAACCTGAGGCAAGCATTCTCTGAGCTTGACAGGCTCAAAGACAAGCTGGGAGTCTCTGACGCAGTAATTGAAAAAACTGCCTACATTTACAGAAAGGCGCAAGAACGGGGCCTTGTCAGAGGAAGAACAATATCTGCTATGGTAGGTGCAGCGCTTTACATCGCATGTAGAGAGACTGGTGCTTCTAGAACCCTAAAGGATATCGCACAAACTGGCAACATCAAGCGTAAAGATTTAGCAAGAATCTACAGACTGGTAGTAATGGAACTTGATCTCAAAATCCCATTGGTCGACCCACAAAAATGTATAGTCAAGGTCTCAAATAAAGCCAGTCTCAGTGAGCGCACCAAACGCATCGCCATGGAAATAATGAAGGGTGTCACTAAAAGTGGAATATCTGCAGGCAAGGATCCAATGGGGCTTGCAGCATCCGTGCTATATCTCGCATGCCTCAATACAGGCGAGACTAAGACTCAAACAGATATTGCTGAAGCAGCCGGCGTTACAGAAGTGACCGTCAGAAACAGATACAAGAATCTAAAAAGTCAGATGGACTTGACTTAGATTCCCCCACCACTTTTTTATTATTATTATTAATATTAGTATTATTTTATTACTACTGGCTTCATTATTGATTTTACCTTGTACTAATTTTGCTAGTTAGCGGAAACGTAAATGCCTAAATAATAAACTCTACCCTACTTTTGTTACAGTGGCAGGACGAGGAGAGCAGCAGCGGCGGCGGCGGCGGTTAACAGCAGCAGCAATATCTGATGTTGAAACCATGAAGAGAAACGCCTTACGAATGTCACTTGTAGCCATTGTCTCTGTTTTTGTGTTTGAATTTACAGCTGGACTTTTCACAAACAGCCTCGCCTTAATAACAGACAGTACTCATGCACTGCTTGACGCTGTAGTCACAGCAATATTGATAATAGCTGTTAGACTTGCTCTCAAGCCAAAGGATGTCGACCATACTTATGGACATGGCAAGATTGAGACTATTGGAGGATTAATTGGGGGCATTGCACTTTTTGTAGTCGCAGTATTTTTCATCTATGAGGCAACCATTAGACTTTTCACTCTCTACACAGGTTCGGCTTTGGCAGCAGGAGGAGGAGTAGTTGTTACTCCAGGCACAATAGGCTTTGCAGCAGTAGGCTATACTCTGGCTGTAGATGGCTTTAGGATAAGTATCCTTGGTAGGGCAATGAAAAAGACTACAGCAAAGATGACAGGCTCAACTACATTGAAGGCTGACTTTTACCATGCATTTGCAGATCTTGCTTCAACTACCGTGGCACTTGTGGGGCTGTGGCTTGTTACCTTGGGCTTTGGGTACGGCGACTCCATTGCGGCAATCATACTTGGCGTCTTTCTCTCCTACCTTAGCGTTAGGTTTGCATACCAAAATGCAATGGAGTTAACAGACGTAATCTCTCCCCGCCTTGTTAGAACAGTACAGCAGGCAGCGGATCAAACTGAAGGAGTTTTGGGATCGGATGATGTCAAGATGCGTCGAGTGGGAAGTGAAATTTTTGTAGAAGCAACAATAACACTTCCAGCAGAAATAAGCTTTGAGAGCGCACATGATATAAGCGCAAAAGTTGAGAACAATATTGCCAAGAGTCTCTCTGAATCTGGGCTGCACGTAAAGCCAAGAAATATCACTGTGCACTTTGAACCTGTGCTCGGCGTAGACACGCCGCCAGAGTTAGCGATTGAAAGCGCAGCATCCCAAGTTAGTGGTGTAAGAGGTGTACACAACGTCATTATTTCAAAAATTGCCAACAGTCATTTAATGGACGCATCGCTGCACATTCAAGTCAATAGATCGGCAACGCTTGCCGAGGCTCATTCAATAGCCAATGCAGTCGAAGACTCTATAAAGAAGCAGCTGACTGGGATGGAAAATATTACTGTGCACCTAGAGCCCGTAATGCCAGATGTCGTTGGAATGGAACCGATTTCAGACAGCACAATGTATGATATTATAAGAAAGGCAGTCCTTGATAGTACAAGCAGCAGTGTCAAAAAGGTGGATAGGATTGGAATATACAGAACATCAGAAAATATCCTGAAAATTGATGTAAATTGCTCATTTAGCAGCGAGATGACTATAGAACAGATCCATGAACGCGTTTCAGAGATTGAAAAAGATATAAGGATAAAATACCCTGGGTCGATTGTAACAATACATGCAGAGCCAAGCTCCTAGACTATCTGCTCTTACTACACACACACACCCATCTGCTAATGGGACTGCCGTTGTATTGAGCCTTGACCAAAACAGGAACTAAGTATATCGTTATCCTCTTTTGCTATCGCAAATCGTTTTTTGAACAAAAGAGTAATAATTGGCAAAGTTTATTGATTAATGGAAGTACAAAATAGTACTGTGTAGCAAACTTTTGCCATCAACAATCACCACCGTGACACCCAAGCTCATAAGGCAACTGATGCCACCACGCACATTCTACTCGAGAAAAGGGGATAATGGCACAGTGCTAATAGCAGGCGGCAGCAGATTCTACCATGGAGCGCCAGTACTCACAACTATGGCCGCCTTGCGTTCTGGTGCTGACTTGGTTTATACAGCAGTACCACGTTCTATTATTACAGCCGTCAGGTCGTTTTCTCCTGCAATAATTGCTCTTCCCTTGCCCGATGATAAGCTCACAAAAGGTTCGGCAAATCGGCTCATGGCAATGCTGCCAAAGAATGCAGACTCTGCTTCAATAGGGATGGGGATGAGCTTAGAACCTGAGGCGCTAACTACGCTCATAAGAAAGCTAAGGCAAGCAGGTACAAAAATTTTACTTGATGCTTCGGCTCTCATTCCTCAGGTTTTAGAAGAGATTTCAAATACTGGAACTATCGTCACGCCGCACTCGGGGGAGTACAAAAGGCTCTTTGGCAGCGACCCAGGATCAAGCAAGGAGGAAATGACATCAAATGTGCGTAAATTGGCAAAGGAGCATGGAATCACAATAGTGCTAAAGGGATGGGTCAATATTATTTCTGACGGCGAACAGCTTACAGCTATAAAGAGGTTGACACCCGCAATGACAGTAGGAGGCTCAGGTGACGTATTGTCTGGCGTGGCTGCAGGGCTGCTAGCCAAGATGAAGCCTTTTGATGCAGCAGTTGTGGCAATCTATGTCAACGGTCTTGCAGGTAATCTTGCATTCAAGCAAGCAGGCCTGCACATGATTGCGACAGATCTAATTGATAACCTGCCGTCGGTAATGAAAAAGTTCGATAGCATCAGATACACATAACCACTGTAGTTTTTCTCATAATTAGCCATGACTTATACTTTTGTTTGTACTTCTGGTGAATTCCACTAAATCTTGCTAAAAGAATGACAATTAGTGATCTGTTTTGTTTTTTGTTTTGTATGTCGATCAAATATTATTTAGATGATGCTCTGTGTATGTATGTATGTATCTATTGGCCTCAGACTTTGAGGCAAGGCACAGCAAAGCACACATCCTGATAGAGATGTTATTCTGTAATTGAAGATAGTCACAACTTGATTCAATCCAAATTGCGATATGCAACTTTTTTAATAGAGCTACTTCCTCTTCATTTTCATGAGCGAGAATAGCGAGCGCATTGATGATGATGATGAAGAACGGTTCATTACATTTGACGAATTTTCCAAGGTACAACTGAAGATAGGGAAGGTCATTCGGTCTGAAGCCATGCACGGTATGAAAAAGGTCTTCAAGGCAACAATTGACCTTGGCACTGAACATCGAGAAATTGCTGTTGGGGGCGCTATGCACTACAAGCCAGAAGAATTTGTTGGAAGGCTCGTGGTTGTTTGCACTAATTTGGAGCCAAAAAAGATAGGCAATATGATCTCTAGAGGCATGCTCTTGGCAGCGGATGGACCAGAGGATAAGCCGGTATTTCTAACAATAACTGAGGATATTCCACCTGGCGCGTCAATTCACTGAGATAAGAAAATCTTGGCGTAAGTTTTTTGTGGATATATAGTAAAGACTGTTGACGTTTTTTGATATGTTTCAGTATAATAATAATAATAATAATGTGTATATCAAGCTTCATCGGTTCTCCTCCAATCCATTTATTTTTGCCAAAAATGCGCAAATGGAAGTATAGTCCTGATCTGAAAAACCCATGTTGTTTGCTGCACGAAATATTTGCTGTGCAAGAGAAGTTTGGGGAAGTGTTATGCCGGTCCCCTGCGCTGTACTAGTGGCAAGCTCTAAATCTTTTAGCATATTTTTGAGATGGAATGTAGGTGAAAAGTCGTTTTTTACCATCTTAGGACCTTTCCTTTCTGAGAGGCCGGTTTTGAAATATGTCGAATTTAGTATTTCAATAAATATTGAAGGATCAATACCTGCTCTCCTGACAAGCGTTATCCCTTCAGAGAGCGCGCTGGCGATAAGCGCAATATTTAGGTTGAGTGCAAGCTTGATGGCATTTGCTGAGCCAGCTTTCTCACCAATATAGAAAGTCTTGCCCAGCTTTTCGATCACTTGTCTGACCTTTTCAAATGTCTGTCTGCTACCTGCGACTATGGGTACGAGGTCTCCTGCCTCGGCTGCAGCTGGGCCTCCCATTACTGGAATGGCCAGCATCTCTATGCCTGCATTTCGCAGACGCTGAGCACAATACTCTGACTGAGATGGTGAAATTGTGCTTATGTCAGCCACTATGAGGTTGTGATTGCCCGATTCTATGACTGCGTTTGTTCCAAAGAGTATATTTTTCACAGCATCAAAATCCGTGACAGCAGTTATTACAAGGTCACAAACTTGAGCAAGCTCTCTTGGGCTCAAAACCATGGTAGCTTTGTTTGAAAACTGCTGCGTCTTTGAGATGGTGCGATTATAAATTGAGACTTCATGCCCTGTATTGATCAGCCTATTTGCAATGCCAGAACCCATTAGACCTAGCCCTGCTATGCCCACTTTCATATAGTTGAGGTGATGTCGAGAATGGCGATAATAAAAACTATGTATATGTACATATGTTGTGTGTGTTTTTTCCATTGGTAGAGAGAGAGGGGGGAGATCCAACAACCCCCTCCCCTACCGGTGTTATGCAGCTTATAGACGAGTTCTTGACCTAGATAAAAGAGATAAGACAATGCAGGGGCTCTGGCATAGTGGAAGCGGTGCGGTTCTTGAAGAAAAGAAAAGCAGATCCATAATTCATCCCTTTATAATCAAAGATTACAAGGGCCTCACGATAAATCCCTACCAGGGATGCAGTCACCGCTGTGCATACTGCTACGCCACATACGAGTGGTCGCCTGAATTTTATGACAAGATTTACGCCAAGAGCAATGCACCAGAGGTGCTCGAAAAAGAGCTTGCTGCGTGGAAGTCAGATACTGTCATACCTGTCATGATAGCTTCTGCAACAGATGCGTACCAGCCAGCAGAACTGCGCTTTCAATTAACGAGAAGATGTGTGCAGGTTCTGCAAAAATACAATGTGCCCTACTATGTGTTTACCAAGTCTACAATGATCGAGCGTGACTTAGAGCTCCATAGGCAATATCGGCACAACTGCCTAGTAGTATGGTCTGTGACTACATGCGATGAGAAGATAAGACGAATAATCGAACCGGGTACGCCGCCGGCCGGCAGAATTTTCCAAGTAATCAAAAAGTTTGCTGAAGCGGGCCTGTGCTGCTGCGTCAATATTGACCCTATAATGCCACTTATCACGGACAATGAGCAAGACCTTGAGCGGCTTGTCAGGGCTTGCAGGGAGGCTGGAGTGCGGCATGTCTTTGGTGCGCCGCTGAGGTTGCGAGCAGATATCTGGCAGCGAATGAAGCTTGTGCTGCAACTTCTTGAAGTGCCAGATGGCCTCAAACGCTACAAGAAGATATACGGCTTTGAAGAGCCGCTTGGTTCTAGCTACGTTACGGCTGAGAGACAATATATAAACAACATCCTTAGCAAGCTTGAAAGCATGATCAAAAGTAATGAACTGATATCTGATTTTCCAGATTATCTGGGTCCAAAGCAAATATACAGATCTAGTCTTGGACAGACAACGCTACAAAGTTTCCTAGTCTAAGCTACCTGGAGCCTTACGCGGGGTTGAGGACCTGCTTGCTTATTTTTGCATGTAGTGTGCTAAAAATAGCAGCCTCTCACAGTCACAGTCTTCATCAATTCTTACTTGTTTTCCGCATTTTGGGCAAACCGTAAGTCGTGTTGGACTCTCATTCAAGTCCACGAACATGACAGACATACACTTAACAACAATAATTAGCTCTACAAGTTAATAAGAATTTAGAATCATTTCGATGTATTCTGATGATTCTAATTCCATTTTTGGTATTTAGAAGATTTTATCTAGCTTTTTTCAATAAGCATTGAATTTTTTGACAGCTTAGAACCATTAATAACAGCGCGATTGCTCCGCAACTTATGAAAGAGTATAGAAACCCAACCCCTACAGTCGATGTTATACTCGAGCGCGATTCAAACGTTCTCATGGTGAGGCGCAAAAATGATCCATTCAAAGATCATCTGAGCTTGCCAGGTGGCTTTGTAAATGAAGGGGAAACCGTCGAAGATGCAATGAAGCGAGAGGCAATGGAAGAGACATCTCTTGAGGTACACCCAATCGATATCCTCGGTGTCTATTCCGACCCAACGCGTGATCCAAGAAAGCATATAATCACTACAGTCTTTGTCGGAATAATCGTAGGCGGCGAGATTAGAGCAGGTGACGATGCAGCCAACATTGAGTGGATCAAACTGGCTAATATTAGACGGCAACAGATCGCATTTGACCATACTCAGATACTGAGTGATTATCAGTACTGGAAGGCTTCTGGTGGAACATTTTGGTCCACTAAGAGAAGAAATGATTAAAACCCCGCAATCCCAAAAGTCATACAGTTTTGCGCGCTGAGAAAGATATCAGGCTCAGGATAGACCTACTGGAAGCACAGTCAAGCTTTATAGCCAAAATGCTCACAAGAGCGATTTCAGAGCGTGACGAGGTCGTATTCGCAGAATACGCCAAGCGTCTTGCGGTCTTTCGTGGCAGGATCGAAGAATTGCTGTGGGTTTTGGGTGAAAAGAATAGTGCCAGTTCTGCTGCTGGCCAAAGCGTCCTTGACATGCGGGTCACTAGCAAGAATAATAATAATGATAACAACGACGTCACTGTGTCTATCCGGGAGGTAATTGAAAAGCTTCGTAGAGGTGAACTCCGAATGGATGAACTCTCAGGAGAGACCCAAAGAATGGTCAGAAAAGGTGCGCTAGAGATGAAAAACAGCAACCATACATAAATTATAATTCACCTCGAAGTCTCGTTCCAACAAATATCTGAAGAAAGATATATGCATATAGACATTATCTGAAAAAAATCCTCTAGTGACAAAAACACAGTAGTAGCCATGAGGATAATGTGTAAGGTCTGCTTAGCTCATAATTTTTTGGTCACAGATTATTATTATTATTATTATTATTATTATTATTATTATTATTATTATCGTGCCCCCGTACAGAATACAATCAGACCCGAAATAAAGATCTAAACGACGAAAACTACATCTGCCAATGTGGTTACTGGTAAATAGCTGTCATTTATTAGGTGGCATTAGAATATTACAGACAGGATATAGGGTTATCAGGATTGGTAATAAAAATACAGAGAAATTCTGAATTCACAGATATTCTTCTTAGTAACCTCTTGCAAAAACATAATGAAAGAGCCAGAGAAGGGAGTGTGGTACATGTATCTGATATATTACCTACTACTTGCATACGACGTCAGTATTATGGCAGAAAATTTCCCGATATGGCCCCTTTGAATCACGAATCTGTTCATCACTTTGTCCGGGGCGAAGCTAGCGAATTTATAATTACAAAGCTTGCAGGCCTAGGAGTTTCACAGGCTGAATTGAATATGGAGGGAATAATTGCACACCCCGACATCATGGATGATAATTTGGTCGTGGAGTTGAAGGATACTGTAAACGGCAAGCGTCTTGACTTCTCGGATGCTACATTTAGATCATATCTTCGTCAGCTACTATACTATCTAACGATAACCGGTATAGAAAAAGGAATCATCTCGATAAGATACAACATCAAGGAATTGAGATGGATAAGGAGAGATGCGGAAGGCAATGATTATTTTATCAGACCGGCAAATGCCAGGGATGTTGGCGTTGAAAGCTGGCAGGTTATACTGCCAAAAGATGACATTGCCCGGGAACTTTTGAAAAATGAAATGGTGAGAAGAAAGAACCTATTTCTCAAAGCCTTAGAAGAAAATGATGCCTCTATACTACCAAGGCTTCCTGAATATATGCGCAACTACAAATGCAAATGGTGTGAATTTTACAATAAATGTATGAATGAAGATAGTGAGACAAAAACAGCGCATGAAATGGCTAACGAAAAAGACCTGCTAGAGATAGACGGTCTTGTAACCATGGAGAAGGATCGTTGAACAAGATGTCTCTATTTCCTACAAACTTGAATGAATGGCTGCATTGATAGAACGAACCTTAAAGGAGAATAGCAGACCAAAATAGTCTGTCAGAGTATTATTTAAATTAGTTCAGATAATGCCTTTACAACTTTATGGGCGACATCTTCCCAACTCTGCAAGATCCCGCTTCTATGCTCCTGTTTCTCCTCTTTTAATTTCAAGACAGATAATGTTGCAGCTGACTTTTTGCTCTCCGATGAAACAGGCGAATTTGTTATTGTTGTTGTTGTTGATAAGGATGATGATGATGATGATAATAATGATGCAAGCGATGGCTGTTCTGATATTATTCTTCTTCTTGTTCTTCTGTTTCGAATATCATATGAGTATAAGGCTCTTAACGCCTCACTTGCGAACAATTCGTAATTTCCCTTCTCTACTAGTCTGATCCTTCCTTGCTTTGCCATCGTACTTTCTGAATAAAGTTCTTCAAACACAGGCAATCTCCATACCACTGCATCCATGCCTATCTGCAGACTCTCGGCTAGTGCTATTCCAAACCCCTCTCTACTTGATGGAAATAGAAATACCTTAGCTCTTGAGTACAGTTCAAGCTTTTCCTTATCATTCACCTCTCCTTTATGGTCTATACCTATTGATTTGAGATGATTTATTTCAGTTAATGAAGCTCTGCCTATCATGATAAAATTAAGGCCTGGGCGAAGTTTCCTTAAAGCCGACCAAATCTTTTCGATACCATCGAGCTTTTCAATGCGTCCAATGCAAAAGAAATCAATATCCTTTTGAGCGGATGTATTGATCGTTAATCTATCTACACCTGTGCCAACTATTCGTATCTTGCCAGGACCAAGAGACACATTATAAACTCCTTTTTCTTCTTCTTCTTCTTCTTGTTCTCCCTTGATATCCTTACCAGTTATATCATATAAGGAGCAGAGTTGCCTAGCTGACGTGCGGCTGACTGTTAATATCATATCCGAATCTCTAATCATGATTCCAGTTAATTTTGCTATAAAGGAGTTGTACCGCTTCGCAACTCCTCTCAAAAAACGAGACTCTATTTCTGAAATTTGCTCTGGCAGTATCCGGGGTTCGTAATGGTGAAAGACTATTACTATCCTTGTACGTGGACGGAAAACTCTAAGAAGGCCCCAAAGGATTATGCTTGCCTCACCCCAGCTATCCAATAATGCTACTTGGGGCAGAGTCAAAAGACCCCGGATTGCATCATAAAAATCTCTTATCAAACATGGTACTATGTTTCTTATAATGTGATGAGTGTTGAGTTTCGCTTCGATAGATCGTTCGCTGCTTATATTCCTGACTTCGACCACCCCTAGCTTACTGATTGAGTCTGAAACCCTTTTTGACCAGAGCAAGCCCCCCACTTGAGGGGCCCTTGAAGGATAACCAAAGACAAGGAGCCGTGGAGCCTCGTTTCTCTGATAATAAATTTTATCTTTTCTCGTTACCAATTATTCAAATCACGTAACTTAAGGTGCAATATTTTATATCACATGCAAGCTATTTCAAGACATCCGCATAATCTATAAGTACATTCTATAGTGCTATTATATGGAAACTTTGCAATTAGCCGATCTTCTTTAACTATGCCTAACTTGCATTTGCAACGAAAAGGTAAAAGCAACATCAATATCAGGATAGATGGTTGTTAGACAGTCTGCGTCACCAGATTGCCTCGCTATCGTCTCGCGTTTAAGCTACCAGCAGCAGTTAAGTAATTTGTCGGTCAGAGCAATATTATTCTATTGTGGAATGTCGGAAAATAACAAACGCAGATTCTATAGAGGTTCAGCAAGATGGGCTATTATTGGAATTGTTGCAGCATTGGCTGTTATATTTGTGATTGTTGTGGCATTTGGCTCCACATTATTACCTAGTGGTCCCAAAACGGGGGGAATGCAATCGGAGACTGCAGATCAATCCGCGACGAGTGGTCCGGGACATAACACTACTGAAACAACAACAGCAGGTGGGGCCGAACCTTTGGGAAGTCAAGAAGATGCTGTTGCTGGCAGCAACACCACCAATCCAGGCGTTGAGCAAATCCCAGATGCTGGCATCACTTTTGGCAGAGAGACAACCACTCAGAACATACCCATACCGGGACAACAGGGTGGTCTGAATAATAATACCATAAATGGTACAGATAGCAGTGGCCTTGAAAACCCATTAAGCGAAAATCTAACTAGCTTGACAGGAACATGATCCTAGACTATGTGTGTAGAGTTTTATTTGCTCAACTATCTATCGTGAATTTTCAATTCTAAAGGATGGCTAGCAGCTTGTAATCCAGATCTATATTAACAAATTCGCTTGGCACGCAGATATAACGCATGCAAAATATATATAAAACATAACGACGTTATATGAAGCGTATGAGTACGAAAGAAAACCTTAACATGGATTATAGCAAATATGACTTTAAAGATTCAACTGAGCTTTACGTTTACCTCAGCAAGAAGGGCCTTTCAAGGGGCACGGTTGAGGAAATTAGCAGGATGAAGGGCGAGCCCGACTGGATGAGGGAATTCAGGTTGAGATCATACGAGGTCTTTCTCAGCAAGCCTATGCCAAATTGGGGAGGAGATCTATCCAAAATCAACTTCCAGAACATATACTATTACGCCAAAGCATCAGAGAAGAGCAGCAAGAGCTGGGAGGACGTTCCAGAATCGGTAAGGAACACCTTTGAAAAGCTTGGTATCCCCGAGGCTGAGCGCAAATTCCTTGCAGGGGTCGGTGCACAGTACGAATCTGAAACTGTTTATCACAATTTAAGGGAAGACCTACAAAAGCAGGGCGTGATTTTCGCCGATACTGACACGGCAGTAAAGCAGTATCCTGACATTGTCAAGAAGCACTTTGGCAAGGTAATCCCGCCAGAGGATAACAAGTTTGCTGCGCTTAATAGCGCAGTATGGTCTGGCGGCTCATTTATCTATGTTCCACGAAACGTCAAGGTTGAGCTTCCACTACAGGCATATTTCAGGATTAATGCAGAGAACATTGGCCAGTTTGAGAGAACGCTTATCATTGCAGACGAGGGCGCCGAAGTTCACTATATCGAAGGGTGCACAGCGCCTGTCTATACCACCGAGTCACTCCACTCTGCAGTTGTGGAGTTAATTGCCAAGAAGGGGGCCAAGATACGCTATACCACAATCCAGAACTGGAGCAAGGATGTCTACAATCTTGTGACAAAGAGGGCATATGCTTATGAAGGCGCAAAGGTCGAATGGATCGATGGTAATCTAGGCAGCAAGCTAACGATGAAATACCCTGGTGTCTACATGCTTGGCAAGAATGCACATGCTGAGGTCGTATCAGTGGCATTTGCAGGGAAGGACCAGCACCAAGATGCAGGAGCGAAAGCAGTCCACCTTGCGCCAAATACTACTTCTAGAATAACTAGCAAGTCAGTGAGCAAGGATTCTGGCAGAACAACGTACAGGGGATTGCTGCACGTAGCAAAGGGCGCGACCGGCGTCAAGTCAAACGTAAGGTGCGATGCACTACTGCTGGACGAGCACTCTAGAACAGACACTTATCCATACATTGAGGTTAATGAAGATGACGCAACCATTACTCACGAAGCAACCGTAGGCAAGATAGGTGAGGACCAAATATTCTACTTGATGAGTAGAGGATATTCAGAGTCAGACGCACTCTCAATGATTATAGGTGGATTCATGGAACCATTCACAAAGGAGCTTCCAATGGAGTATGCAGTAGAGCTTAACAGGCTAGTCAAGCTCGAAATGGAAGGCTCAGTCGGTTAAGCCTCGTACCAAAATCTCTCTCTATCTTCCATCTTTTGTGATCCCACTATGGCGACTTCTACTCTGTCCTCAATTAACAGTGACCTCATTGATTTAGTAGCCGCTCAAGAACCCAGCTGGCTTGCTTCAATACGCAAGCAAGCCTTCTTACAATATCAGTCACTGCCCGCAGAAGTCTCGCCTCTGTACTCCAAGTATTCAGATGTAAACAAGATAAAGCCAGAAAGCATACATTTTACCGCGCAGACAACAACAACAACAACAACAACAAGCCCAACTGCGCTCAGTAAAGACCTCACTGACAGATTAAAAGAACTCGAGCAAGAGACAGGAATTCTTCAAGTAGGTCAAGAAATAAACAAGATCGTTATCCGAGATAGCGTCGCCAAGCAAGGTGTCATCCTATCAGGCGTCAAGGACTCGCTGACTAGTCACAGTGACCTCATCAGATCGCACATGGCTGCAAATCAGCTGAATTATCTGGAAGACAAATTCCTTGCACTTGAAGGGTCGGCTTTTCAGTCTGGCATTTTTATTTATATTCCAAGAAATGTAGTCCTTGAAGAGCCAATAAGGATAATTACCTCCCTTGCAGATGATGGGACTTCGCTGATATCAAGAAACATCGTTGTAGCAGACACTGGCTCAAAAGCAACTGTTGTCCAGGAAATATATGCGCCTGGCTCATCAGGTAGACAAGATGTCCAGCAGGGATATTTTGAATTAGTTGAGACTCATGTCAATCCAAATGCACAATTGGAATTGGTAACTCTCCAGTCGATGGGTCATGACAGTATCAACGTTTCAAACAGGAAGGCATTTGTTGAAAGGGATGCTAAGATGTCTTGGTATATTGGCATGTTTGGATCATTGCTTTCACGCTACAAGACAGATAGCATCATGAAAGGGCCTGGTGCTTCATCAGAGGACGTTGAGATAGTCTTTGGGATAGGCAACCAATCCTTTGATGTCACATCTAACCTAATCCATCAAGGACCTCACACGCGAGGGAGGGTACTTGTCAAATCAGTGCTAAAGGACACTTCAAAGTCTTTGTTCAAGGGCATGATTAAGATAGGCAAGGAAGGCAAAGGTACGGAATCATATTTAGCAGGACATGCTATCCTTCTTGACAGAGGAGCCAAGTCAGATGCAATACCTGGTCTTGAAATAGAAACTAATGAAGTTAAAGCCACGCACTCTGCCTCCGTAGCCCAGATGGATGAAAACCAGATTTATTATCTAATGACGAGAGGTCTTAGCAGAGAAGGTGCCAAGCGTGAAATTGTATCTGGCTTTCTTGAGCCACTGTCCAGAAAGATGGGTCCAACTATCAGAGCGTGGATTAACTATCTTATTGAGAACAAGTGGCAAGGTAGACAATTAATGCTCAAGACAGACGAGGCAATGGAACAGATATTGGAAGTTGAAAAGTCCCGCTACCGGGAGACCCAAGACCTCTTTGAAAAGCACTATAAGTACAGGTAGTCGGATGCAGTTATGTCAGAAAAAGAAGTAGAAGGAGAAGAATGGGTAAAGGTATGCAGCGAAAAGTCACTGAAAAATGGTGACATGCTAGATTTTGATCAGGGCAGCAGGAAAATTCTCATCGCCAAGATAGGAGGTAATGTGTATGCCACTGACAGAATATGTACACATGCATATGCCGATTTATCCACAGGAATCATGAACGAGGAGGAAAAGACAGTAACGTGCCCATTACACCTATCTGCATTCAAGCTTGATAGTGGCATCCCACAGAACCTGCCTGCGGAAGAGCCTATTAAAACTTACAAGGTTAAAATACAGGACAACTCAATTTACATCAAGCTGGATTAGCGAAATGATGCAAAAAGGTGCTCTCAATACCAAGAAAATAAGAGAGGATTTTCCTATCCTTAAACGTACCGTTAGCGGAGGCAAGCCTCTTGTCTACCTTGACAATGCTGCGACTACGCAAAAACCTCTTGCAGTCATTAATGCGATCCATGACTATTACATGAATTACAATTCAAACATTCACCGTGCAGTCCACCAGCTTGCAGAAGAGGCTACACTTGAGTTTGAAAAGACAAGGGAAAAGGTAGCAGAGTTTATCAATGCCAGATCCACTGAAGAGATTGTTTTTACTCGTAACGCGACAGAAGCCATAAACCTTATCGCCTACTCGTGGGGCAGGACCAATATTAAAAAGGAAGATAGTATAGTCATCACAGAACTAGAGCATCATAGCAACATTGTACCATGGCAGATACTGACTTCTGAAAAGGGGGCCAAGCTGGAATATGTAGGAACTGACGACAATGGTTACCTAAAGCTTCAGGAATACATGGATTATCTTGACGGTAATAATAATAAGAAGAAGAAAGTAAAACTTGTATCAGTGTCTCACATGTCAAACGTACTTGGCACCATTGTCCCAATAAATGACATGATCAAGATGTCGCATGAAAAAGGCATCCCTATTGTTGTAGATGGAGCGCAATCGGTGCCTCATATGCCGGTAGATGTACAAAAGATGGACTGCGATTTTATGGCTTTCTCAGCGCATAAGATGCTTGGTCCTACAGGCGTTGGCATATTGTATGTTAAGAAAGAGATTCTTGAAAAGATGCCTCCGTTTATAGGTGGAGGGGATATGATAAAGGAGGTTCACAAGTACGATACGAGGTACAACGACCTTCCGTACAAATTTGAGGGCGGAACTCCCAATATTGCTGATGTCATTGGTTTTGCTGCTGCAATTGACTACCTGAACAAGATTGGTATGGACAAGGTCAGGGAGCATGAAGTGGAATTGACAGGATATGCCCTTGATAAGATAACTAGAGTCAAAGGCGTAACGCTGTATGGCCCGCGCAACACAAAGGACAGAGGCGGTGTCATATCGTTTAACATTGGAGACATTCACCCGCATGACCTGGCCACGATTATGAATGATCATGGCGTTGCGATAAGATCAGGTCATCACTGTGCGCAGGTGCTTATGGAGAGGCTCGATGTTTCTGCAACGTCTAGAGCAAGTTTTTATATCTACAATACAAAGGAAGAAGTCGATATCTTTGTTAGCGCGCTTGAGGAAGCAAGGAGGATATTTAAGATTTGAGCGACGACATTTATCGTGAAATAATTCTGGATCACTACCGCAACCCACGCAATAAGGGTAAACTGCTTGACGCAGATGTGAGCATACACGACAGCAATCCTCTGTGCGGCGACGAGATTGATATTCATCTTAAGGTTGATGGCGACAATATAAAGGACATCAAGTTTGAGGGAAGAGGCTGTGCGATCAGCCAAGCAAGCGCCTCGATGCTAACCGAGATGATAATGGGCAAACCTCTGACATCCGTTAAGGATGTTACTAAAGATGATATCTTGGAAAATATCGGGCTCCTAAACTTAGGCCCAGCAAGAATAAAATGCGCTCTGTTATCGCTCAAAGTACTCAAGCTAGGTATGGTGAAATACTATGCAGATAGAGATCCTGATTCTGCCAAAAAGCTGCAGAGCGACTCAACTAGCCTGTAAAAAATTCTATCGGCTCCAAGAAGAGGGAGACTCGTAAATATAACACACAACATATAGGAAAATAAGTCCCAATCCTTTGCAGGCATTCAGTTTGGATCCTGAATCATACAAATTACATGCAATATGATTTTATATCGGTTATTTAGTACTGTAGCATAACAGTGTAATATGTCTGCAGACACTTCTTCATCGCAGAGACCCAAAAGTAAAATTGCGTATGCCACAATTAGAATGCCTGATGGAAAAGAGCATGAAATCCCATTAGCTCCAAAAACCTTCAGCTCAGGACGTGAGGGCTACTATTCACAAGTTCCTTCATTTGTTTATGATAATGAAGTGTATGGCGGACAGATCCAGATTTGGAAAAAGAGTGAAAAAGGTCAAAAAGCATGATTTTCGGTGAGAGAAGGGGGATATATATATCTCCTGAAGCACCATTTAACTTTCAAAATAATAATAATAAAAAATCTTGATACAGAACAGTAATAATCATTGTTATATTGCGATGATCTATTTAATCAGGTTTGAAGCTCCTAATTATATACCATACTGTTTGATCAGTTAGTAGTATGAGCAATTCAGAAACTCAGCCCAAGGACGAGGAGGAAGAAAAAAACAGGGATGATGTTGTACTATCGCAGATCGGCGAAGATCCAGGCCTTCCGGCAGATGCAATAGAACAAGATTCAAAATCGATGGCTCATAAGGAAAAAAACAAACAAGGGAAAGTCACAGATGTTAGAAAAACAAAAGAATAAGAACCATATAATATATCTCTCTCCTGAAGCAATCATAAAAAGGGGTATATGGGTTCCTACAGCTCTCTTTACTTTAACTTCTGATGCTATTTTCCTTAGCAAGCTGTGTGCATAACTTGAGATGTTCTTTTTCTTCTTTTAAAATTGATCTTATTTCTGTTGCAAACCGGTTTTCCTTTAATTCTTTAGCTACTTCACTTAGCACTTCATAATGGGTTACTTCACCGCCTTCTGCAAGACACAGAAACTCCAATGCATCTAATGTATCAGGATCTTCTCCAAGATAGGTTTGCATCATTTGTGATGCTTTTTGTGATGCTTCTTCAGCATGCTGCTTTATGCTATCCTGGTTTAGACCCTCTGATTTGGAAATTCCCTGCATTAATTTTTCAATCTTTTTCTGATGATTGGCAGCTTCATTTTTCATTGACTGCAGTTTTCCTTTTATTCCTCGTTTATCCAGTAGACCTTTTGAAGAAAGCTCTTCTACCGCTTTCTGAGCTGCCATTTCTAATCCCAACACCTCACCTATCTGCTCTTCAACTTTTTCTATTTCTACCATGTATATACACTCTCTCACCTAGCTTCACATATTATTATTAATAAAAGTTGGAGTCAATAATACGCTTTCTGATGTGATGTTTTTATCTACCGCTTTCTGATTCTTGCCCATCATGGATTATCATTACATCAGAGTGATTGAACCAAAAACATCCAAGGCACAAGATAGGAAAGAAACTATTCAATAAGTACATCTGCCTAAATATTTAGGCGGTAACAGGTCAGCTGCCCCTTCGTCCTTCTCCTTCAGCTGCTGCCGCCGCTGCTTTTAGTTCTCCTCCTACTCCTCCTCCTCCTCCTGTTACTGTTGTTGACGCTTGGGTTATACTCGATGTTAGATTAGGCACCGCACTAGATGCAAAGTTAAGCAACGGAGCATGCCATATCCCAAAACCCACCATAAAGACCATCGCAAATACCAGCACTGCAACTATGGCCCTTGGCTCCTTTACTCTTCGCATGTCTGGAGCATCTTCCATGTACATCTTTCTCATTATCCAGGCATAGTAGCCAAGGGAGAGGGCGCTGTTAAGCACACCTGCGATCGCAAGCCATGGGCCCCATTCAACAATTGGCCCAGAGTTGATCCCCGCCCCAAAGAGAACTAGCTTGCTCCAGAAACCATTAAGTGGTGGAACGCCTGCAAGCGCAAGGAGAGATATGGAAAAGGCGATCGCGGTTATCGGCATACGCCTTCCAAGACCCCGGTACTTTTCCAAGCTATAGCCTGCTATGACAGTCGCTACTGCTGCGGCTGCAATGAAGGCAGCAGACTTCATAACTGCGTGATTCATTATATGAAATAGCGAGCCTGAGAGCGCCTGATCAGAGTAGGGAGCTAGTGCAATACCTATCATGATATAGCCTGCCTGTGCAATAGAAGAGTATGCAAGTATCCTTGGCACACTTCTTTGCACTAGCGCCCCAAGATTACCAAGCGTCATTGTGAAGACTGCTACTATTGCCAGAGTAAGTGTCCAGTCAAGGTTGAGCGCAAACACTCCAAGCACGATCACTCGAAGTGCAGCGGCAAAGCCTGCCTTCTTGGTGCCTGCTGACAACAGCGCACCAATGGTGGTGGGTGCGCCTTCATAGGCGTCTGGTAGCCACATATGAAACGGCACAAGGCCCATCTTGAAGCCAAAGCCAGCAATAAACAATGCAACAGCAAGCAGCCCAATAGGCGTGAGGCTTGGATCTAGGTTAGCAAGTGCTTTTATGGAATCTCCTATGTTAGTTGTACCTGTTATCCCATAGACAAGTCCTATGGCAAAAACAATAATTGCAGATGACAGCGCGCCAAACATGAAATATTTGATTGCTGCCTCATTTGATATCGGATCGCGTTTTGAAAATCCAGCCAGCGCATAGGTTGGAAGCGACATCAGTTCCCATGCGACTAATAGCATTACAAGGTCAGTCGAATATGCAATGATGACCATGCCGATACTGGAGAGGAGTATCAGAGAATAGTATGCAGCAGGGTTTGACTTACCCTTATAATAATTCCAAGATGAGGCAGTGACCATTATCGACACGATCAAAAGCGCAATAGCAAAGAACGAGCCAAACATGTCGTCTACTACCACTTCTTGCGAGAATGCTACAGCCGGTAGCACTTCACCGGTAAGGACGCGAAAGATGATAATGGCTATAGCCACAATAAGAGCGCCAAATGCAATTGCGCTGTAAAGCTTATTTCTATCCCTGCCTTTTTCACGCCTGCCCGCATCAATTGCAGGGATTGCAAGACCAACTGAGCCTAGTATTATTGTTACAAGTATCGGAGAGGAGAAGACGTCAACCATTTTTTGTCATGTACACCTCTCTCGCTCTCCACTACAAGAACAAGAGCATCACAATTATCATGATGCCCACTGCGAATACGAAAATGTATGTCTGTGTGATGCCGGTCTGACCTGCCTTGACTACGCTCGACATGTAAGACATCGATTGCTGTAGAGCAGGGTTGATGCCATCAATAATCGTACTTTCAAAATATCTCCAGATAAAGCGGTAAATTGCCAGCGGTCCTATAACAGCACCCCAATAAAGCGCACTATTGAGGTACCATCTATTATAGAGGAATTTCCAAATAGCTCTGGTCACGATGTTCCTTGAAATGATTTGCGGATTTGCATGGCGTCCAATGTAGAATATGTAGCCAAGTGCGCCCCCTATTGCAAATGCTCCAATAGATGCAATCGCAGCTGTTGGATTTAGTCCAAACCAGGTTCTGTCACCCTCTGGTGCGATTGTAGCCGCAGTTTCCTCGCTCTCCTCTCCGCCCTGAATACCAAACGATTCGGCAAGGTATCCTCCAAGCAGTTGGTGTAAGTCAGCCTCAAATACAAAGCCGATTAAGCCTATTGCTATAGAAGCAACGGCTAGTATCCCATATGGGACCCACATTCTAGGTCCTGCATCATGGACGTGATGACCCATGTGCTCCATCTCCTCTATATGCCTACTCTTCTTACCAAAGAAGGCCATTCCTAGCATTCTGAAGGTATAAAACGCAGTCATAACTGCCACCACAACTGCCATTATGAAGAGCGGTTGAGAGAACGCGTAACCGGATTCAAGCACTGATGCAAAGATCGCATCCTTACTCCAAAAGCCTAATGTGACGAGAGGGGCACCTGCAAGCGATAGGCCTGCCAGCAGCATAAATACATATGTCTTTTTCATATGCGTTTTTACGCCCCCCATATCGTTCATGAATCTAGATCCTACGCCGTGCAGAAGAGCGCCGGCTCCCATAAAGAGTGAAGCTTTAAACATTGCATGGCTCATCAGTTGGAAAAACCCAGCTGTGTATCCGTCAACGAAGTTCAATGAAAGCCCAGCAATACCAAGACCCATCATCATGTAGCCGATCTGTGAGCCTGTGGAATATGCAAGTACTTTTTTTATCTCCGGATTAACCAATGCCTGCGTCGCAAGCAAGAAGGCAGTGATTGCACCTACCCATGCGACCACTTCAAAGAATTGCTGGACACTGAAAGCTCCTACAGATGCAAGCGCATAGAATAGTGGCCCAATACGGGCTACCAAGAAGACACCGGCTTTGACCATTGTTGCAGCATGTATGAGCGCAGAGACTGCTGTGGGGCCAGTCATGGCTTCTAGGAGCCACTCGTTGAGGGGGAACTGCGCAGATTTGCCTACTGCGCCGCCAAAGAGTAGAACAGCAGCTGGGACAAGCAAGTTCTGCTGCGACATTGCGATCGCCCATGCCGGGTCTGCAGCCAGCTCCTTGAATCCAAAGGTTCCGGCGTACACGAAGATTAAGAACATCCCGGCAAGCATCATAACGTCTCCTGCGCGAGTCATGAGGAAAGCCTTCATGCCTGCATGTGTGGGCGAAGCCCACATTGGGATCCCGCCTGCAATGTGCCCCTCAGCGCCTACGTAGTCTTTCTTTCTATCATAGTACCAGAAGCCTATAAGCGCATACGATGCAAGTCCTACCCCTTCCCACCCAAAGAAGAGCATAAGCAGGTTGTCTGATAGCACGATCAGCTGCATAGACCCTATGAAAAAGAGCATGAAGAACCAGTAGCGTGTGAGATCTTTGTCGCCATGCATGTAGCCTGTAGAGTATACCATGATAAGGAAAGAGATCCATGCTACTAGATTTGTCATGATAATAGCGAGGGGATCTGCAAGCACACCTGCCTTAAGACCAAGCGAAGATATCCACGATATCTGACTATGCACCTCCACTCCTTCAAGAGCAAGAGGCATCAGAGTCGCAGCAGAAATCGCACTGGCCAGAGCAAATCCTACTGCAGTATAATCCAGAGCACGGTGACCTGCCCGTGCAACTGCAGCAATTATCGCAGCACCGACAAATGGTAGCAGCCACACCAGCCAAACGTTGATTGCAATCCCTTCAAATCCTATTGTTGCCATCTATAGGTCATCATCCTCTCTCCAACTGCTCTTCCTCTTCTTCTTCTTCTTCTGCTCCACCAGCCTCATGCCATCATATTCCTCCTCCTGAATTTTGTGCTACATTTTCTGATGCGACCCCTAATTCTGTGCCTGTGGCTTGTGATGGGACAGGTAGCACGCCTTCCTGCCCTTTGAACATGACATCGTTGTAATAATCTGTGATCGGGTTTAGGAACAAATCGGGATAAACACCTATTATAAGTGTTAGTGCGGCCAATACTCCCATTGTGGCAGTGATGTACCAATTCGGGTCCCTGACGTGCCCCAGGTGTTCCGGTATCTTGCCAAAGAATATGCGCTTGTACAACCAAAGGATGTAGGCAGACGAAAGCACGGTTGTGAGTATGCCAAGAGCAAACATTGTTGTCCTTAGCGGATCCATTTGTGCTGTTGCCGTCTGCAATACGCCGTTAAACAATATCCACTCAGCCATAAAGCCGCTTGTCGGCGGTATCCCAATAATAGTAAGTGCACCTATCATTGCAATTACTGCAGTATAAGGCATCTTGCCTCCAAGTCCGCCGAGTTTGGCCATACTCCTTGTGCCAGTTTGAAGAATAATCGAGCCGGCCATCATGAAAAGAATTGCTTTGCCCAGGCCGTGACTTACATACATCATTGTTCCGCCGGTTATGCCAAGTATACTTTCAGAGCCAAGACCAAATAGTATGTAACCCATCTGGCTGATGCTAGAATAAGCGAGCACCTTCTTAATGTCGTCCTGCATTAGAGCCATCGCACCTCCATATATCATAGTGGCAAGACCCCACATGCCGATGTACAAACTGTACTGCTCATAGCTCCCTGTGCTTGCGAGAAGCTCCATCCAAAGTCGCAAAAGACCGTATGCGCCAATGCCGATCATTGCTGGAGACAAAAGTGCTGAGACAGGCGTAGGAGCCTCTGCATGAGCGTACGGCAGCCAAATATGAAGCATAAACGCCGCAAGCTTGACACCTAGCCCTATTACAAGTGCAAACACGATCAGCGGAAGCCACTGCGCTGGGATGTTGCTTGCATTTGCCCTAATTGTGTCAAAATCAAAACCACCCGCAAAGAATCCCATGGCCAAAAGACCAAGCAGCAGCACTACAGCCCCTACATGGGTCCAGAAAAAGAACATCAGAGCTATCCTACGTCTTGCACCATAGCCATAGAATGCGATCAGAAAGAATGATGGAACGAGCATCAGCTCAAAGAATACATAGAATTGAATGAGGTTGGTTGCTAGGACAGTGCCAAGCATCCCCATGGAAAAGGCTAGATAAAGTGCAAAGTAAAGCGCGACTTGGCTGTTGACGTACTGTTGAGTATCAAGTACCGTCGCTTGCGAGCTTGACTCAATATTTTTACTAGGGAGAGCATGTGAGCCATGAATTGAAGGATCGTTGCTGTCATGCCCTACTCCTCCTGCCCCTCCTCCATTACCATGCCCAGGGAGATCCTCTTTCACCTTGTGAACCATGTAAGGCCTTGAATAGAGCGCAATTACTGTGCAGAGAATGTAGATAATTAGTGCAAATGGCAGGCTTAGCCCGTCAAGCCTCAGACCAAAGTTGCCAAATTGGCCCCATGCATATTGCTCTACATAAACTGTTTGTTGGCCAGTATAGACTCCAATGGCTGGTATCAACATTAATCCTGTAGAAACTGCTAGAGCGCCAAAGGAAAACCAAGTTGCCGATTTAGCGCCAGCCTTTCTGCCGATCCCGTAAGCAACTGGTGCCAGCAAGAGTGGTATAAAGATCGCTGCCAACAGGAAGTATGACTCTACCATTTTTTAGATTTGCTCCTAGCCTCGCATGCTCCTTAATTCTGCAACATCAATTTCTTTGTATAGCCTGTAAGCTACTATGATAAGCCCAAGACCTACTGCAACTTCCGCAGCCGCTATGGCTATCGAGAAGAGGGCAACTACCTGCCCTTGTGCATTAGGTAGGCCCCTTGAAAAGGCGACAAGCAATAGGTTTGCAGCGTTAACAATGATTTCTATCGAAAATAGCATCCTAATTGCGTTGCGTTTCACGACAAGACCGTAGATTCCGATGGCAACAAGCACTATCGAAACAATGACAAAATCAATTAGTTCACTCATGATGTCGCTTCTTCTTCCTCCTCCTCCTCCTGCTCCCCTGCGATATTCTCCCTACGCGCAAGTGCAAGTGCTGCAATAACAGCTCCTGCTAGCGTTAGACCCAATATGATTAGAGCGGGAGCGTAGTACGTCAGCATCAGCTCGCCAATCTCTGTAAAGTTCACAGCCGGAGAGCTATTAAAGTCACCAAACTGGCCACTGAGTCCTGACGCAAGCAGAAGTGCCCCAAGGCTTGACATTATTATCAGCATCAACGCAATACCTGCACCTTTTCTCTTCTTGTCTTCCCTTGTAGTAAAGAGAGCTTGTGTTCTCACCAACATGACTGTAAATATGATAAGTACTGCAACAGCGCCAACATAGACTGCTATCTGAAACATTGCTACGAATGGCGCGTCTAATAGAAGGAAAAAGCCGGCAATACCAAGCATTGAGATCGCAAGCGAAATTGCGCCATAGATCAACTCACGTGTCTCAAGCGACATGATAGCGGTGCCGACTGTAAGGACTGCGACGGCAATAAAGACCGGATCAGCCATGTGTTGCTCCCCTATCATCTATTACAATCTCTACGTCACCTTGGTACTTTGGCTTGACTGCAAGTTGGGCTGTTGTGTAAATGAGATGCTCCGTTGTAAACGCTGAAAGCTCATAGTCATTTGTCATAAAAAGTGCATAAAAGGGACATGCATCAACGCAAAGGCCACAAAACACGCACTTACCAAAATCAATCTGTGGCATTATCCCTTTTTTGTTTTGTTTCCACTGCTCGT
>DATMWK010000097.1:0-6151 GCA_035562555.1 Nitrososphaera sp. | reverse complement strand
ATCGCTTTGCCTTGTTGTTGCCAACACCGGAATCAATCACTCTACTTCTGACCTTGTGGCAGGTGTCAAGAAGTTCAGGGATAGAAATAGAATACTCTTTAAAACTCTTTTAAATTACGCTAGTGACATTTGCTTGCAAGCATGCGCTGCAATAGAATTAGGTAAATATGACAAAATAGGCGAGCTTATGAATGAAAACCAAATCATACTTCAGCAGCTCGGCATATCACATCATAAGGTACGTGATATAATAGATATATGCAGGAAAGCGGGCGCCATTGGAGCAAAGATTACCGGAGCAGGCGGAGGAGGTGCAGTTATTGCTCTTGCAGCAAGTAAGCAAGAGAGTACTAAAATAGCATCGCGTATCAGGGCGGCAGGCTATCAGTCTTTTGAAGTAGAAATAGACTACAATGGGCTTTACGTCTAGAAGCCCATTTTGCGCAATGCCTGTTCTGTCTTTGACTCACCTTCTTTTTTGAGGTTTTTTATCCCTGCCTAAGTAAAATCGTATTCTCATATAGATAAGGAAACCGCTCTTCCCCTGCAGCATTTCTTCCCCCCTATTGATGTGCCAGAGAGGATGTCTATCTTGACTTTAGTTTATGCAAGGGCTTTAAACACCCCGCAACCAAAGGCCCCAAGTGATCCGCCTACCTGCAATATCAAAATATTCTCAAAGCCATCATCATTGCGAGCCATGGCCAGAATATCCAATTTCAGGATAATTATGCGTTTTTAAGAGGGGCCATAAGATGTATAGGCTTAACCAGATCGGCTACATCAACCCAGCAGCGAGCTATCTTGTCCATAGAGTATATTAGGTTCAGTACTGCGACTGTGGACTCTAGATTGTTTGAATCTACGCTGCTCTTGATAGAATTTATAACCTCCATAAAATTATCGTACATCTTGACCACACCATTTGATTCTGATCTATTCTTGTTTACAAATGCAATAACTGACTTTTCATGCATCTTTTCTACAAGTACTCCCGCCTCGACTATCTGATCGACGGCTTTGATGCGCGAAAGATCTATTGCATTAGCAAGATCAACGATATAGTCTCCAGCACTCTCAAGAAGGTTGGCAGCGATCCTATAGTCAAGGATGTCAATATTGCTCAGGTTGAGCTTGCCCGCTAGTCTTTGATCCATCATAGCGCTTCGAATCAGTCTGACGAGCAAAAAATATTGTCGATCGACTTCGTCGTCTCTGCCGCTTATCACTTTGCGGATATTACTATTCTGTTTTAGCCTTATGGCCTCAAGCATGTCTCGGTACATGCCCGCAACTATTGCACTCATACGGCGGAGTATCTTTTCAGCATCAAGGGTATCTGCGTCAAGTAAAAATTGGGCAGATATTTGGAAGCCATCTTCATCAACTATTTCTAAGCCGACCAGCTTTCGCATAGCCTTCTTAATCCTATCGGCGTCTTCAAATGAAATCTGAGAACTGGCCTTGATCCGAATCATGTCATACCCGAGCAGGTACCCACCGTACACTTGGTTAACGAGCATGTCCATCGACACCGACGGATATGGAATCACCAATTCCTTTATCTTGTCTGCTGTATCGTCCTCTGAAGCAAATATCGATATAGAGTTGTCTTGGTTGATATGCACTGGCACGATGCTTCCTTTCTTCAGATTGTTACTCTTGATCCACACGCTTGGCAGTGACACTAAGATGCTGCTGCCTATTTGCTGTAAGCGTCTTGCATACTGCGCCATCTTTGGATAGATGTTTAAATGGATTTAAACTAATTAAACATTATTCTTATATTTTCGAAGCATTATAAACACTCAGATGGCAATAGAAGTGCTGGGGCAGCCTATAGCTCTAGCCAAAGCATTCAGTCCAGGCCATATAACTGGCTTTTTCGAGGCACCCCATGATATTTCTTCTTTCGATTTCCTGTGCAAAGGTTCTAAAGGGGCTGGATTTTCTATCGACAGAGGTGTTTCAACAACAGTATCTCTTTATGAGAGTACAAAACCGAATTATTATCAGATCTCTATCAATGGCACTAAAAGTCGCAGCGCAGAAGTTTCAAAGTGGGTAATTGAGGAATATCTTAAGCATACCAACAGACCCTACTTTATAAGTGTCCACCATGATGTCGAAATCCCAATTGGCTTTGGTCTAGGCTCAAGTGGTGCCGCCGCTCTCAGCCTCTCATATGCTCTTAATCAAGCTCTTGACACAGGTCTCAATAGAACTGAAGCAGCACAAATTGCTCACCATGCAGAAATTGCATGCAATACTGGGCTAGGCACAGTAATTGCCGAGTTTGCTGGGGGCTTCGAAATGCGAACAAGTGCCGGGGCACCAGGTGTCGGTTCTATTAACAAGATCAATCTAGACAAGAATTACAAAGCGGTAGTCCTCTGTCTTGCTCCTATTTTGACCAAGTCATTTCTCACAAACCGCATAAACGAAATAAACGGCATTGGAGGCATTATGCTAAGCAAGCTATCTGCATCAAGAAGCCTTGACGACTTTCTCAAAATGTCACATGGATTTGCAGAAATATTGAACCTCATAGAAGGTAGATGTAAGGGACCAATTGCAGCTCTCAAGAGAAAAGGGATTAAATCAAGCGTAGCACTATTTGGTCAAACTGTTTTCACTCTGGTCCCAGAGGAAACGGCATCTGAGGCGGCAGATGCACTTAGACAATTTGATGGAACACTTATTGTCTGTAATATAGATACGGCGGGGGCAAGAATGCTCTAAAATTGCACATAGATCACATTGGCATACCGTCAGATCATCCTCGAGCCAAATCTCTTTACATCCGCGAGATGTTAGTTAATGGCTTTAGACGAGGCTTGGTAGTACCCGAGGGTCTAATTGCCCATGGAAGGGGTGAGGCATACGATTATCTAATTGGCGAGCGCACTACAAAGACTGCCCAACGCGCTATTGAGGCCGCAGCAGCAACTATGTTGCTCTCAAGCCGGGCTGTCATATCTGTAAATGGTAACACTGCTGCCCTGTGCCCAGATACAGTAGTGGAGCTTGCAGAAGTTGCAGGGGCAAGTATTGAGGTCAATATTTTTTATAGAACAGAGGAGCGTGAGAAGGCGATCAAAGCCGAGCTTGAGAAGCATGGTGCAAAAAAAATATTGGGAGTAGGCCCAAAAGCATCAGCAAGAATTCCGGAGCTCCAAAGTGAGCGCAGACGAGCTGATCCTAATGGCATCTATGCTGCTGACACAGTGTTGGTTCCTCTCGAGGACGGAGATAGAACAGAGGCACTGATAAAAATGAACAAGACAGTGATTACAATCGATCTCAACCCGTTGTCGAGGACATCTAGGGCTGCAGATATTACTGTTGTTGATAATGTAGTAAGGGCTATGCCAGCATTGATACATGCTGCACGCAAGCTCAGGAGTACTACTGCTATGTCATTAAAAAGAATCACAGACAATTTTGACAACAGTAAAAACCTCCAAGAGTCACTCGAGATCATAAAAAAAGGTGAAGTCCAATAATTGCAGGGTAGGACAAAACTCAATGTAAGCGATATATTAGCTAAGAAAGAGAAGAAGGAAAAAATCTCAGTTCTTACAGCGTACGACTATTCTACTGCAAGAATATGTGACAAGGCAGACATTGACATTTTGCTTGTAGGCGATAGCGCAGGAATGGTCGTATTGGGTTATCCAAGCACAGTGCCTGTTAGCATGCAAGACATGATAATGTTTTGTGGTGCGGTGGCAAGGGGAACCAAACGCGCAATGATAGTCGGCGACATGCCCTTTGGTTCATATCAAGTCGGTCCAAGCGTAGGAGTTGAAAATTCAGTCCAGCTCATAAAAGCTGGTTGTGATGCAGTCAAGCTTGAAGGAGGTTCTGAGATTATAGATACAATAAAGACAATAGTAGACGTCGGGATACCCGTCATGGGCCACATTGGACTTCGGCCTCAGACATCATCCCTACGAGAAGGCTACAAATTGCAGGGTAGGACAAAAGAAGGAGCAATCAAATTGATTGAAGACGCCAATGCTCTAGAGAAGGCAGGAGTCTTTAGCATCGTTCTTGAGATGACTGCAGCTGAAGTCGCAGGGACGATAACAAAGAGCCTTTCAATTCCAACAATAGGCATAGGCTCAGGCCCCGACTGCGATGGTCAGGTCCTTGTTCTTCATGATATGTTAGGCATTTATGAAGATATTCGGCCGAGATTTGTAAAAAGGTATGCAGAACTTAGTAACGAGATATTTGAAGCAGTTTCAAACTATAACCATGACATCAAAGCCGGCACGTTCCCAGAGGAATCTAATACATTTCATATGGATGCGCATGAACTCGACAAATGGAAGAATGAACGAAGAAGAAGAAGAAGAATATGAGGAGAGCAACAACAGCAACAACAAGAAGAAGAAGAAGAAGAGGAGTTCACCCTTCAAAAGATATCTTTGGCATAGAGGGAAGCGAGCTTGAAGGCAAGAAAATAGTGCTTTGCATCACAGGAAGTGTTGCCGCTTATCGTGCAATTGACCTAGCACGGCTATTGATTAGACACAGCGCAGATGTTCATGCTGTCATGACAGAATCAACTGCGTCAATGCTGCTCAATCCTGAACTAGTGAAGTGGGCCACAGGCAATGATGTAGTCACAAAGTTGACTGGTAATTTGGAGCACATTACATTAGCCGACTATGGAATGTCAGACCTCATCATTGTTTATCCATGTACGGCTAACACCCTTGGCAAAGTAGCAGCGGGTATCGACGATACACCTGTTACATCAATTCTTAGCGTTGCACTTGGCAGCAAGATCCCAATAATAGTAGCTCCTGCAATGCATGACGCAATGTATGAGAACATATTTGTCAAGCAAAATGTAGCCAAGCTGAAAGAACGCATGATTTTCATTGAACCCAAGATGGAAGAAGGCAAGGCAAAAGTTGCTGAGCCTGAGCATATACTAAATGCTACAATTTCGATCCTTTCAAATAACGCACCTTTGTCAGGTAAGAGGGTACTTGTGACGGCAGGAAGTACCATTGAATATATTGACCCAATAAGGGTCATAACCAACCTAAGCTCTGGTAAGATGGGTGTTGCAATAGCATATGAGGCGCAGCGGATGGGGGCAACTGTGACGCTAGTATATGGTCATGGAACTCTAAACCCCACAGCAACCGGCAAAATAGTGCGCGTAAATACAGGTGAGGAAATGTATAAGGCGGTTGTTTCTGAGATATCATCGAAGAGGCACGACATTGCTGTAATGGCTGCTGCTGTTGCAGATTTTGCACCTGCAAAAAAATCAGACAAAAAGATCGACACAAAACTGGGTAAGTTGGAACTGTCACTTGTCGCTACAAGAAAAATAATTGATGAAGTGAAAAATAAAAGCAAAGACACATTCCTTGTTGCATTCAAGGCAGACTATTGTATATCAGATTCTGTTCTGATAGAAAAAGCATATAGAAAACTGAAGGAGTGTGGTGCAGATATTATTGTGGCAAACGACCTAGGCAGAAGAGGTTCAGAACCAGGCTCCGATGAAAATGAAGTGTTTATTGTTGATAGAGACAAAAAATTTGTCCACTTGCCCCCGGAGAGTAAAGCACAAGTTGCAAGAAGCCTGCTAGAGATTGTGACTGAGTATGTCAGCAGAAGAGAGGCTCATAGAAAATGATGATATAATGCTATCGTAAGAGCAGTGACTGCATGGAATTTTTTGGAATAATTAATTAGCGTTGCTGCTGCCGCCACATAATACTACTATTACTATTACAACTACAACTTCGTCTCTATTTCTTCTAGTATCTCTAATAGAATAGCAGTGTAATGTTCTGCAGCCTTCGCTATAAATTCCTGAATTATTTTGCTGTACCACCTGTCTTAAATTCCGCACCCTGTCGCCACTGTATATATGACATCAAGCTCTGTGTAATTGAAAATTTAGATTTCGATCAAAAACACTTTTGGTCTCGATGTCAAGAATTGTGCAAATATGATCTTTTTGCAGTCCTCTCTCTAGTTCTAGAGACTCGCAAAGATCACAAAAGTAACAAGAATCATTATGATTCTGATCCTTATGCATTATTCAAGTCGAGTGCTGCACTTTTTGCAGTTATTATATTTCATCTTAGAACTAGTAGATCTTTTGTGAATTTGT
>DATMWK010000096.1:0-25936 GCA_035562555.1 Nitrososphaera sp. | reverse complement strand
ATGTAGCCAAATTCAGTGGTTGACCAGATAATGAAATCCTCTGCAATCCTTCCGAGCGTGCTTATTAGTATTGCAAGTGTTGAAGCATACTCTATGAAAGCATCCCGTGAGCTGGTGGCGTCAATAGAATTCTTTATGATGTTGTCAAAACCAAGTAGCATTGCTGTTCTTTTCCTGTCAATAGCGATAGACGAGCCTCCTATGGCACATGCCCCAAGCGGCGACTGGTTTATCCTATGATATGCCAGATACAGCCGCTCCATATCACGCATGAGGCCATAGGCGTACGACAGCAAGAAATGCGAGAAAGTGCCTATTTGGGCCTGTTGTAAATGGGTGTACATTAGCATCGGAACTTGCTTGTTTTCTTCTGCTCTCTCCACGAGTCCCTGTACTAGGCTAGCCAGAGCAGCGCAAATCTCGTTAATGTCATCACGTATCTTCATCCTTATATCTAGTACCACTTGGTCATTTCTTGATCTTGCAGTATGCATCTTGCCTCCAGCGTCAATCCCGGAATGTTTTATAACAAACGCCTCAAGGGCTTCATGTATGTCCTCGTATCCTTCGGTATCCACTTTGTCCGGACTTTTCTTTGCTTCCTCAAGTGCAGAGAGGATCTTTTTTAGTTCGCTGGACGTAATGTGTCCCATCTCATGCAGCATTATCGAATGCGCCTGACTTCCAACAATGTCATAATACAATATCGACTTATCGTCGTCTATTGAAGAAAGGAATCTGAGCGCATCGTCCTCTAGTTTTTCATTAGGACGGGACCTATACATAGAATAAAGTGTGAACCGTGCGCGCTTTATTTTAAGGTTCTATGATTATAGCGAGGTTTTAAGGTTTTAAGAATTTTAAGATCTCTTCTTTCTGTAGGCCATTTTCGCCCCGAAAACTTCTTTTGGAACTCCTACAGCTGCTAGGCCATTTCATTAATGGCTATTATTTCATTTACAACGACGTTTGTAATACTGTGGCCGCTTTGCTAATCGAGTCTTCATAGAGGCATACATTGACAGGGTTTTTGCTTGTGCTTGTATTGTGCTTATTGCTGTATGCAACAATCAAGCTCGCAGACCTTGCTATCTCCTTTAATAAGAGCAAACTCAATCCTTGAACATGAGCGATAAGCCCCGCAGAGGCACTTTAGGGAGTCGCGAAGCGGGCCATTTTGTTGAAAGAAAATTAAGCAACAAAGTTACAATTGCAATGTTATTACTTATTTCATCATTGGTGACAAGCAATGTGCTGTACCATATTCTACGTGCTGACACTTTCGTTGAACAACTATCTTCGAACATTGGAATCCCTTTTTTCGTGGTCCTGGTGGTAGTGACATACGGAGCAGCATACTATCTGTTTAGGAAGTTCATTAGCCCGGTAAACAAAGACTTGATGAGTTCTGGCTCAGCACCCCGTTATTTTCGCTTAACTTACAATATTTTGAGATTTGCGTTTGTTTCTAATGCGGCATTTCTAATCATAATGATTGTTCAAATTATAACCATGTCAGGATTTTATGTCGGCTTAACTATTCTGTCGATGCAGGCTAACGCCGTACTCACAACGGTAATGTTCACTTACATGAGCTTCAAGTTTCTCTCTTGGTACAAGTCAAATCATGATTTAACGGTGCTATTCTTTGCTTTTGCTTTTGGGTGTGTTGCTGTTGCCATCGCAGCTAGTGATGCTGCGCAGACAGTATTTTTCTTATTGGATAATCCATGGAGAATCGAAGTTCAACTCCACGTAGAGAAAGAAGATGAGGGTGCCGGCTACTCTCTGCCTAATAATGTAAAAAGCGACTCTTTGCTGCATAATCTCTATGTAGCTACACAGTTTCCTTTGCGCGTTGCATTTGTATTGTATTGGATTGCCACTGCGATGTTGCTTCGCAAGTATTCAAAGACCCTAGGCCGACTCAGGTTCTGGACTCTCGTCTCTCTTCCGCTTGCCACATTAATTATTGGAAGCATTCTGACTTATGGTAATTTTGTTTCCCAATTATTACAGGGCATAATCCTGCCGTCGTCTGCTCTCTTTGGTGGAATTCTGTTCGGGCTAATCTTTTTGACAATTGCAAGGGCCCTCGAAAAGACCATGCAATATCAACACTATGGCGTGCAACTAAGAGAAGGTCATAATGACCGGATTAGTCGATCCATCACCGGTTATTTGACAATGGCAGTATTCGGTACGATATTGTTCCTTGTAACCAATACACCCAGCAACCACATATTAGATTGGGTGCACATACCATATCCTCCCTTTGCGGATGTCGTCTGGTCACTCATTGGCTTTGCAGCATATTTGTACAGTTTTGGATTATATTTCTCTGTGATCTCTATTTCACACGATGCAAAACTGAGAAAGTCAATTCAAAAACTAAGTATTGAAGAAGCAAGCATGTTGCATCGCCTTGGTTCAACTCAGATGCAGCAGGAAATCCAAAAACGAGTGGTCAAGCTGTCAAGGGAACAAGAGGATGTGTTAAAGGAACAAACGGGAGTTGAACAACACCTTACAGATGACGAAATTAAGCAATATGTCAAAGACGTGATGGAAGAAATTCAAAAGGCTCCTAGGAAATAGGTCGAATGGTCAGTTCTCCTATGTCATTCGTGAATCAGTCAGATCCACTCAGCATCATAATAATAATAACAACCCTCATGAGGGTGGGGCATTTTCTGCAATGGTTAAATATAGTATCTGTGAATTGCTTATATAATGAGTCAGGAGGAGCAGATACAGCAGACTCGCAGAAAAATCTTTGAAGAGCTGACCAAGATAGTCGACCCCGAAATTGGAGTTTCGATAATGGAGCTTGAGCTTGTCGACAAGGTGGACATTGATTCAGGCAAGGTCAAGGTTGACTTGCACCTGACGAGCCCGTTCTGTCCTGCAGTCTTTGGATTTAAGATAGCACAAGACGTTCGGGACAATATCTACAAGTTGCCTAGCGTGGACGGAGTAAACGTGAACGTAAGCAATCACTTCATGGCCGATGCTATAAACAAGCAGGTGAACGAGAGCAAGTATCCGCCCAAACCGGCCGCCTAATCATCTTTTTTTAGCCTCTCTTTCAGTTCTGCCACCTTCTTTTCATTTTTTGAGTACCCCAGAAGGTGTCCTCTCAGCAGCTGAATGCCAAGCGCAGGGTCAACTCCCTTAGGACAGACTGCGCTGCATGAGCCGGCAAAATGGCAGCGCCATATGCCGTGCCTGTTGTCCACTATGTTGAGCCTCTCCTTTGGTGCGGTATCGCGATTATCAATAAAGTAACGATACGCCTGAGAAAGCGCCTGAGGTCCGGGGAATTGGGTGTCAGTGGCCACTGTAGGACAGGCAGAATAGCATAAGCCGCACTTGATGCAATATGAAAACTGCAGATACTTGTCGACATCTTCGGGGGTTTGTATGAACTCTGTTAGCTTGTTTTTTTCCTGCATGTCTGCGTCATCATTCTGTATATATGGCTCCATGTTGTGGTGATGTGCAAAGAATTGGGAGAAGTCTGTCACAAGGTCTCGAATGTGTGGGAAGTTAGCAAGAGGCTCAACCGTTATTTCGCTTCCTTGAAGCTCTGATACCTTGGTATAGCATGCCAGGCGTGGAATGCCATTTATCTTCATACCACATGACCCACAAGAGGCCATTCTACAAGAATAGCGGATGCCAATGCTTGGATCCTTGTATGCTTTTGCATACAGTAGCGCATCCAGCACGGTAGTCCAGCGCTGTACTGGCACCTCTATTCTGTCATAGTGCGGAGATTCGCCGGCGCGCCTGTTAGCTCGGTATATCTTGATGTTGACAGAGCTCTTTGGGTACTCTTTTTCTCTTCGGTGCTTTTCCTTTTCATGCTTTTTTTCCACAGTCTCAATTTTTTCAATTAATTGTTCAGTCATATTCTCTTACTCACCCAACTCCAAGACCGTTAGCTATAATGATGGTACGCGTACCGTATGCTATTAAAGCAATCATTGCAGCTATCGTCAAGACCGTCACACCATCCTCCCACTTCTTGCTCTGACGCAGTTCTAGCAGGATTACGCGCAGGCCGTTAAATCCATGGATTGACACGAGCACCAATATTGATTCAAGCAGCACGATGTAAGGGATGTTTTGATAGTTGGCTATCACATTCTCATATTCAAGACTCATACCATATGGCATGAACGCTATGCGCATCATAATATGCACTGCAACAACGAATAGTGCACCAACGGCTGTGATATAGTGTATTTTCATTATTTGGCTCTCTCGGAGCATTGTCATCTTCTTATTATTCGCCCCCAAAGAGCACAGATGCTCCATATAGCATTGCGACTAATGCAAGTATCAATGCAATCCAGATGCCAGACTTTTGCCCATAGTTGAGCGATACTGCATCGTAAGGGTAGTCGGGCCTGCCCGGTTTTCCAAGCCCCTTGCCTCCATGTGCAAATATCAGGCGGATTCCATTTGCTGAATGGAAGACGCACATTCCGATTACGACTATTAGAATAAAATGGCCAAGAGTAGTTTGCGTAAGCTCCAGGAATGCTTCCCATAAGGCAGGCCCGCCAGTGATCTGGCTGGTTTCATAAATGTGAGCGATGAAATAGGCAAGCAGGCCCACACCTGTTAACCTCTGCAACCAGTAGGACACCCTTTCCCATCCATAGCGTCTGGGATTGAGCCATCCTATCATTCCCTCACGGTTATTGCGATCAGGTACTTCTTCTCTTTCCATGCTAGTATTTCCTCTCAACTGGAGCGTATTGTGTGAAGGTGACAGGGTACCATGTCATCTTAGGTCCGCCGTCGCCCGTAAAATACGCTAGTGTATGCTTCAAGAAGTTCGCATCGTCGCGGTAGGGGTAGTCGGTTCTTGCATGCGCTCCCCTAGACTCGCGTCGATTGAGCGCACCGACAAGCAAAACTTCAGCAGTTCTGAGCATAGAGTCTGTCTCCATTACGTTGATAAAGTTGGTATTGTATTCTTTGGCTTTATCCTCAACGTGTTTCCACATTGCACCCTTTAGCTCTCTTACCTTCTCAAGGGCGCCAATTAACTCCTGTTCATTTCTAAAAACGTAGGCCTTCTCATCCATCATGTCTGTCAACTGCTTTCTCACTTCGTAGGGATTTACTGAGCCTGTTCCGCGGAATAGCCCGTCATATATTCTCTTTTCCTCCTCAAGCACCTGCTTTCTATCGATGGAGTTAACCTTCTTTCCAGTCGCATACTTTGCCGCAAGCTCTCCGGTTATCTTGCCCCATACTATGCATTCTGATGTGGAGTTGGCACCAAGTCTGTTTGCTCCGTGCGTGCTATTGCACGCAGCTTCACCAGCTGCCCAAAGACCAGCCATTTCAGTTGCGCCATCGATGTTAGTATGAATGCCTCCCATCATATAGTGACATACAGGTCTCACCTCGATAGGCTCGTTGATGATGTCAGTGCCAGAGAACTTGATCCCAATTTCGCGGATGCCTGCAAGAACTTCCTTTATACGCTCGGCTCCAAGGTGCGTAAGGTCGAGTTTAAGGCAATCAACACCGGTTTCGTGCTTGAATCCGCTTCCCTCTTGTATCTCTCTTATCATTGAACGCGACACAACGTCTCTTGGAGCAAGCTCGAGCTTCCCAGGGGCATACTTTTGCATAAAGCGCTCGCCTTTGTTGTTGATTAGATAACCTCCCTCGCCCCTTGCGCCTTCTGTTATCAGTATGCCAGAAGGCAATATGCCAGTGGGATGAAATTGAACGAATTCCATGTCCTTTAGCGCAAGGCCTGCACGGTAGGCCATGTCCAGGCCGTCAGGCGTAGAAGAAAATGCATATGTAGAAAAGCTGTAAATTCTACCAGCGCCTCCGGCGCATATTATGCCGGAGGGTGCCTTGAAAATGGTAAAGTTGCCTGTCTTCATTTCGATGGCAGTTACTCCTTGGAAGATGTTATTCTCATGCAGTATCGATGTGCAGAACCACTCGTTGTAAAAGTGGATATTGTCATACTTTTGGCATGTATCGTACAGAGTCTGCATTTCATAAAAGCCTACCTTGTCCTGCGCAAATGTGGCACGGGGGAACGAATAGCCACCAAATTTGCGTTGTGCTATCCTACCATCCTTGCGCCTTGACCATGGCATTCCCCAATGATCCAATTGGTAGATTTCATATGGCATGCTCTTGACCAAAAGCTCAGCTGCATCTTGGTCAGCTAAGAAGTCACTTCCCTTGATCGTATCGTAAATATGAGATTCTTGGTTGTCGCCGTCCTCTTCGTAGAGCACTGCAGCGGTCCCACCTTCTGCAGATACAGAATGGGAGCGCATTACTTGCACCTTGGAAATGACAGCTATGGTCAACTTTTTGTCAACCGCAGCTGCAGAAATAGCTGCGCGGAGGCCTGCCAGCCCTGACCCAATTATGAGTACATCATGGGCAATAGTAGTAATGTCACCCAAATACGCGCTTCCCTCTTTCCTTCCTGAAGGAAGGAAGCTAATTCTCATATATACCTTGAACTCCTGCAATTAATTGTAACAAAGCAAAAAGCAATTAACTGTTGTATACACGCAGCCATACTATTAAGCATGATTCTTGATATTTTTTGCTAAGGTAATGTCACAAATACAAAGGAAGGACCATCCACAGAAAGGTTATGAGAAAGCATCAAATCTATTGGAGTATAAAATGAAAATAAAAGCGCTAAACATTTTTTAGATGATGAGATGAATCGCAGAGCCCATATCAATATCTCTGAGACTAGAAAAACGTTAATAGCAATTGTCCAGCTTACTCTTATTATTGGAAAGCGAAAACTTGGGGCATTATTTGGCAAATGCTCCAGACGCTAAAGCATTTCTAGCTCCAAATTCTTCTGATCAAGAGCTCGTGGCCAGGGCAAAAGAAAGACTTACAGAGAATGGAATCCATCAAGATAGGATTGAGATTAACTACGACGTACAGCAGTTGAAGACAGGCGATATTTACATAAGCTATGATCCACCAGACCTTATAGTCAGAGTGGTATATGAAAAAAAGTCAAACGGTATGGTCAAAATGAAGAGCATGGCTACAATCAAACTTTAAGCATCTTATTGAGGGTCTCTTTCAAATCGTCTACATAATATTTGCTTTCAGTTCCATCCCTCATAGATCTCAGGATCACTTGACCTATGGCAATCTCATTTGGTGCCACAATTATTACAAATGCTGCACCTTTATTCGAAGCATACTCTAGCTGCTTTCTGAGGGTTCTTCCAAGCATATCGTAATCGACTGCTATCCCACTTCTGCGTAGAGATGAAACCAGCTCAAGTGCCTTTGCTCTGAGATCTTCAGTTGCATTTGCAACATATGCAAGTAGTCTTGTGGATGGTTTCAATATACCATGCCTCTCAAGGGCCATCACTATCCGCTCTACTCCTCCAGCAACACCTGTGGCTCCAATATCTTTTCTTCCAAACGCTTCAGTGAGTCTGTCATACCTTCCTCCGCCAACGAGTGCCCCAGAATCACTGGCTTGGTCAAACGCTTCAAAAACCACTCCAGAATAATAGTCAAGCCCTCGCACTATGCCAAGATTAATGCGCGTACCTTCTACCTTCTTTGAGTTGAGCGAGTCCATCAAGTTGACTAACCGTTGCCAGCTGTCAAGCCCCGTTACGTCGGCCTTGCGAGCTACTTCGTTTACATTGCCCTTTACTTTTGACAGTTCTATCAGTGCCTGCATTTTTGCAGGCTCTATTCTGTCTTTGTATTCTGCAAGTACGGCCTGTGCTCCCTTCTTCGATACCTTGTCTACTGCACGAAACATTTCAAGCATCGCTTCTTCGCTAGAAATACCAAGTTTTCTTCTGACGTACTGCTCAAGAAGCTGCCTATCGTTTATCTCGATTGCTACCTTTAGACCCAATGTTCTAAAAAATGTGTAAACAAATTCAATTACTTCAGCATCTGATTCTTGAGTGACTGGGCCGTACACTTCGATATCCCATTGGTGGAAATAGCGATAGCGCTCGGCTTGGGGCTCATCATACCGCCACACACCTGCGAACGAAGCCAGCTTGACTGGCATTTTCAAATCGCGCCTTGATTCGACATATCGCGTTAGACCGATAGTAAGGTCAAAACGAAGGGCGACATCCCTGCCCCCCTTGTCTTTGAAAGCGTAGATTTCGTTTGAGATTGCGGCACCACTCTTTGCCTCTAGTGTAGTAAGCATTTCAAGAGGAGACGGCTCTGTGAGTTGGAAGTTGAACAGCTGCGCTACTTCAAAGAACCGATCACGGATATAATTTATGTTAACATACTCTTCAGGATCAAGATCCCTCATGCCTCGGGGAAGCTCTAATCTGGCCATACCAGTAGCCAGCAGTGCGTTAACATTTAGATTTTGCGATATTTTGGCTTGGAACAACGCAATAAATAGTCGTCATTTGTTCATCGTTATGTTGACAGGCGGCTACCGATTTCTTGATCATATGACAGATGCCATTATAGAGGCTTACGGCACAACGCTAGAGGAAGCCTTTGAAAACGCCGCCAAGGCTCTCTGCGACACAATGATCGACTTGAAAACTGTCAAACCTAAAAGAGAGATTAAATTTTCTATCAAGGGGAATGATCTTTATTCGTTACTCTTCGACTGGCTGGACAAAGTGATGCTTTTACTGGTGGCAGATGGGATAGCTATGTCTCAATTTTCTGTGAAGATAAAGCAGCATAACAACGGCTATTTACTTGAAGGCGCTGCAAGAGGAGAACCGCTTGAACTGGACCGGCATCGCTACAAAGTGGAAATCAAGGCAGTAACATATCATGAAATGGAGATAAAACAAGACAAGGGTATAATCACCCTCAGGTTCCTGCTTGACCTCTAAGCATTTAGAAGATTTTTACTTTGTCGAAATCGTCATGGTACCAAACAGAAATTTTATCCAAAAAGGAGAGAGATATATATATCATCCATGCCGCTGGGCTTTGGATATCCTGTAGGGACAAAAGCTAAAGAGAAAACCAGAATAGGCAGCGCTTTTTCAAGTTTTGTCAGAGATGCTTCACATTATCACAAGGGCTCAATTACTGACTCTCTATTATCACGATGTTAGCCAAACCACTGTTCAAGCGACTGGTTGCGATTTGTTATGGATTTTTGGAGCTTGTCAAGTGTGCTACTCACTCTATCTGTTGAAAAGCTTTTCTTGACACAGAGAAAATCCAGTACATTTTCACGATTGACTGTGCCAAATTCAACCTTGTCTATCTTTGGTTCTTCAGGGTCGAGAAAGATGTTGCGTATCTCCTGGTACGGCACTTGAGTAAGCAAGCTCTTGACTTTTTTAACATCTTCCAGCCTACCATCTTCCTTAATTAATTTGATTGCAGTTTTCGGGCCAATACCGGGAAAGCCGCCAGGGTTGAAATCGGTGCCGATAAGTATGCCAACATCCACTAGCTGCTCATGTGTCAGGCCAGTCTCATGCAACACTTTGTCATGCTCAAGTATTTCAGGCTCGATATCGATGTAGGTGTTACGGTTTGGCACCTTGCGCTTTCCGCTGATTGCCAGATTGCGCACCAGCTTTTTGGCTCCAAACAATATAGAATCATAATCTTGGCTTCCAACTGCAAAGGCCATACCATGCCTTGTAAGGTATGACGCTGCCGATTCGCCCTCAGAGGGTGCCTGGATATAGGGAATGCCTAGATAGGAGAGCAATTTCTTTGAATCTTCCACCATCTCTGGAGTTAGGACTGCCGTGCGTGTGCTATACTTGCGTGCGTCCTCCATCCTACCCTCCTCAATTGCAAGATTATACTTTTCTGTAGCCTCTTTTTTAAGCTGGCTTCTGCGCTCTATTTCAGCCATCTTGAGCTCGCTTGCCTTACCGTCAAAAACGTAAACGGGCTTGATATTATCCATCAGTAGATTGGCGTTCCTATAGAATAGGCCGCTCAGGTGGCTCGTTACTTCCCCCTTGCTGTTCGTAAGCAATTCTCCTGTCGGCCCCCTTATAATGCTGAGGAACTGGTAAATGGTATTGTAAGCATCAATTGCAACAACCTTGCCTGCCAGCTCTGTCAATTTGAGCAGTCTAGGCGTCACCAGTGGCTTGAGGTCTAAGCCCATTTCTTGTTGTCACACAATATACGTAATGGCACCACAAAAACTTTAACTCTGCGTTACCAGAAATCTTGCGCCAAGAAATTAGGCAGGTATCGCCACTGTAATTAATACCAAACAGGCAAAAAAAGGATCAATGATATTTAATGACATTTTGCCATATAGAGAAAAGTATCCGCCTTTTTCGCAAGGGCAAAAGAGTAGAATACAATACAGCAATGACTTTCTTAATGATAATATACACTTTATTCATCTTGCCAAGGAAGATTTTATACTAAAATCAGTAACATTATTGTCTAATGGCTGCTTGCCAATGTCTTGCAAAATAGTACAATAGCACATTTGATAACGATTTCGATAACAGAAAGGGGAAAATAGTAATCTGAGAATTGACAGCACATGTAACGCTGCTTTAGCATCTGTGATCGACTCAATAACATCAAAAAACGAGCTATTGCTTATACGCTCTCAAGGTTTGAGTTATCCATTCAACATCTTCCTTTGTCTTTGCCAGGCGCCCAATCTTTATACAGTCACGGATGTCCTTTGACTTGAGTTTTGTCCACACTGCCTCCGCTATTGCCGCAGCTACATCAGGTGTTACCCCTTCACGTCCAAGAATGTGAGCGCATACTTCTTGGAATGAGCTAAATGAATATTGTTTGAAGTGGAGCACGACAAACCTTGATAAAAGCGGCGTCAGCATTCTGTCAGTAGCGTTGCTCGATGCAAAGACCCATGTCTTTAGGTGGGTGTTACGCGTCTTTTGGAACTTAGTTTCTGCTAGGATGCCTGCCTCCATCAGACTTAGTAGTGCAGTCTGATCCTTCATTGGCATGTGTTCTATTTCGTCCACAATTAGGTAACGCGGCCTTTTATCAAATAGATAATCTATCATACCGGACTTAGTACTGTGGCTTCCAAGAGTAAAATATGAGCGTTCAAGTCTCATGCATTCAACCATGAAAAGTGTCTTGGCAGATGCTGGCGGGCCAACAAGCAACAAGTGAACAGGCTTTTCAGAAGAAAGTGATAATTGAAACAGCCGTTTTACATCATTGTAACCTACTATGCTCTCAAATAGTGGCTCCGGTTTAATGACGGCCGGCCTTTCTATTCGTGGGTTGATTAGGGGCTCTTTGCGCGTTGAAAATGGCAACTTCTCTGCAGACACTTCACATCATGTATATAGATAATGGATTTTAGAGTTTCCTACTAAATTGTAATATCTACCAGCTGAAATTTTCTAGACTCTAGTTGACAAACAAGCGTATGGCGCCTATTGTTTCGCCGGTCAATTTCACAGTGTACGCGGCGGCGTCCGCAGCGGATATTTTTGAGAGCTGGTCAAGGAATTGAGCCTTGTCTTTCCCACGCTCATATGTACCTCCAGACTCCTTTACGCAGAGCGGGAACTTTTCCATTTTAATACCCTTTGAGAGAAGGTGTCCGATAAAGCATCGATAGACATCAATATTGTACCAGTCCCAGCCGCGCTCTTCACTGTATGCTATCCATATATCTATTGTATTCTGAAAAAACGCCCTCTGGCGCAGCTCTTCAAGAGTCATGTATTAAAAGTCTGCCCTGCGCATCTTGCTTCCACAGCGGGGGCAAGCCCCACCCTTGAACCTATGGCCGCATGCTATGCAAATATAGTTGATTCCTCCACCTGCACCCAGCATGCCGCCAAATCCCCCTCCTCCACCGCCGCTCATTCCCATACGGGTCATCATACGTCTGCGCATATAGTATGAAATACCAATGAAAATTGCGATTGCTGGAATAAGCCCCCATAATCCAAGCCACATTGTAAACAGCAGACTAATGGCAAGTGATACCATTATCCATGCCATTTGCTGACCTACCCAGTTCAATTAGTTATCGCTTGATATTGGAACTATTCTTTTATTAAGTTTTCCAGCTGAAGTACTATAAAATCAAAACATATGTGAAATAAGCATAAGAACTTGCATTAGCGTCGCCGCTAGCAATAATACCACATCGTCTTCTTTGCCTCTTTGTAACATTCGGACGATATCAGTATCATGCATATTCACTTCTCCTAATTCCCCTCTTGGATCCATTGTGGTAATGATGCCCTTTAAGGGCTATATTTTTGAGGATTATCATATCTTAGCAAAAAGGGGCCTCAACTTATCTTGGACTACTAACCGAGCGTAGTTCTAACAGCCTTACTGGTTCGAGTCTGGTTTCTAAGGATAGAATTAAATCAATTCCTTGCTGATGTACCACACTATTTCTATGCATAGCGGCTAATAACCATAACCAGACATTACATCATCGTAAATATTCAACGATATCTCCGTCTAAAATACACACGCAGCTAGCAAGAATCATAACATAACAATAAATGCGTTCATGTTTATTTCTAACTTTTGCATTTCAAGATATCTCTCTATCACTCTAACTATAGTTAATTTCTTATGACTAACGATCCGAGGGCAATTCTATATGTCACTAATCACTTACCATTCAATGAGGCATGGTGAGTTATACAAATTTTATCTCAAGGTTACATAGAATCAAGCTCACACAAGTTCACTCCTATTGATTTTGAAAGTTACTCTACCGTTTGATAATCAAATCTATTGTGGAATACCGCATGTCATCCATATTCGTCATTAGAACATACTCTCTAAATGTTGCATCGCTTAGGTCAATTAAATTGCTGCTAACCACAAACTTTATCCATAGTTAAATGTAATAATGACTTCTATTCTGAATTACCATTGTTGCCTAAGCAACCTGCCGCAGTTTCAATCTTTGTTCTCTGTGACACCTGCTACTGGTGTGCAACATTTATTGATAAGACTAAGGTGTATGATAGGTGCCCAATATGCTCTGCTGCTCAGCTATCAAGCTTTCCAATAATGCCGGACGAATCCTTTATTTTCAGCTATGATTCTAAGCACGGGGTCGAGCTCGACTTTGGGCGCAGGAAACCATCAGGCTGAGTTCACAATCTTAAGTTCTAAGCTGTTGCCGTTTCTATCATAGGCGGCCATCGTATTGTCCTCATAAGGATGACTAATAATGATGGATACAAACCCGGTAAATTGGTTAAGATCCTCAAGGGAGGGATTGTTAGAGCCTCCAGGGTGAGAGTGTGCTGTGCCGACGTGAGGTATGGTGTAGGGAAGATCGTGAATCATAAAGCCTGAGTAAAATGGGCCACTCTCTGAGAATGGAGGGATTACGACGCCATCGACGATGATCTGCTCTCGTGTACTCTTGCCCCGCAAGATGAGGATGGCCTCATTTGGATGGTGTGTCTTTGCCCATGTGATTATGCTGTCGGCCACCTGCCTGGTAATGGTAATGGCCTTTCTTTTTTGTCTCTCACTCTTTTTGAAAGACACTAGAGACTCTCTGGCTTTGGCTTTTATTTTAACATTAACAAATCGCAACATCTTTAGTGTGGATGGTTTCCTAAGGACGGAGAACCGAAAAAGGAGACCTTGTTGTTATAGAAAGTGTGTCCATTAAGAGGAAGAACAGAGAGACACACACAACTTCTCCTGGTTTGTATGCGGCTCGGTCCATACAACTCAGGGGTAGGTACAAGCGTCGGCGCCTTGAAAAATGAGCTGCTAGCTTCAGTCTATATTGATATATGTTGTTATTATTGACAGTGTGTATACAGTCTGCACGTCCTTTCTTTGTGTTTGTATGATGTCATTTTCTTTGCCATGCACAAAACTCTACCAAAACAAATGAGGTATGATATCATCTGCTTATTGCAGCTACTTGTTGGTCATTTTTGAATCAACGATGTAGCAATGCTAAATAAGCAGCTAGTGCATAAAGCATCAGAGCGCGATGATGATCGGATGTTATTGAAAAGGGAGAGTGTCAATGACAAACTAATTCTAAGAAGAGGCGTGGTTGGCAACGATTGCGACGGGACGCCACTCCTCATAAATGGTAGGGGCGAGGCATATCGCGTCAATGATACTGCAGTCTCGCTTTGGAATATGTGTAATGGCATTACGTTTGACGATCTCTTGCTTGAGGTTCTTCGGATTTCAAGCGGCGGGGAGAATGACGTAAGGAAATCACTTGAGGAGATGGTAAGGAAGTTTCAGAAAGTCGGAGTCATTGAATTGCGAGATCATCATTGGCCACATATCTGAAATGCAAACATAATGTAGCCCGTCGTAATGCCATTGCGTCTAAATGGATAAAAGTTGTTGGTTTCCTTTGGCATTAGCTCATGTTTGATTGCAAGGGCATATTCTTTTGACACTGATACTTTGACAAGCCGGTCACCTAGTATTGCAGACCACGTAAGTTGGGGCAGCGCGCCTTTCTTATTTGCAAGTAATGCTACAATTCTGTTTAAATTTTCTCTGTCAAGTATTACAGAATAATTGCAGTCGTCTTTATCGGTAAATGGATCGGGCACACAATAAGGATCAATATGCACATATTCACGGAGCCTATCGCGAAATTCATCTGCTAGACCTCCAGATATAGCAATGTCTGCAAGCGACAATTTCTTGATCTCTTCAGTGGTTGGTAGCTTTATAGACGTAGCAAGCACAGCTGCTTTTATTGGAATGGTATGATTATATAATTTTTCAGTGCAGACGCGGTATGTGTGTGCATATGTATGTGTGTATATATGTGAAGGTGCATTTCTGGTAGTTGCAGTTACGTAACTTTTAGTTGTCAAAACCGACTTGACTAGAAACAGGTTATGATACTTTATAATAATAAAGGCATAAATTGCAATACATGTCCTGAAAATCAGGAGGGCCGGGGTACCCAAGCTAGGTAAGTCAGAGTAGACCCTAAAAGGGGTCAGCCTCGAGATCATATGTAGATATATATTGTAGCAGACTATGACGCGCTAGCTGATGTCCTTCGGGACTCGAGGGTTCGAGTCCCTCTCCCGGCGCTCATCTAGGGGAGCTTAGCGCATGCTTTAAGAAACTCATATGCGACAGGAGGAGGTCGAAGTAGCAAGTTATGAGAACAACGACGACAATGAATGACAAGCATATTATCTCGCATACATCAGGCTTCTTTTTTCTTATTCTGCTATAATGCTGCCAATAAGCTTTCTTTCTGCCTTTCTCAGGTGCTCCACAATGGTAGACTTATCTAAGTTGAGGTGTACAGAGAGCTCATCTGAGGAAATCCTTCTTGGTACATCATAGTAACCTAAGGCGTAAGCGGTAAGAAGCATTTGTCTTTGCCTTTGAGTCAACTTTGATAGAAGCGATGCTCCTTTTGTATCGATAGAAGTAAGTCCAAGAATCTTGAATGAATTATCGCCCCATTTGTTCGTATAATGAAGCAACTTTTTTATTTCATTCTCTTTGCCTATCATTTCTACCTTCATTCTATCCACATCCAAAAAGTCTGGAGGACGAGCCATTAGCATTTTTGGCGGCTTTATATCTTTTGGGGGCTTCGGAACACAGGATCTGCCTTCTATGAATACTACCACCGATTCATCCTTTTCCTTGTAGAGAAGCTCTATATTTGTGAGAAGACCTTTTCCAATCAGTAAATCCTGTATATTCATGTTATTGTCTTTCAGCTTTATCCTGCATATTATGGCGAGACCCTCAGTGTCGCATTTGAAGCACCTGAGAGCTTCCAAGACTTCGACTTTTTCTGAGTTCAATCCGAAGATCTGTTTCCATGCTTTTTGATAATCAAATTCCATTGAGATGCGTCGCATCTGCCGTCATGACATAACAATAGCTCGTTACTAATATTATATGTGCCCCACCTGTTCGGTATAAAGGAAAAATGTAATTGCTTTGTTAAGTGAGTCCATGACAGAAGAACAACAACCAGTTAAATCCTCTGTGGGTATAGTAAGGCATAACAGAGAGATTCCCTTATGGGGCTGGCTAGCAGTTATCGGATACATGCTGCTAGTAGATAATTTGCCTTCGTGGAAGTACGATGGATGGGCACTAGTTGCAGGCTGGTTTGCAGCTAGTGCAATGTGTGTAGTGAATTATAGGTCATGTGGAAGATACCACTGCAAAATAACTGGACTTGGATTCTTTGCACTTGGCATATTGGCTATTCTAGACACGGTCGGAGTAATTAATCCTGCAGCGTGGATTATTTGGACTACTCTCTCCTCTGTCCTTGCAGTTGGATTTGGTCTTGAGTATAGATATAACTCAAAGAGCGGTTCATGTTACGTTAGATGCGATTCGAAAGCCTAACCCAGCTATGATGAAGAATTCGTATGAATAACATTGATTATGTCAGAATGTACAAATACGTACCAGGTACTACTCTTGGAGCATCGATCATTATAGCTGTTGTCCTACAATATTTCTTTCCAGTAACAATACTAATTCCTTTTCCGTATAATTTGCTTGGATTACTGATTGTTGGATTTGCCGCATATCTAGTCTTGCAATCCGTACGCCTAATATTATCTCATAATACGACCGTAGAAGTTGATAGAAACCCCTCATCGCTTGTAACGCAATGCCCATACAATTATTCGCGAAATCCCATTTATCTTGGACTCTTGTTAATTGCTATGGGAACAGCAATTACTCTTTCTTCTTTTACCGTTCATAGCTCCTCTGATCTTTTTCCTTGTAGTCAATACTATTATCATTCCCTTTGAGGAAAATAGGCTTCAGAAAACCTTTGGCATGAATTATGAAAGGTACAAAGGATCTGTCAGGAAATGGATATAAAGCGAACAGAGGAATAGTAGGACGGTAGTGTACCTCTGTCTTTGACTTCATAAATCAATCAGCCTAATTTAATAAGAGTCTTAACTGTCCGAAGATTGAACGTGTTTAATATGTAGCTTGAATAGCTTGGCGAGGGATAAGCTATCCATCCTTATAACGAATCTAGAATTGATCTCCATTTAAGTTACTACAACCTCACGATAAACTTTAAAGCCAAAGGGATGCCTTGCTTCTTATATGAATGAATTAAACAACACTCGCGATGTAATCAAGGGTTCAAATCCCTACAAAGCTCCTCTAGCTCTATGATTAATATTCTCAGCGAAATCCTTATCAATTTAGGCTCAATAGACCAATTTATGTCAACAACAAGAAGAAGATATGGGCTAACAATGACATCCACCAAATATCTGTCCGTTAGCAAACAAAGCATCTCGAGAAGTTGCAGTAGCTGGATGGAAGCAGATTCCGTCGTTATCGCAAAAGTATAGCGTAAGCATGCTATCATTTGACCATTTCGACCCTGAACACTTGCTCATAGGGGAGTTTGAAGCAGAAAGCATTGAGTCTGTCAGAGATTTTGTGATGGAGCTAGGTCTCATGGGGTGGAACGATCTGAAGATAAATCCTCTTACGCCATTATCAGAGTTAATGGATAACATGGACAAAGCACCACCCACAATCTTCTAAAAAGCTCTAGGGATGATATACTTATAGATGGCATGAAAAAATATAGTCAAGTAGTCTATGGTATTATAATAATAACAATAAATGACTGATTGACTAATCCTTAGATAAGCTCTGACAATGAACCTCGCAGTATGTACAGGCTAAAGCCAATGGACGAACAAAATCATGCATTTTTATTAAAAATTCAGTTCTGATATGACTTTCATATTCCCCTTATCACTAACTGGCAAAATAAATTAGCCTGCAGTTGAAGTCCCAAAGACCCGTCTGAATTTTCAGCTGCATCCCACCGAACCCGAATTGTATTAATTATGGTATTGGATAGTGTATCTAACATGCTTTTATGGAAGACCACTATCAGATATATGATATGACATTAACCATAGATAACAAATCAGAGACTACATTTGAGGATATCATAAACGATATACTTTCTCAAGATAATGTCATGTTGTCAGTAAAAAGCTCTGGGGCTGTATGCGAAGTAAATACAGAAATGAATTTGCCTTTCCGTGTTAGCAATCAATATGCCACAATAGGTGACGAAACCAGACCTTGGCATATACACGTTAACCTTTTCGAAACCAAGGAAGCAAGATTCATAATAGAAAACAAAACCAATGGTAGAAATAGCTATAGCATAAGGTTCTTTGATTCAAAAGGGAATTTGGTACTAAGAGCAAATTTTGTGAGGATGTATGATAGTTCAAACACACTTATCCAAGAAAGACTCTCAGCATATGAAAGAATATTTGCAAAGTATGGTAAGAAACAAAATCTAGTATTAAGAGCAACCAAAGAAGTAGAGCACAATTAAATCTTTATTATTTACGACAAATCTGTGATGGACATTAGCGGGAACAAAGATAAAATCAGCGGTATTAACTGGCTTCATTTTATCTTCTATTTCTATATGTCCAGTCCCTTCAATTACGAAATATACTTCGTCAACTGAATGAGGCTGTTGAGTATCTGTCTCTCCTCTTCTAAGTCTAAGTATTCCCACCTCCAACCCTTTGCTTTTAAAGATATTCAGGAAATATTCATTAGTAGTAGCATCTAAATCAGCTATTACTTTCTCAAGCCTAATGATAGAGCCATCTTCCTCTCCCATTGATTCTATTGTAGAAGATAAGATATGCTAAGAATATATCTCTATAATGTTTTTTAGTTATGTCACTGTCATCTTGGAACGTAGCCAAAAATAATATCTTAATTGTTTTCAATCAGTCCGAGCCTCAGAAATTTAAGGGCAGTGTCAATTATTCCTCTTTTCGTTTCAAAAACAGCAAAAATATGGTCACCGTAATCTGTTTTGATGATTGCTGACATCCTTAAGAATGGAGAAATTTCTTTTACCAATGCCTGAATCGAAATAGGCTTTTTTATTATTGTCTTGACGCTATTAGCTATTGAAGGGAAGACTTTTTTGAACTCGTCTGGATGCGCGCATTGCCATCATTTATTATTCTAGGCAAGAGGTACAAATTTAGCATTAATAGGAATAGACCACTTATTAGGCAGTTTCTTGAATCTGGTTTCATACTGCTTGCAGAAGAGGAAAGGAGCGAACTTGTAGAGGTGGAATTGGACAGTTCTGGAAATTATGGGGTGGATCTTTTCCTGTGATAGCTAATACTCAAGAATTTCTTTCATTTAATAATCCAAATTATGCGAAGGCAGCAATAAACTTTTACGTACATCAGAACCATGCAGATGAGTATGTTAAAGTCAGCACCGAAACACGTTTCTATGTTCCTGACTACATAGCACTAAAGAAGTTGGCTAGATACTGGCTTCTGATTCATTCATTTAGTGCGTTCAGTAGAAGAATGTGGTTAAGAGCAATTAAGCATCGAATAGAGAATGTCATCAAAGCCATATGAACTGTACAGGATAAAACTATATGCGTTGTCTATTTTAACAGCCGTACCCTTTAGATAGAGATAATAATGAGCGAAGCCTAGAAAGTTGATGACCTCAGGTCGTGGATTCAAACCATCCCACCAGGTTCACTAATTTTCACACCTCCGTTTATTATATTAGCAAATGTGATCATATCCAGCTGCAATATCTGTTACCAAAGGACCAATCATCCTTTGCCACCTGCTTCGCCTCTTCTGTTGCAATTCCCCTCTTGGCAGTACTCATTTGGGTTGCCGGCAATGATAATGACTAATAGTCTAAGTAACCTGATCTGTTATTTCGACTTGCTATTGCAAAATTGTAGTGACTAGTTCGAGTTCATCCTGCAACGACTTCAAATGTAAAATCTGCCGTGAGTAGTCTTCCTTCATGCTGGAATTGTCCCCACGCTCTGTATAGCCCTGGTTTTGGAAAATTTGCCATAAAAGAAATAGACGGTCCGCCCCGCCAGCTTGTAAGTCCTGCCAGTACCCGGTGGGCGACATCATCATCACCAGCATCACCACCAGCATCACCACCACCTCCTTCTTCAGCAGGATGAACATGGAGGAATTCATGACAATCAGCGTCAATTATAACACAATGACCTCCAGCAGCCATTAAGGGCTCCAAATTACTGACTGCTTTGTTATTTGCGTCTTTGATTTCGAAAGTCATTTTGACACTACTCCTGGCAATTGGAGGCTTTGGCTGAAAATCTAAAGTGACTTGGTAGCTCTGTCCATCAGCGATCACCACTTTTTTCGTGGATGTCGTGTCAGGTACAATAGTAGCCGGGGAGTGAACTGGCTGACCTTCAACATTGAAAGCAAAGGCTGTCAGGACTTGTTGTATCCTACCTTTAGGTTTAACATCTATCCACATTTTGTACTTACCTGCTTTGGCGAATGTGTGAACGATATGAAAAATACCAGTTTCTTTATCTAACTCTGGATGAATGTGAGCAAAATGCGAGAGGTCTTCGCTATTGACTATTATCACGTGCATTGGTTTGTCATGTATGATATCAAACTGCTTGATTATTTCACCAATTTTTCGCTCAGTTACTACCAAACTTAAGTTAGTTGGTTTGCTTGCTTGTGGAGTTGCTGGATCAAATTGAATATTGACATTGTAATTTATTGATGCAGCGGGAATTATAGAAGAAGTGTCAGCAGTTAATGTCGCAGTCGTTTTGGATTGGGCAGAATGATGATGATGCTCCTTATGCTCAATTACAGAAGATTCTCTTTCATCCATTGGCTCCTTACTTTGATCGTGTGTATTATGTAGTGACGAAATTTCCTTGGCTGGAGAACTGGTTCTAATCTCTTTTCTCACGAGGTGGAAATACTGCTCTTCATCTTCCATATTCCTTCCCTGCATTTCAAGTGACAAATGCGTTTCTGTGCGTCGGAACTGACACGAATATTGCAATAATCTCTCTATACATGCAGAAAGAGAGATCCCGTCTTGTGTGTAAATTAGGAAAAGGTGTAATTCTTCTCAATCTTGTATCCAAACGAACATGCATTCTACTATCTATATTCCGGTAGGCTTTTTTGTAGACATGAATGGATTCAAATGAATTTTTATCTAAATCGTGACAGGTCCGGTCTCCCATCAAAGAATCAAATGGTAGGGTCAAAGAAGAAACATTAGATAGCACATCTTCATTATCAACAGCAGAAATGGAATTAGAAGCGAAAGCGGAAGAATTTTCTAATCCATCACGATCAGAGATGGCAAAATACAATCTGATATAAGTAGAAGAGTACGAACATTAAAAAACCATAATAAAGATAAATCCAGAAAAAATAATGCAAATAATTATCTATCATGCCTGTATGTTACCGATGCAAGTACATTATTATTCCGGCTATTAATGCCGCACCAATATGTGGGATATATTTTTTGACTAATCCATTATATCATCAGAGAGTGGAGTTTTCAATAGCTCTCTTTATCTGAAATATCTCGTATTATAACGCGTGCGAAACTTTGATCTTGTCATCGTTGGGAGTGGCTCAGGACTGGATGTAGCCAGCGCGGCGGCGCAGCACGGTATGAAGGTTGCTATCATTGAAAAGGGAAGAATGGGGGGAACCTGTCTTAACAGAGGCTGCATACCATCTAAGCTCCTGATACACAGTGCTGACATCGCTGAAATAATTAAGACTTCTGAGCTTTTTGGGATCAAGGTTGACAAGTTCTCTATAGACTTTGACAGCATAGTCAAGCGGGCTACCAGTATAGTCGATGATGAATCTGATGGAATCAAAAACGCATTTGCTGAAATAGACAATCCAAAGCTTTACCAGAACGAGTGCAGGTTCACTGGCAAAAAAACAATCTTGGTCGGTGATGAAACGATATCTGCAGACAAGATATTGATTGCATCCGGAACAAGGCCGGCTATTCCGAAAATAACTGGACTAGATGGAAGCGGGTACATTACAAGCGATGAAGCGCTACGTCTGCAAAAGCAGCCGCGCACGCTTACTATCATCGGTGGTGGGTACATCGCTGCAGAGCTAGCGCACTTTTTTGGTGCACTTGGTACAAGAATCAACATAATAGAATGGGGAGATATTTTGCTCAAGCATGAGGATGTCGATATTTCAAGGAAATTCACTGAAGTATTTTCCAAAAAATATAGCGTACATCTTGGCTACAACACAGAATCAGTGAGTAAGAAGAACAACAATGGCACGTTTCATATCATGGCAAGAAATTCTGCCGGGAAAACATTAGATCTCGACTCTGATCAGCTCTTGATAGCGACAGGCAGGACTCCAAATTCTGATACTCTTGGGCTTGAAGACACGGGCGTGAAGACTGACCAAAAAGGCTTCATTGTCGTAGACGACTATCTTGAGACAAATGTGAAGGGGATTTTTGCATTGGGCGACGCAGTGGGGCACTACATGTTCAAACACAGCGCTAACATGGAAGCCCAATATGTTTTCAACAACATAATGCACGCTCACAAGGTTCCAGTTGACTATACTGCAATGCCTCATGCAATTTTCAGCTCGCCTCAGATTGCAGGCGTAGGCCATACAGAGCAGAAATTAAAGAAAAAAGGTGTTCCTTATAAAAAGGCGGTCTATAATTACATACACACGGCAATGGGACAAGCGATTGAAGACAGGGACGGCTTTATCAAGTTCTTAGTTTCAAATGAAGGTAAGATCCTTGGCTGCCATATTCTTGGAAGTCACGCATCCATTCTTATTCATGAAGTGCTTGTAATAATGAAAGCAGGCGACGGTACCATTAGTAGTATTGAAAAGACGGTGCATATCCACCCCGCGCTATCTGAAGTAGTTGCTAGAGGTGCTTATGCTGTTGGATAATCTGCATCTCTCTGCATTTATCTCCTTTTAATTCATGGCGAGAAAATAATAGGAAGTCTGCATTCTCACTTTTCCATCCTACACTTGTCCTCTAAGCGTTTCTGCATTGCCTTTAGGATACTGTCCTGTAGCCCATAGAACAGAATATAGAATTCTCTGATTGATTCTTACTGGATATCATAATTGGTTGCATGATACATGCTGCGCGTCTTACTCGATTTTGAGTTCTTTTCCTTTGGTCTTGCCTTTCTTTTTAAAAATTATTTCAAGTATGCCGTTTGTATAAGTTGATTTGGCTGTCTCAAGATCTGCATCTGAAGGCAATTCTATTGAACGGCGATACTTTTTGGATGAGGTCTCTGTCGTAGATATTTCAACAGAGCTATCCTGTACATTTATTTTTATATCCTGTTTTGAAATGCCGGGCATCTCTACCGTTACTTTGATGTCCTTGTCTGTAGTTATGACATCTGCCAAGGGTTCCCTTTCCGCAGTCAGTACAGGAGGTGTAATGCCTCCACCACTTAAGGACCTGACGTTGCCAAATTCCTTTACCTTTGGTTTTCCATCGGGTCCTACAGTCACAGAATAGCCATAAACAAGTGGACCTACCTCTCTTACTCTCCCTCCAGTAGGTGTCTCATATTCTCGTATCAAATCCTTAGGGACCTTGTCAATATCTCGTACAGTCTCTTCAAACATCCTTGTCATATCTTGTCTCATTTCTTCAAACTCTCGGAAGATATCTCCTCCTCCTCCTCTACTGCCTGCTCCCCACCATGGAGGCCACCACGGAGTCCACCACCTTCTGAACCACTCATCGACATCCCTGTCTTTAGAGCTCATATTACTATATCTGCGAAGGTTAACAGAATTAAAGGTTGAAGATAGATCTCATATTTGCAATTACTTGATTCTTCTAAGTCTAGAGTTTTCAGCCTTATCATTTCAATTTCAGTTTCATTTTCACTCTCCGAGGAAATGTCAGCATATGATACTGACATTGCTTGACAATAATGTGTTAAAGCATGCTTTTGCTGACTCAAAAGACACTATCAGGTGCAATGCTTTTCCAAACAATGATGCCCTTCTTATCCTGACAACATCTAAAATCTTTCTGGTAAGGGAATTTTTATGCCAGCCAGACTGGTATATCCAAAAGCTACAAAAAACAGGAAGCAGAGAGAAGCTTCAAAGTTACTGAGTGAGATGATGTTAGTGCTATTATTATTATTATTATTCTATATTGGCAAGATAGCGGTTATGAGCGAATTCAGGAAGAGATATTCAGTCAACAAACAATGGATGCTATATCTAGATCATGAGACGTCTAAGAATATCCTTCCACTCCTTTCCTTTGAGAACAAAGCCTGCAAGGCTTCTTGGATATTGTCAAGATCAAATCTTTTCCATGCCTTTATCCGGATTTTATCATGATTATCGATAAGGTCTTTTAGTTCCCTTCTTGTCCCTCCGTGAGAACCTATCAGTTTTATTTGTTTTGAGTACAGTGCTTGCACATTTAGTTTAACATCTGCACCAGTAAGTCCCCCAAAAGATACCAACCTTCCATTAATGCCAATTGATTCAAAGCTACTATCCCAAGTCTTAACTCCTAACGAATTTACTACCACATTTGCCATCCTGCCAGCAGTAATTTCTTTGACTTGTTCAACTACTCTATCATAATCCACTATTACATAGTCGGCTCCAAAATCTCTAACCCATTCCTCTTTTGAAACTGCAATTACTTTTGCTCCCATCTTTTTTCCAAGCTGAGTAGCAATCATTCCTGTATTTCCAGAGGCTCCAAAGACCAACAAAAATTCATTCATCTTCAAATGTGCCTCGTTTAAAGCATGAAATGGCGTTAGTCCACTCACAGGAAGACTTGCAGCCAAGTCCCAATCCATATTATCTGGTATTTTGAACGTATTTCTCTGAGGTACAACAATATATTCTGCAAATCCTCCATTCGTAATTACACCAATCAAGCCACCATTTCGGCAAATCATATCAAGACCGCTCAAACACATATCGCATTTGCCATCAAACACTTTGTTATGTATAAGAACCCTATCACCCTCTTTAAGTCCATTAACTTCATTACCTATCTCATCTACTGTGCCTGAAACTTCCGCTCCCGGAATATGTGGCATGGGCTTCACGGTCGGGATAGAACCGGAAATGACTACATTATCAATGGGGTTTACCCCTGCTACTTTGACTTTTATCAGAACGTCATCAGGATTGGCTAATTTTGGCTTCTCTATATTATCTATGACCTTAAGATTTTCTATGCCTGGTTTATCAAATACTGCTGCTCTCATTACCAATCTCTTTCCTACCCTCGGGCAGTTCCTATTATTAGGATAATCACCTTAATTGATTTAAGACTGTCTCTGTGATTGCATGTGATCAACTGCAACTAGTGATAACTATTACGATTTTATATAATAGAAATAAAATTCTCTAGGCATCAGATTTTCTCTTAAAAAACATGTTACCTTTGTTCAATAGTTAGCCTAATGTATTGGCTACTTGATAAGGTGATATATATTCAGCTTGGAGCGAGTCCAACAGCAAACTGCCGTATAAATAGCATTTAGCCCCTCAAGTTACTGGCAAAGGAGTCCACTATTTCGCCGTTAGATTGGAATGCAAGCGCAGGAGCTAGAGGAATTAGGTAACTCATGATTGTCATATTGCTTGGCCTTGTCAGAGCTATCATAAGGATGTCAGAAGTGCGTTATAACATCACAGAATCAAATTGAGATTCGTGCTTGTAATGGACCAGGGTTTCTACCATTGCATTTGATACAAGGAGAAAGTCAAGTGGAGTCAGGATACAGCTTTTGCCTTCCCTCCAACTATATATCATGAGAGAGTCTACTTTCATTTATCAGCAGTATCTGTCCGGCTCATTGTTATATACGTCATAAATAATTTTTATGACATGCCATAATGATATGGCATCAAAAAGTAGCAGTAGTACTAGCAGCCCTACGTCTACAGCAATAATGGAGCACGACGTCAAGGCAGATATTGGAGTAAAAGATGATGCTCGTAAAAAGATAGTTGAGACGCTTAACATGCGTCTGTGTGATGAATATGTTCTGTACACAAAGACAAGGAAGTATCACTGGAAT
>DATMWK010000095.1:0-25945 GCA_035562555.1 Nitrososphaera sp. | reverse complement strand
TATATTGAAAGACAAACTCTATCTGTGAATTAAAGTCGTCAGCTCCAAAGTCATTGCCTGGTTTGAGGTAACTCAAAGTCATCCTATAGTTACCACTTTCTTTCATCTCTGGTCCAAAGTGAAATTGTTCAGGAACGCCTGCAACAAAGCTGTATGTATAAGTATTGTCTGCAGTTACAGCAGGAAATCCCCGTTGAACCGTTTGACCGCTTGGGTCTATCACTTCTATCGTTACATGTGAGTCAATATCTCGTTCTTCTACAGTGCCGCTAACCGTAATCGTATCGCCAGTTTTGAAAGTGTCACCATTTAGAGTTGCTGTCAACAAGGCGTCGGAATCTTCTTGAGGTTGACCTGTTGTGCCTGTTGTTTCACTTGTTGTTTCACTTGATGTTGTCCCTCCAAATTGTGCATACGTTGGTGTTATTACTAAAGCAGTTGCTAATAGCAGAGCTGCAGTTAAAATTTTTGCCATCATTTTTTATTATATCCTCCACGTACCATTAGGGAAGGATATGCTCGTGCTGAGAATAGTTAAGTTCTTTTTCATCTGGCTCTGTAAAATTATAATCAAACTGTGCTCTCAGAGATGTGCATTATGGATTACTCCCGCACTATCTTCAAATAATGTTATACACTAGCAGTGTTATTGTTGTTGATATCTACAGAAATTACTGGCGCATAAGTCCAATGGACCCAAACCAAAAATGAGTTTAGGACTACAGCCTATCCCTAATTGGTTTCCTCTACTGCCCTTACTATCTCCCAATGACATGTTTTTAGAGTCAAATGTCATTCCTGTTTCTTCATTTCCTCTTCTTTCCAAGCTGCATATCCGCCGTCAGACTTCTGCAAGGCTGTATAGCTTCAGACGCCTTGCACTGTAAAATGATGAGGAGGAGGAGGGAGATGATGATTGTCCTTCTTCATGTTGCGGCGCTTCTGCTACTGCTGCGGGAGCACCAACCTTGGTCATTCCATAAGCCATTATTATGCTAGTATATACTAGAAGGAGCTGAGCTTTAGCTTTTTCGGTGTCTATAGGATGTTACCCCTTCTGGTCATACCTATCTATAACTACCAGCTTACCTGTCCTGTAGCCTGCTACATCAATAGAAACAAACTTGAATGTAAGCTCCTTAAGCTTGTTGTCTAAGATTGCAAGCTTGTCTACATCAAACATCTTGTGCAACTCATCTCTGCCTACTTCAATCCTTGCAAGATCACCGTGATCTCTTACGCGCACCTGCCTGACGCCAAAAATTGCCTTGACTATTATCTCTGCATTCTCAATCCTTTGTAGTTTTTCGTATGTGACCTCGCTCCCTGTCCGTATCCTGGAGGCAAGACATGCATTGGAAGGCTTGTCATAAACGGAGAGCTCAAAACTCTTTGCGATTTCACGTATATCGGTCTTCCCTATGCCAAGCTCTATCATTGGGCTTCGCACCCCGTTTTCTCGGAGAGCTTTAATGCCAGGCCTGTAGTCTGTCAGATCATCGATATTTGTTCCATCGACTACGAGTAAAACACCTGCTCTTCTTGCTTCCTCTGCGAGGTGCTGTCCAAGCTCTGTCCTGCAATGGTAGCATCGCATGGTGTCATTTTTTACAAAGGACGCGTTTTCAAGCTCGTTGTATTCAATCACTTTGTGCTTAATGCCTATCTCTCTTGCAACTCGCCATGCCGCGGCCAGTTCTTCCCCTGCCAGCGTCTTGTAATCAGCCGTTATGGCAATAGCGCCGTTGTCAAGCGCTTTTTTTGCAGCTAATGCTACTACAGCACTGTCCACTCCACCAGAAAGCGCCACTATTGCTCTGTCGCCTCCGTTCTTTACGAACCACTCTACCAGTTTGTTGAAGGTTTCCATTCTATGCTTCTCCTTCTCCCAGCTTTTTCATAACTTCCGAATGGACCTGATCCATTGCTCTCTTGACTGGAATTTGACACTTTGTTGCAATCATCTTGATATCTTCAAACTCAGGTTTAACGTTTGTTATTCTTCCAGCTGAATCCTTGACAATCTTGACATGTACATCGAGGATATTGCCGTTAACATTAACCGACATAGTTAGTATGCGCCTAGGCAGAACAATTCGCTCTACTTCCTGCACTCGGGCACCAAGCGTCCCGGATTCATCGAACAGTAGCTCAAGCACACTGTTTAGCCAAATATCTTCCGATATGATCCTAATGAGATAGGTCGGTCGGCCCTTTTTAGTAGTACCTGAAATGACTGTCACGTCCCTAGCAACTTCAGCCAATTGCTCTACAAGGTTACCTATTAGCTCACCAGACGCGTCATCGATGTTTGTTTCCACGACATAGACTGTATCCTTGTGGGTTTCATAGACAGTTGCTGATGTACCTATTGCTACACGAACCACGTTGGGAAAACCTTCGAACTTTTTTGTGCCCGCACCATAGCCGATTTTTTCGGGCGCAAGACTGGGATAGTAGTTGACACTACCGTGCACCAAATTGACAAGCATTGCTGCCCCTGTAGGTGTTGTCAGTTCGTCTTCAGCCTGCCCTCCTACCAAGACGAATCGTTTATTCTTGAAAATTTCAAGGATCGCGCTGGCAGGATTTGGGAGGGTACCATGGGAGAACCTTAGCAGTCCGCCACCAACTGCTACTTTAGTAGAATACATTTTGGCATCAAACAGCTGAAGATCCTGCAACGCTATCGCGCATCCAACAAGGTCTGCAAAGGTATCAATGCTGGATGCTTCATGCAGATGTACGCTGTCAACATTCTGGCCATGGATGGTCGCCTCAGCAGAAATTATCATTTTGAGAGAATCTAATGCAAATGTCTTGGCCCTATCCTCAAGCCCTACAGAGTCGCAGCATCTTGTAAGTGCAGAATACATTTCTGTGCCTTTGCGCTTCAGTACCCCATCTTTGTATTTCATTTGCAGCTGCGTGGCAGCAAAGCTATGTGATATCACTTTGGCAAAATGAGCATCGATTATCCTGCTATTCTTGACAAAGTTCTGGCAAGCAAAGATTGCCTCAATGACTTTGGTCTTGTTAGCACCAGCATCCACTAGGCTGGACATCAGCATGTCACCAGCAATTCCTGCCACTTGGGAATCTATGATGGCAACTCTTGACATAGCTACCTAGCTTGTGCTTTTGCTTTATATCACGTTTATGCTTTTATCTCGTTATGCTGCCAAAATCGTGTTCAGCTGGAATGTCTTCAGGAGGCGTGCCATACGCGAGAACGATCTCTCTTAGCGATTCTAACGGGATTGTCCTGTAATCACCTTCAAATCTCTGGCCGTTCACATATGCTGTCACTGGCATATCAGATACGGAGTTAAAGAATGCTGTTGAATTAGATAGAGTCTGTTGCCATACGTTAAGGAATTGACCCACTGTGAATTGTCTGGCTTCAGGCGCTTCAATATGTACAGTGCCATCTCCACTATGGGTATGAAGCCAGTATAGGCACGAGGGTGAAGAAATTATCCCAATATTTGAAGGGATTTGCTGCTGTACTCCATTAACAAATACATCTAAATGTGAATGAATATGGTAATTGAGCTGTTCAGACTTATTACATTCTATTCCACTTATTGCCATCGCAGTAGGAGGCTGGTAAAAAATAGCTGCTGCAATACTAGCTGCCGCAACTGCGATGATGACTGGTATTATGATCACCATGTATTTCCTTCTTCTACGTCGATCTACAGCAAAGTAGCTGTCGTCCCTCCTTTTCTTCTTTGACAAATTCGGTATTGATTTGATATGTTGATTAATTTAAAGTTTAAAGTTGACCCAGCTCCTATCACAATTTATATAAGCAATACTCTGCTTGCAAGTTCGGCTATGACAATTACCGTAATCGGATCGGGAAAGGTCGGTGCCTCAGCTGCCCTTAATTGCGGGCTAAGGGAGCTTGACAGAGACATACTGCTGCTTGATATTGTTCAAGGTCTCCCTCAGGGAGAAGCAATGGACATCAATCACCAGCTGTCAGAAAGAGGCTCTGATACCATAGTACGGGGTTCAAACAATTACGAAGATGTGCGCGATTCTGACTATGTAGTGCTTGTTGCTGGCGTCGGAAGAAAGCCAGGCATGACGAGAATGGATCTCCTAAAGATAAATGCAGGCATAGTCAAAGACATCGTCTCCAAAATTGTCCTTTATGCAAAGTATGCGACAGTAATAGTAGTTACAAACCCACTTGATCCGATGACTTATTTTACGCTCAAGACTCTTGGAGCAAAAAAGAACAAGGTTATGGGAATGGGCGGCATGTTAGACCTATCAAGGTTCAGGAGCTTTATTCGAGATGCGACCAATGTTTCTCGCAGTTCGATTCAAGCTATGGTGATAAGCGAGCACGGCGAAAACATGCTGCCGCTGACAAGGTTCTCTTCTATAGCAGGCATACCACTTCATGAGTTTATCTCAAAGGATAAGGCAATGGAGATCTTTGAAAAGACAAGAAAGGTCGCAGCAGAGGTCATTGCATTAAAGGGGGCGACGGTATACGCACCTGGAAACGCAATTGCGAATATGCTGGAGTCTGCCATCCGAGACAAAAAGCTGGTAATTCCAGTGTCAACATTGCTTGAAGGGGAATATGGATTTCATGATGTATGCATAGGCGTCCCGGTTATCGTTGGCGCAGGCGGCGTCGAGCGCATCATTGAACTCAAGCTGGACAGCTTTGAGCAGGAAATTTTCAGTAAGGGTGTCGCAAGCGTGAAGGAAGCGATCAGGGCACTTCCACTTTAAATCCTTTTATTTTCTTGTTGTTGATAGCTTGCTGACACGATGGATCTGCATACAATTCTTGACGAGTTTGCAAATGGCAGCCTTAGCCTATCGGAGGTAAAGAAGGAGATCTCTATCCATGCAATTGAAAAGATAGGCGATATTGCTAAGCTCGACGTCGGTCGGGAAATAAGAAGAGGTGGAATACCAGAGATCATTTTTTCTGAAAGTAAAGAGTATAAAGACATCATCAGAGTAGCCGCTGCGGTCGTTAGGCGTAACGGTCAAGTTGTAGTCAGCAGAATAAAGAAGAATGAGCTATCAAAAGTAGCAGGTGCGCTCCGTAGAAAGGGCTTTATTGTCGAAATCGGAAGAAACAGCACAACGTTACTTGCCTCCGAAAAGTCATTCGTCTGCAAAATGACTGATGCAAAAATAGGCGTAATTTCGGCCGGCACTGCAGACGTTGGCGTTGCAGAAGAGGCACGGATTGTTTCTAAAGCGATGGGCTGTGAGGCGATAACAAGTTATGATATAGGCATTGCCGGAATGCATCGTCTCTTTCCAGCTCTTAAAGAGATGTTCAAGCAAGATATAGGCGCCATTGTAGTCGTGGCAGGAATGGAAGGTGCACTTGCGTCAGTTGTGGCGTCGATGGTAGATATACCGGTTGTGGGGGTGCCAACTTCAATAGGCTATGGCTTTGGTGCAAACGGCATAGGAGCATTGGCATCTATGCTTCAGAGCTGTACCCTTGGCTTAGCGGTGGTAAACATTGATAATGGCATCGGAGCGGGCGCATACGCCGCATCGATTGCAAAGAGAATGACGAGGAGAAAATAAACTAATATTTTCTTCTTAATAATTTGCAGTTATAGCAGTATTCAATTGTTCTGTAAATAGTACGCACAACAGAGACTGTCAAGTTATAAAAATCATAATCAAGTTTAGTTCTGACATCTATATGCTGCTTTGAATTGCTGTCTTGGCACCTTGCGCAAGCCTGAGACATAGTGCTCATCCGATAGGGTAAGGGTTCCTCTTTGTAGTGGGATAATTAGATTTGAATTTGCTACCGCAGGACGTCTGGTTGACAGGATATTTCTTATAAGACTTGAAAGCAATACGGGATGCGATTTACATTCATGATATGAAACAACACATATCCCCATGACTTAAATGAAAGCTGAGTAAAGTGATAACGGTATATAGTACATAAATAGAATCTCGTGGGGCAAGAAACTTTTCTGTAGAGGCTTTTAGCACAAAAAACAATGTAAACAGAATAGCAGAAGAAGAAAAAAATAAAACAATGTCGTTTTATCGTGGTAAATACAGTACAATTGCATTTTGGTAGAAAAGAGAAAACAAGCTTTTCAAATTGATTCCAGACCAGTCTTTAACGTTTATAAGTGCTTTACATTGGTTGCTTCACTAATCGTTGAATGGTGGATAATTGTTGACTTATATTCATACGCTAAAAAGGATTAGAGAAGATAAAACTAATTATCGCAAAAGGTCGGCAATCCTGATCGGTAGGCACCTATTTGTTACTATTAGGATAAGTGATCAAAATGTCTCAGCCCAACTTCTCAGGCCAACTCCTACAGGCGATATTGTCATCGCCTCTGCACACAGCAGAGAACTTGCCGAGCACGGATGGAAGGGCGCATTTAACAATTTGCCAGCATGCTATCTCACAGGTATGCTATTAGGGAAGAAGGCGATACAAAAGGAGATCAATGATGCAGTCCTCTATATAGGCAACAACCGCTTTACTTCAAGGATTGCAGCATGCATGAAGGGCATTGTTGATGCAGGCGTCAGTATGCCTATCTCCAAAGAATCTCTTCCAGACGAAGACAGGATCACTGGACATCACATAGCAGAATACTCACACACTCTGAAAGAAGATGATGAGGGTGAGTACAATTCACGTTTCTCCGCGATTTTGAAAAATGGCCTGAGGCCTGAAGATTATCCTTCGCACTTTGAAGAAATAAGGAGCAGAATTTCAGGCAAGCCTGCAGAAAAGGCGATGTCAAAGAAGGCAGCGAAAGAAGCACCAGTCAAAAAAGAAAAGGCAAAAGAAAAGAAGAGCGGCGCAGTAGAGAAGCGAGGCCAGAGAAAAGAGGAATGAGCCAAATATCGTCGTCAGCAAGACAACACCAGGCTGAATGGAAACCTAGAACTACGCTTGGAAGTATGGTCCTGGCAGGCAAGATAAACTCAATGGAGCAGATTTACGAAAACGGCATGAGGATACAAGAGCCAGAGATCGTCAAGCACCTTTTGCAGGACATTAAGAGCCAAGTGGTTCATGTTGGTATTGTCCAAAAGCAAACTGACGCAGGCGAAATGACGCGTTTCAATGCTCTTGTTGCTGTTGGTAATGAGACTGGCTGGTTTGGCATAGGCAAGGGTAAGGCTTCTCAAATGAGAGTTGCCATAGACAAGGCTACAAATGCTTCTTACCTTAATGTAATTCCTGTCAAGCTTGGCTGTGGTAGCTGGGAGTGCAAGTGCAATCAGCTCCACTCAGTGCCATTCAAAGTGCGAGGTAAGGGGGGCAGCGTTACACTTGAAATCATTCCCGGCCCAAGAGGCCTTGGTATAGTGGCAGGCGAGAATATAAAGAGCCTATTGAAATTGGCTGGATTAAAGGACTCGTGGACAAAGACTTTTGGGTCAACAAATACAATGTCTTCGACTACGAAGGCAATTTTTAACGCCCTCAGGAGCACATACAGTGTAGGATGAGGAGGAAACTAGATGGCATATCTTGTAGTTAGAATCAAAGGAACAGTAAACATCCCTCAACAGGCCAAAAAGACACTTGACGGCCTCAACCTTGACAAGCGCTTCCGCGCAACAATAGTGCCAGAAAGCTCAGAATACCTAGGCATGCTAAGAAAGGTCAAGGATGAGGTGGCCTGGACAAAGGCAGATGCCAGCATAGTCAAAGGACTTCTTGAAAAGCGGGGCAGAAGAGCAGGATACAGGCCAATCACAAAGCCGGATCTTCCAAAAGAGTACAATAGTATTGATGACCTTGCATCCGCAATAGCAGAGAACAGGGTTGCAATGAGCAATCTTAGTGGGATCAAACCGTGGTTCGCTCTTAGCCCTCCAAAGGGCGGATTCAAGAGAAAGACCAAGACTCAATATATGCAAGACGGAATTCTTGGAGAAGATGTCGAACTAGCCAACATAGTCAAGAGGATGCTCTAGTGCAGCAAGACTTAATTAAGGTGCAAGTGAACGTGATAGCTGTAATTTCAGCAGCACAGAGCGAGTGATGATGAGTTATGGCTACTAGATTTAGAAAAAGCAGAAGACAGCGCGGTAGCAGATACTGTGGCTGGGGCCAAGTCGGCCAGCACAGACAGGCTGGAAGCAGGGGCGGCGTCGGAGGTGCAGGAAAGCACAAGCACTTTTGGATGCGGACAGTCATTGAGGAGCCAAACCACTTTGGTCACGACTCTTTTAACTCTTTTAACCGAAACCTCGTACAGAGGTGGATTAACATCCGAGACTTAGATGCAGTATTTGCCAAACATGGCAAGGCTGACGAGAGCGGCAGGGTTGTTCTAGATTTGACCGCGCTAGGTTATGACAAGCTGCTTGGAGGAGGCTCTATCAGCGGAGCATATATGATAAAGGTAGCCAAGGTTTCAGAGAGCGCCAGATCAAAAATTGAGACTGCAGGTGGCGGAGTTATAACATATGAGCAGCACGACAACAACTGAGAACCCGGTTAGGCGGTTCGTAAAGACCGCGTCTGCTTATGTTCCTCAAGTCCCAAAACCAAAGAGGAAAATTTCTCTGGCTGAAAAGTTCGTCTGGACAGGGATTGCCCTTATCGCTTACTTGATAATGGGACAGATCCCGCTATATGGTGTCACAGACGACCCTCGCTTTGACTTTCTTGCGTTTGCACGTGTCATCTTTGCTGCTCAACAAGGAACACTTATGGAGCTTGGAATTGGACCCATAGTCACAGCAGGGCTGCTCATGCAGTTGTTAAAAGGCTCTGGCCTGGTCAAGTTGGACTTCAAGGACCCGGACGACAGATCACTCTTTACTTCGGCGACAAAAATAGTCACTATAATAGTAATTGTAGCAGAAGGTGGACTGTACGGATTTAGCGTCTATGGGCCACTTACTGCAGATAATGCTCCCTATGCCATCTATGTAGTAGTTACTCAGCTCATAGGTGCCAGTGTAATCGTCATGCTAATGGATGAGATGGTACAAAAGGGATGGGGTATAGGCTCGGGCCTAAGTCTGTTTATCATGGCAGGCATCGCTCAGACGATACTCTGGAGTGTGTTCAGCGTAGCCCCAGCATCTGATGGCCCTGTGGGAATATTGCCGTTTACAATACATGCCGCTTACGAAGGCCATGCTGCAGATGCCATCTTCCGCACAGGTCAGCTTCCAAGCATCTTTGCCTTTGTGCTAACAATCGCAGTCATACTTGTACTCGTGTATATCGAAGGCATACATGTCGATGTCCCAATAGTCTCTACAAAATACAGAGGTTTTACAGCAGTATACCCAATCAAGCTGCTTTACACTTCGGTTATACCTGTCATACTGGCGTCTGCGCTCACCGCAAATGTAGCATTTATGGGGCAAATGCTGTGGGCAAACTATAACCCTAATAACGAGAACCCAGCATTCAACTGGATCGCGCAATATGACCCTAATTCAGGGGGAGGAGGAGGTCAGACGACGCCTACAGGCGGTATACTATACTATCTCACAGCTCCTCGTAGCCTAGATGTGGTCGCAGCCGATCCATTAAGGGCATTAACATACGTCATATTCACTACAGGCATAGTCACAGTTTTTTCAAGACTGTGGGTGGAGCTTGGCGGCCTGTCTGCAAAAACTGCGGCACGTAATCTCCTTGACGCAGATGTGCAAGTACCCGGCTTTAGGCGCTCAGAAGGCTCAGTGGAAGTGCTGCTAAACAAGTATATCCCTTCGCTGACAATAATCAGCGGAATCGTTCTTGGCCTTCTCTCTAGCGTTTCTAACGTATTGAATGTCTTTGGCAGCGGAACCGGCCTTCTGCTAATGGTCAGTATCATGGTAAGTTACTACCAGACGCTGGTCAAGGAGCAGGTCGACGTCATTATGCCAAGTCTGGCGGCTCTACTTGGCAGAAAATAAACGCGCAATAATTGTTGGCATTCCAGGCGTGGGAAAGACCACCCTCATTGCACGAGCAGCTGAGATGCTAAACCAGGCGCGCAAGACCACAGTTGTAATTTTCGGCACCGTCATGTTTGAAGAGGCTAAAAAGATGGGCCTCAAGAACCGCGATGAGATGCGCAGAATGAGTATCGAAGATCAGAGGCGACTGCAGGATTTAGCTGCTCAGCGAATTACAGAAATGAAGGACGATATACTGATGATCGACACTCATCTTTTTATCAACACAGACGAGGGATACTATCCCGGTCTTCCAATGAGGTTGCTAAGCATCATGAAACCAACGAATATAGTCATGGTTGCTGCAGACCCAGGTGAGATAGCAGAGAGGCGCAAGTCAGACCAGACTCGCCAGCGGGACATTGCTTCTGCAGAAAATATCCAAAAAGAGCTTGATATCTCAAGAGTTATGGTGGCATCTTGCTCTATTCTAACAGGTGCGCCGTTTTCAATAATCATGAACAATGACGGCCAGATGGGAGAAGCAGCAGCAAATATAGCAAAGATACTGATAGGAGATGGAAGTTGAACCTGCTGCAGAATCTATTGATGCAGTCGCTTATATCGCCCCACTATACCTCACACCCAATATTTCCTGATATGGTAAGTGCTATGCTTGTTGCGCTAATAATAGCAGTGAGCATGAATTTTGCTTTTGCTATGCTCAGGAAAAAGACCACTGACATTGAAAAGATGAACAGGATCATGAAGGAGACAAATGAATGGCGCAAGCAATACACTGATGCAATCAAAAAGCAAGACAAGCCCAGAATCGAGGAGCTGAAAAAGAGGCAAGCCTATGTAAACAAGATGGCTCTTGAAATGCAGCAACAGCAGATGCGTCCGATGTTTATCTATATGATACCGTCGTTTCTCATCTGGATCTTTGTATTCCCTGCAATATTTGGCGCAACCGTGTCACTATCGCCAATATACATCCCATGGATAACGTGCAGTGACACAAATGTCCAAACTGACACCCAACCAAAATTAGATGCAAATGGCCAACCTGTAATAGATCCCAATGGTGGAAATACCCTTAACGGTCCATGCCGATTGCCAGGCCAGGTTTATCTGTGGGGTTGGTTCCTGATGACCTCATTTGCATTCAGTGGAATAATATCCAAAGTGACCAAGACAAGCATGCCGAGCATAACAGGATAAGATGGTCGCCAATAAATTATTTAGTATTGTAATTTCAGGCTGGCCTGCGGTAGGCAAGACTACCATAGCTTGCAAGCTTGCAGAAGAATTTGACATTGTAATGTACAATGGAGGTGACATATTAAAGATGCTTGCTGAAGAAGACAGAGGTTACTCAGTTAAAAGAGATGATTGGTGGGACACTACAGAAGCAAAAAAGTTCATGGAGGAACGCAAAACAGATCCTTCCTTTGACAAAAAAGTAGACAATAAGCTCATCCAGATAGTGACGAAAGGAGGGACAGTCATTACAAGCTATACACTACCTTGGCTGGTAGTAGATGAATCAGTCATTATTATCAAGTTTTGGCTTAGAGGATCATCGGAAAACCGCGCCAAGAGGATGGCGAACCGCGACGGCATCAGCTTTGCAGAGGCAAAAAGGATAACCAAGCTGAGGGACGAGGAGAATAAAAGGATCTACTACAGACTCTATGGCTTTCGCTTTGGAGAGGATCTGACGGTTTTTGACTATGTACTCAACACAGATACGCTATCACTTGACTCCCTTGTAGAGATATCAAAATTAATAGTCAGACGTCACATAGGTGGACAACAATATTGATGAGGCTACCGCAGCTAGAAAACCTTAGCAAGATAGATGATGACATTACCAACGATAACTACGGCCATTACCCGGATAAGAGATCAATTGAGTCGCTGCTCTATTATGGATTAGTGCTTGTAGATAAGCCCGCTGGCCCTACAAGCCACGAGGTTGTTGCATGGACGAAGCGCATATTGGAGATAGAAAAGGCAGGCCACAGTGGCACACTTGACCCTGGCGCAACAGGTCTTTTGCCAATAGGATTGGGAGAAGGCACCAAAGCGCTATCTGTACTGTTGTTAGGACCAAAGGAGTACTATGCTCTTGCGCGTCTGCACTCACATGTTTCATTGGATAAGCTAAGAAAAGTAATGCAAGAATTTACAGGTGAAATATATCAGCGGCCGCCCCAGCGCTCATCTGTACGACGTGTGACTCGCGTGAGAAGTGTCTATGAATTTGACTACCTTGAAGATTACGACAGGCTCGTGCTCATGCGTATCCTATGCCAGGCAGGTACATACATTCGCAAGATAATCTACGATATTGGAGAGGTGGTATCATCTGGGGCTACGATGGTGGAGCTCCGCAGGACAAGGGTAAGCAACCTCTCAGAACAGAATGATGGTCTTGTACGGCTGCATGATATTGTAGATGCCTATCAGCGTTACAAGGAAAGAAAGGACGAAGAAAAGCTGCGTAGACTAATCCTGCCAATAGAACACTGCCTAGAAGGTATACGTGCCATCACTGTGCGCGATACAGCAGTCGATGCGCTGTGCCATGGCGCACCCCTTGCGGTGCCTGGCGTAATAGCATTGCCAAAAGACCTACGCAAGGGTGAGCTTGTAGGCGTCTACACTCTAAAGGGAGAGATAGTAGGGTTGGCACAGACTGCGATGATAAAAGAGGAGATCGAGCAGAGCGTAAGGGGCATAGCGTTTGTCATGAAACGCATCATCATGAAGCCCAATACCTATCCAAAGGCGTGGCGCTCAAAGGGTGAGCAGTCCATCAATGTCTCGACACCCTCAGAAGTTGACCTCGACAAGCTTGAAAATGAAAACCCTGATGAGTTCTGAGAATTAATTTTAAAGGGTTTCTCCAATGCCTGGACGCTTGCGGTCCAGTTTGGCAATATTCTTTGCAAGGTTTTCAATCGTGCCTGGAACGTGACAGCGACACATACAATCGTTGCAATCGACATGACTGCCTGCCTTACAATGATCGGATAATCCCTGAGTAGCCAAAAGCACTGATTGATGCCACATTCCTCAATTTTTAGCTTTGTCTTTTTGCCGATAATTAATATACTGATATGTTAGCTAGTGCACATGTTATCTGATGCCGGGGTCGCCTAGCCCGGTAGGGCGCAAGCCTGGAATTTGTTAAACCGGCCAGCTTGTGACCCGTGAGGGTCCCGAGGGTTCAAATCCCTCTCCCGGCGCTTATTATAAGGGCATTAGTGAATACTATATACCCTATGAGATCAAAAAAGCAGAAGTTGAGAATTTGAAAATGCAACTGACTTCAATTAACTTTTAAGACAACGGCAGCAGCTCTACCGCGTCCAGAAATCTTTAAAGATATTACATTGCCTACAAGCCCTAAAATAGCAAAACCTAGCTTCAAGTATGATTGAATGTGTGTCAGAATTGAGCTCGTTCGTGTCAAAACTATAAAACTCAGAAAGTCCACTAGGCATATTATGTCAGTTTATGACAGTGTTTGTTTTCTTAGTAACCGTGAAATTCAAAAGCTTTACCTATCCTTCAACTTAAGGGACCAGGATTCTTCGAGTGTAATGCATAGAAAATCTGTTTTAGATAGAAAATAACTTCAGACTCTGTTAAACAGTTTTCAAATAGGTATTTTTTGTGTTTTTATCCTGTCCACACCATTAAGGGGGTAATAAGAAACAGGGACAATCCTTTAAAAAGCGGCGAATGTCGACATACAGAGGGTTGACAACAGTTAGTTATTATCGATCAAGGTGCCCCTACTTTTTACCCAAATGCCAAAAAGGCAATTCTAAAGATACGTTCTTAGGAATTCAATTGTCTTTTGCCAAGCATCAGTTGTCTCTTTTGGAGCATAATTGTCGCGCGAGGGATTTGCAAATGCATGTCCTACACCCTCATATAGGTAAATCTCATTTGTAACGTCTGACGCATTTAATGCAGATGCAAATTGCTTTACTGATTCAACTGGAATCGATTGGTCTTGGTCACCAAAAATACCAAGTATTGGCCACTCAATGCTAGAAAGAGAAGCGGTATCTATTACAGGGCGTCCGTAATAAATCACAGTAGCGGCAAGCGGATTCTCTGAGCTGTTTAGTGCAAGCTGTAGAGACCAATCCCCACCAAAGCACCATCCTAGAGAAGCTATTCTACTACCATCTACTATTTCAAGTGATTTGATATAATTGACCGCAGACTGCAAGTTGTCAATTGCAGAGTCAGGATCATTTCTAACAGAAGATGCCAGCTCCATCGCGCGGTTAGAGTCAGTCGTAACCTCACCTCTATACAAGTCAACTGCCAGTACAACGTATCCTTCCTTGGCTAAAATGTCTGCTTGGTTTTTGATATGTTCATTTAGTCCCAACCATTCGTGAACCATAATTACTGCAGGCATTAGCTGTTGTTGTTGAGTATTGTTTGCTAGCTCAGGGTAGACAAGATATCCTGTTGTATTGTTGTCATCATAATAGCTGACTGAACTGTTGTGCAGCCTTGTTACCGCTTCTTGAGTATTATTGTTATTGCTGTAGATATTGTAGCTATAAGTTACAGTATTATTACTAAGATTATTATTATTACTTTTTCCATCTTCTTGTATCGGAGTATCTGTTTGCGCAAAAGCTGATTCGAAATTTATAGACAGCAAGAGAGATGGTGCCGCCATCCCCAACACAAAAAAGGCAATTAACGATATAGTCAGGGATGCAGAAATACCAATCTTCATGAACCAACCGAGTAAAAATATGTTTTAACGCTTTTCGCTTCATGTTAGTGAATAATATTGTAGTTATGAGTTTTAGTCAAACGCAAAGTGATAAACACATACTCCAGATAAATCTAGATGATGGTTGTTAATTATCAAATCTGCCACACCCAAGACGAACAAATATGAGCAGCCCTTCTGCCATAGAGGCTTCAGCGATATAAGCCACAACAACACAATATTATTATTTCAGGAGGGTTAGTGGGTTATGAACAAAACTTAACTTTTATTATGATTCTTCCTCTAACTGTTGGCTGCGCGAGCTTATCTCTTCAAAACAAGTACGACAAAGCATTGCGCTATTATATCGGTAGATCTTCTTTTTGTTATGATTTAAAAATGAAAATTTTGATAATTCTCTTAAACAATTGTCACAATATTTCTTCATTGTGATGGGAGGAGCACTTAAAATAATATTTAACTCATCTGGAGTTATGCTCCATATTCATAACTATGACTTATGATATATTAAAAATTTCTAGATGATTTTTTAATCAACGGAACGAAAGACTTCAATAGAATAGATTCTATAATCGGCAAGAGAAGCAAGACCTCGTAAAGACGATTGGTAGATAGATCATAATTGAGAACAAGATATTATCTATCACTAAGGTATGGGAGAATTTCTTTTATTTGAGTATTCCAATATCTAACCACCAGCTACTGCCACTTTGCCTTTGTCTTCAATTCTTACTTTTTTACCAAGTATATAGAAGCAGTGTGGTGGCATTGTTGTAACGGATTTGGTAATTATCATGCTTGTTGCTGCTACAATGATTGTCATTGCGTTCAAGCTAATCATCCAATAGTTAAGAGTATATTCCTGGTTATGTTGATCATAAATCTTGTTCTGAAATCACTAAATATTATTTCAGGCGGCAGTATTATGATACACCATGAACCTAGACAATCTAGCCGGCATGTTCTCTCAAAGAAGTGGAGTGCAACAATCGCTGTCAAGCACAAATGCCAAATAATGTAATTGTACTCATTAGAGGTTCTTGCATAGATGATAGTGTGCTCCCATTTTGCTACTCCGTATATTGGAGTTATGCTAGTTGTTCTAAGCGCTGAAGCATAAAATACACGTCAGCAGTCTCTATGTCATTATAAGATTCTTTATGCAAAGGTCTCTGGTGAAATCAGTGTCGCTTTTTCAACCATCTTGTGTCCGCTTAAACTCTTATGATCGTCAACATCACTGTGGAAAACAAATACCTTATGACATTCATGGCAGATCCATACTGCTTTTAGATCATCTGGGTGCATGTGTGTAATCTTCTTCAAGGTGCAATCGAGTTATTAATTTATGAATTGATCAATTATGTTCATAGTTTTTGTTCAAATATATTTCACCTTAGTGGGTGAAAAAAAGTTATTGCTGTCTTTGTGGTACATGCTGAAGCTGTATTCTCCATTCTTGGTAAGCTTCATTGTAGGAGACACAATTACTACTTGCATCGATAGATAAAAAAGATTGAAAAGATATAACATCCAGGCAAGAAGGATATTATTGACATGATGAACCAAAAGCAGGTGGGCAAAGAATCTGGACAATAGAATTAGCTTGATGACAAAGACTATCTTGATGAATTTGGAGTAAATTATCAAGAGGCAATCTATTAGCAAGAATACAAGATGGTGGCATATGACAGCGTCAGCCCACTAAGGGAAAGACATAAAGAATTGTAATTGAACCACACTATATACTCTTATCTGAAGAGGTAACAAAATATCCATGTTTAAAAACTACAGATATCGTCTACTGTCCTGCTGCTCATATTTTCTACGGCTCTAAAAAGAATAGAAAGATGAACCAACAGAGTGTATCGAACCTGTAGAAGTCTTGTACCTATGTGATAGCTCAGAGGTGCCGAGGAACAAAAAAGAAAACTGCAAACTATAAACCTCATCCTAGATTCTGCAATCTGTCAGATACAAACCATGATCTAAAGACAAATGATTCAATTGCTAGGATAATAACCATAGTTGGACGTGACTTTGCTGCATGCAACTGTATTATTTAACTATCATGTCAGTTATCAGCAATCAATACGCCTGACAAGGTCATTTGTGTCTATTACAAAGTAAAGAAATATAATATCTATTTCATAAGGTAGTTTATTCATAATATTAATTATTAATAAATATCTAATATACTGATTAAGAATATATCGGAGAAATATTTTGCAGCCGTACTTACTGTCATTGCAATAGCAGATTTCATGTTGGATTCAAATGACAAGGTTGTAGTTGTATATGAGCCGTAATAGTAAAAACTGAGGGATAACTCTCATCCTCTCAATAGAAGAGGTACCTTTTAACTAGGAGGATATGAAATGAATACTATAACTGTAGTATCTTATTATAAATACATACTAAGGAATATTACTAGAGTGATTTATCGAAATAGATTTAAGTGATTTTAGGATTGTCGTAACGATGACAGATCAATTTGCTTTTTTAGGAGATAATAAACGCAAGGCAGCAATTGCTGCCACCATAAGCTTGGGTGTTCTCTTATTATTGCCAGCTAGCCTTGGATACGGGGGAACAATCATACAAGAAGCCTTTGGACAGTTCAACCTTCCTCTTCTGGAAGAGCCAGAAGAAGAAGATACTACTCCACCGGAAGAAGATACTACTCCACCGGAAGATGAAGGTGGAGTGGTTGAGGAAGAGACTCCAACCACTCCCTCTACTCCTGCTGCTCCTCCTAGTGGCACAACAGGTAGTATCCAAGATCCATCGACGTATATGCTAGCTGACAGAAACGTTGAACCAGTGCGAGGATTCATAGGCAGCACTCTACCTACACAGGGCGCAAGTGGCGGTGTCGCCAGTGGCGGTGTTATTACTCCAGCTTCTGATGATAGCGGTTCTATTGTGACGGGGCGATTTAGGCTATTTGCAAATGAAACCCTTGTTCGACGGTTTGTAGCAGAGATGAATGTAGCTGCAATTGATGGGTCATCATTTAACAATATCACCATTACGGAGGGCGCTCCCCATCGTTTTGAGGTGACACAGGCCAATGGGACTACAGGAGCTCAAGGAGCTAGCTCAAATATAGTAGGTAGCGTCTACCTTAACGGTGGCACCACACCAGTCATAGATAATGTTCCAATGACACTTACAATTAGAGGCCAAAGTCTTGCCCTAGGTGGAATTGATATTGATGAAGCGAGGATTGCAGATCCGGGACAGAGGGACGCCATAAGTGTAATTGACGGTCAATCAATCTATGGAACCATACCCAGAGTATAGGTGCAGTAGATGCTCTTATGTTATCAACAAGAGTATAGCATCTTCACTTAATATGGAAAGAGAGCAGAAGACTTCAGACAAGATAGCCTAGTCCTGCGTTCAGGGCTATGATCTATTTTTGATTCTCTATGTGCATTTGGGTTCCATCAGAAGAGTTTTTTGATTAATTGGAGCAGTACATACGCTCACTTTAGAGTGTAGTGTCCAGAATATGTCTAAATTTTTGTTCTTATTTTTTCTGTCAAATCTAGGCAGTATATTCAGAATATTCTCTCGTTACACTTATATTCTATGCGTTTCTTCTATGACAATGTAGATGGACGTTATTCTTAATCATAATGGTTGTATCATTTGTCAAAATACTGGTCATCTGGAAGCATTATCAATAGGATGTTCATTCTGCAATGGAACGGGTGAATATACCAAGGCTGCTGAGAGTTATATGAAATCTCACCCTTGCCAGTGTATCTATTACGACAGAAGGAGTTGCCGCTTATGCGGCAAGAAATGCCACCACGCTACAAACAATAAACCCAAACTAGTAATTGTACCCCGTTCCTAGACCGCTGCGATAGCCTCCGCTCATAAAAAGAGAATCATATTGCTTAGAATAAAGATAAGCCTATTTTTTGCTCTTCCATTGCATTGTAATTCGTCGTCAAAATTGCAAGAATACATCTTCCAAGTCACAACAGTAGCATCTTTTGTTTATGCAATCAGCCAGGTATGAGAATTTCATTGACTGCATTTGCAAGGAACTTCTATTGGTTTATTTGCAAATGTAACTATCTAGACCTGTTTGTTTTACATTAGTAACAACATTACATTAAATCGACATCATGCGATTGACTCTCGATATAGCCTGCCGATGTGATCTTGATGAACTCAGCATTCATTTGCATCTCAGAAATCGTTTTTGCACCGCAATAGCTGAGCCCTGACCTCAGACCGCCTGCCATCTGCCTTATAATTTCTACTACGCTTCCGTTGTATGGGACCATAGCCTCAACCCCTTCTGGGACATAATCGTTAAGGTCATCAGAGTCTACTACCTGAGGCCCCGCTTCACGATATTTCCTACCAAGCGATGCATAAAATGATGCCATACCTCGATACATCTTGTACTTTTTGCCGTTCTTGACAAGTGTCTTGCCTGGGCTCTCATCTGTTCCACCAAAGAGACTTCCTATCATTACTGAGGATGCGCCTGCAGCTAACGCCTTTGTAATGTCACCAGAGTTACGGATACCGCCGTCAGATATTATAGGTACCTCATAATCGCGTGCTACTTTGACGCTGTCAATTACAGCAGTCAGTTGTGGCACGCCCGAGCCTGTCACGACTCTTGTTATGCATATCGAGCCTGATCCTACTCCTACCTTAACCGCATCGACTCCAGCTTTGATGAGATCACGGCTGCCTTCACCTGTAGCTACATTGCCTGCAATAAGCTCAGAGTCAGGAAATGCCTTTTTGATCATGTGTACAGTATTGATAGCATTTTCGCTGTGGCCATGCGCAATGTCGACTACAATAACATCTGCACCCGCCTCGAGTAGTGCCTCTGTACGCTCTAAATAGTCCCCTTTGATGCCAACTGCAGCGCCTACAAGCAATCTGCCTTTCTTATCCTTTGATGCATACGGATACTCCTCCATTTTCAAGATGTCTTTGCTGGTAATAAGCCCCACGATGCGCTTTTTGTCATCAACGACTGGCAACTTTTCTATCCTTTTATTGTGCAAAATCTCCTTTGCCTGATCTATAGTAATGCCTGCCTTGGCAGTGATGACATCCTTTGTCATAAGTTCTGACACCTTGAGTTTGTTGTTCTTTTCAAATGTGATATCACGCCTTGTAATTATGCCGAGGAGCTTGCCTCCTTCTTCGACAAGCAGGCCTGAGACGCTGTACTCCGCCATAGCCTTTTTGACTTCTGCCACTGTCAGATCAGGTTTAATAGTATAGGGCTGCTCTATCATGACTGACTCTGAGCGCTTGACCTTCAGGATTTCGTCTACCTGATCTTTTATTGTCATAAATCGATGGATAATCCCAATACCGCCTTCTCTTGCCAAGGCAATTGCCATGCCTGATTCAGTGACGGTGTCCATGTTAGCGCTTATAATTGGTATATTGAGTGTGATGTTACGCGATAGTCTGGTGCGAAGACTCGTTTGAGATCTAGAAACTATCGGCGACCGTTTAGGAACGAGAAGTACGTCATCAAATGTCAGACCCTGTACAATGTCCAACTATTTCCTTTGATGTGTAACAACTCTGAAGCATTATAAGCGTTTGCCAGCTAGGTTCTCAACAATTGCAACATCATTACTGCCTGCACTGTTTCTCGAACGTTATGCGTTCTGATGATATTTGCACCCCCGAGAGCAGCAATCATCTCACATGCTATTGAGGGGATCAGGCGATCTTCTGCAGCATTCAGATTCAGCAGGTACCCAATGAAAGACTTCCTCGAAACTGATACACAGATTGGCTTCTTGAGCGGTGTAAGCTTGTGCAGATTGGATAGGATTTCAATATCACGTGCATACCATGGCATGTCTGTCATTTTAGTGAAAAAGGGGTTTTTCCCTTCTTTACGGAAAAAGCCTATTGAGGGGTCAATCAGTACGTCTTTGATACCAGCCTCACTTGCCAATCTCATGCTTTTCTTTAATGTCTTGAGTGTACCGACCATTCTGCCAGTAGTAGGAGCTTTGCTGTATGCGCCAATTATCATAGGCACCCCAGCTTTTGCTGCAACATCTGCCATCTTGCTATCGTATTGTAATCCAGTTACATCGTTGACTATGTCCGCCCCAGCTGTTATTGCTTGTTTTGCGACAGCGGCCCTTGGTGTGTCTGCCGAAATCGGCAAGTCGCACGCACTCTTGACTACCTTGATGGCCTCTGTGATTCTTCTTATCTCTTCTCCAACTGGGACGAGGACTGTTTGCACATAGGGTGCAGTTGACATGCCGCCAATGTCGATCATACTAGCACCATCCTCTTGCATCTGTATTGCTGTCTTTGCTATTTCCTGTTCCCCAGTCTTGACAGAGTCTTTGTAGAAGGATTCAGGGCTTGTATTGATTATGCCCATTACTTTTACTGTGAATTTCTTTCCAACTGGCAATGCTTTGATATTCAACGCTCCGATCTAGCCGTCAGCTATGCTATATAGTTGCAACATTGCTGGTAACAATGTTATTAATTCTAATTTGTCTTGTATACCAGGCATTGTATATGGAAGAAGAAGAAGAAGGGGATCTCAATACTGCTAGCCCTATGCACAATGTTCCCACAAAGGTGTTCTTCACCAGGGGCAGAGGCATTCACAAGGACTATTTGACAAGTTTTGAGCTTTCCCTTCGAGATGCAGGGATAGCAGACCTTAACCTGGTGTCAGTATCAAGCATATTGCCTCCGCGTTGTAAAATTGTCAGTCGTCAGGTAGGAAGAAAATACTTGCAGTCTGGACAGATTGTATTTACAATAATGGCAAGGTCTGCCACTAATGAGCCCAACAGGCTTATTGCAGCATCAATTGGTCTGGCAAGGCCTGTGGATGGGAGCCAGTATGGATACCTGTCAGAACATCACTCTACCGGTGAAACTGCGCAAAAGGCAGGGGACTATGCCGAGGATATGGCGATGGAAATGCTTGCAACTATCCTCGGGCTGCCAAACGATCCAAGCCTCACATGGAATGAAAAAGAGGAGCAGTGGAGACTGTCAAACAAGATCTACCGAACTCAGAACTTTACCCAGTCAGCAGAGGGCCACAAAGATGGCCTATGGACTACAGTCATCAGCGGAGCTGTACTTATTTTGTAATTTCGAAGCTAACTTGTGCTGATACGCTTTGAAATGATGATGATGAGGATAAGATACCCTGCACAATGGCAGTATAATCACTAGCTGTAACATTGTTACCGTTGTCATCCTCTTGATTCCAAGTTAGCATTTTAGATGCCCTAGCTGTAGCTCAGTTGTTACTTGAGCTGCAACAACACTATACATTTGGCCGGTGTTCATGTTCTGAATCTTTAGATCAACTGCCGAGTTAGGAAAGGTCACTCTCTCATCGCCTATGTTCTTGACTGTGATTGTCACCGGCTCACCGTTTCTGTATATCTTGCCTCATTAGTGGTTATTACTAAGACATTGGAGCTACTGCTGCTGCTCCCCTGAATGTTATTGTCGAGAAATTCTTTAGCCTCTTGAGTAACATTTTGCACTGCAGGGTTATTGCCAATTATTTCAGCACCTCTTATCAATCCTGAAAGAAAGACCCCCGCTCCAAGTCCGATAACTACAAGGACTATTACTGCAATTGCTATCCATGTTATCAGACCCATAAGCTATTTTAACCCATCAAACATCTTAATGATTTTGAATTTCCACTCTAGCGAAAATCGAGGTAAGAATTCTCAATCACACAATTGTTAACATTATTAGTAACCGCCTGAATCTGTTTCAGAAATAGCTCAAAAATTGCAATACCTGCACATACATATACAGCAGGCACGAAAAATAAGGAATTGATAAGCCCTTACATGGTTGTTGTTCATACTCATGCTGGTACCTCAGTTGTTTTTGTTATTGGCCCTGTACTGCTATTTATTAATGGATATGCCTGCTGCCTTTAGCTGCCTGATGACATAGTCTACTTCGCCTGCTGTAACCCTCCCAATTGTCAAGGAAGAAGGAAGATGCATATTCGCCCTTTGCGACAGCATCCCGTTGATAAGCTGTGCGATCATCTCTGCGTCATAGAATGCGCGTGTCTCCTCAAGGAGCTCTGCTACCTTGACTGGATCCATTCCACCAGTTATCTTGCCACTGGTAATAAGGTTGCCAAACTTCTGAACTGATTCAAAAACACCTACGTTATAGGCTATAAATGCTATTTTCTCCGGTGGTAGAATGTTCTCAATATCTGAAGGTCGCATATGATAATAAAGCAAAGCTTACTTGATAATAAATTGTAACTTCATGAGATACTGAGTGGCAGGGTTTACTAGTCTGGGACATTTCAAAGAGCCCCAAATGCTATAACTTGCATTTACATCTCTTACCTCGCAAGATCATTTGCTGTCTAGCTAGCTGATCGACAAAAACTGATTGCATTTTGGAGCCTGTGGCTAACTCTTTTTTTAGAGCACTCTTGTGGCTAAAGCCACGTTTGATCATTTCTGCCACTACCGCTTCATGTATGTTGTAAAGTGCTAACAGCTTGCCTTTCCAACGCATGGTTTCAGGGTGATGTGAATATCCCTTCTTATTTTCTATCAAGATCGTCCAGATTGCATGGATTTCCCTATGCTCTCCTAACAAATGGCTGTTGCATAGTAAATCAGCCTCAATATCCCACACGCGCATTATTATGACAATACATATTTTGCTTAATCAAATAGATAACTATATGGATCCTTTTGATCTGTCGTAATTCAAATGAGGACGCTGGTAATTCTTTAGATTATTCCTCCCAAGTATGGACCGCTCGGAAGACAAGAAGGAGGAGGATTGCAATATGTCAATTCTAATTTGATGAGTAATTACTTCAAAATATTGTTTAGTATCTATCACTCCCCAAGCAAGTTAATCTTTGAATTATTGCAAACAATAAAGCTGTTTTTCAGTGCCATCATCTTCTATCCGAGTTTTTTTAGCAAGGAAATAGTGTTGCAATGCATATACTGTCTTCGGTCCATCTCTTGGAGTACATATCTACTCATTATTTTTCATCGGCCTTTTCTACCAAACCTGCAGCCTTCTCAACCTCATAAGCACTATTGTAAGTTACATCATCTCTTAGATCATTCCAGATCGATTCAAAAATATCGTTTATTCGATTTCCCATAGATGGTGATTTTCTATTGACGTGATTCTTAATGTCCTCCTTCGTGGCAGGAAATTTCAGATCTTCGAGCATGTTGGCCATTTTTGCTGCCTTGTCTCTATCAACAGCTTTGTTGGTTGGAGGCTCTCCTGTCATGTCACCTACTCTGCTGCTTATAGTGTCTATACCTGAATTGCTAGGATCCGTGTAATTTCTGTCATCAGATACATAAGACATTATAGGACTCTATCGCGCCTTAGAAAATAAAAAGGTATTATGACAAGAATTGTCTATTTCTCTTGCCATATCCCAAACGTATTTTTCTGCGTGTCTTCCATTACTGCATAGTATCCTGCATCGATCTCTTGTTTGTTCTTCACTACTTTTGCGCCCAGTCCTTGGGCTTTTCTGATGTAATCATCTATAGACTCAACTTCTACAAACATAGTTGGCATTTGCTCAGGGTTTTCTCTTGGGGCTAATGCTCCACTAATTCCTGCATTCTTTATCATCCAATAGTCTTCTGTCTGACCCTTTTCAAACTGCCAGCCAAATAGTGAAGAATAAAAGCTCTTTAGGTCGTTTGTCCTATCAGCAGGAATTTCAAAATGTCCTACGTTGTGTGATGCTGCCATTAACTTATCCCTTCCTTCTTTTTTTACCTCTTCTAATGTGACTCTAGCTTCTGCCTGACTGTCTGGGCTGCCTGTTCTAATCCCTGCCTTATTTTGTCATCAGCCTGACTTCCAGTGACAAAATTCCCAGCCTTAGCAGCTGTTCCAAGTTCATAGTCTATTACATGCCGTATGTGTGTGCGATTGTTATTGCCTTGAAATTCTTGTATACTCTGCCACTTTTTAAAAGGTCCTTCTGTTTGTCTGGTTACCAACCTTCTATTAGGCTCCTTTTTTGCTACTTCAAGCCGCATTTCTGACTGGCGACCCATATACTCACCTTTGACTTTCATCTCAGAACCTGGCTCATTTTTAGAAGGTGTAGTTGATTCTGATTCTTTGACGACGTCTCTGGGCCAAGCTTCTTTGATATTATCGGGGTTTGTATAGTATTCATAAACTCTCTCTACTGGAGCGTTTATGTCCGTTTCATATTCTATTTATGTCATATCAACCGCATGCTACTTCTCATAGTAATTAAATGGATTAGCCACTAGAACGCAAGTTAGGCACTATAACTTGGAACAATGGCATTCATATATACAATCAGCCAAATAAACCACTTAAAAAGTAGCCCTTTAACTTCTTTCACTCAAGGTAGCAAGATGTGGACAAAGAGAATCATCTATTCGCCATGGTGGCAAGTACACTATGAAAAAGTAAAATCTTCAAATTAAAGTTTTATCTAGAACTCTTCCACTAGTAAACCTGATTTTATACCGCGATAAACCTGCTACTACTCATTAGATGTCTTTAGTTATACCTTTGGGGGGTGCTTTTCCTGCCACTTGCGTCCGAGGTCCGCCAAAATCTCAAAATTCTCACGGTGTCGTGGCTCATTCCACTTTTCCCGAAGACCATAGATGATTGGTTTGCATTTATCCCACTCCGCCTGAAGCGAACCATATCTGTCGAAAAATAGATCGGCGTTTAAGAATCCTTTTTCCACAAGCAAGCCTGCAAGCTCCCACTTTGACGTGATCCTTTCAAAGAACTGATACTCTCTGCTTCCATGCGCGTATTTGCTTGTGAAGTCTTCAATTGACTTTTCATAGAACTGACCCCAGAACCACTCGGCAGACTGAAAATCATAGTCCGTGTTATAAAGCTCGGCCAATCGAAACAGCGTATCGATATCTTGGGCAGTTATTCTGCTTTTTTTCCTACGCACAGCCATATTTGGCAACACTTGTAGGCGCTCAATGTAATAAAGCTGTCTGCCTCATTGTTATATATCTCATATATAATTTTGTGTGATCTATCATCATTATGGCATCAAAAAGTAGTAGTGCGACATCTACAGCAATAATGGAGCACGACGTCAAGGCAGATATTGGAGTAAAAGATGATGCTCGTAAAAAGATAGTTGAGACGCTTAACATGCGTCTGTGTGATGAATATGTTCTGTACACAAAGACAAGGAAGTATCACTGGAAT
>DATMWK010000094.1:0-3507 GCA_035562555.1 Nitrososphaera sp. | reverse complement strand
TTGCGATACAAAACTCATGAACCACTTGAGCAGACGACTCAAGTACTAGTCTGGAACAAAAAAGAATGCTATGGCAATTATGATATAGACTGCCGTCAGCATCACGCCTTCAAACCAGTTACTTCTGCCGTCATGCACTATCATGTTCAGAATTATCGCTGCTAGGAAAATTGTCGCAAGCTCCAGCCCCGTAAACACAAGCGTAAATGGCTGTCCCATTGCTATGCCTGCGAATACCAGAATCGGAACTACAAAAAGTGCAATCTGGGTGCCTGAGCCTGCTGCTATACCAATCGAGAGCTCCATCTTGCCTTTTCTTGCAAGGAGAATTGCACTGCTGTGTTCGGCTGCATTACCCACGATACCAACAATTATTGCGCCAACGAAGAGTTGACCAAAGCCAAGTACTTCACCTGTCTTCTCGACAGAAGCCACCAATATCTCGCTTACTACTACGACACCAGCCATGCTTACGGCAAGGAGTAGGAATGACTTCTTCTTGCTCCAATGTGTCCCATTGCTTTGATGTATTTCCCGGGAAGTTTCAGGCGGTGTGAACAGCTGCTTGTGAGTAATGAAGGTGAACATTATTCCAAGAATGTAAACAATCAAAAGGATGACTGCTAGTGCATCACTCAGTATTTGTACCTGCACCTGCTTTTCTGACGTTGAAAGAACGGTGGTTGCTAAGATGGTTGGAATTGCAAGACCGATTATCGCCAAGAAAAGCATTGATGATTGAATGCCGATATTTTCTCTGCTAAAGCTTTGCTCTTTATGTCTAAAGCCACCCGCGATAATACTCAATCCAAAGATGAGAAGTATGTTGCCTATTATTGATCCAGTAATGGACGCCTTTACTAAGTCTAGGAGACCTGCGTTTATAGCAACCACAGAAATAATAATCTCTGCAGCATTACCGAAGGTAACATTCAGAAGTGATCCTACTGTAGGACCATAGTGGGTTGAAAGATGTTCTGTGGAATCACCTATCAACTTTGCAAGTGGAATCAGTGCTATTGCTGATACCACAAATAGGACCAAATCGTCAGCATGCACAAACTCCAACCCTGCAGCTATTGGAGTAAAAATTAGAAGAATGTAAATGGCCGACGATTTTGACAGCTTGATAGATTTGAGCAAATTACGATACTTTTATTTTTCCTCTATTCAGCTTTATTAATTGTTACCGGAAATATTCTATATCCTACCACTATTCTCTAATCAACCCTCTTTCTAGTACAGGTTTAAGCAAGATTACCTACTGAATATGTCGAAAAATATCCTAGGTTTGTATATGATATCCTTCAAACTAGCATTGTAAATTTAAATTAGGCGCATGGATAATTCCTGATTGCGGTAGGTAGAGAAAACAATTTTTATTGGTACAAAATTATGAGTGAATACTGCACTTATCTCCTTCTTGTGAAGGAATGTATAATCTCTTGTTCAAATAACAGTCGATGCTTGATTCAGCTGTCATCGAAAGCTGATTCAACAATCAGCTAACTAATAGTGCGGGGGGTGGGATTTGAACCCACGAATCCCTAAGGAACAGGGTTGCAGGAACCAACCGGCTCATTCTAAGCTTCGCACTCTTTTTCTTTTTCTCGCAAGAAAAAGAAAAAAAGACCTGCGCCGTTGACCGGGCTTGGCGACCCCCGCCCTACTACGACTGCAAGAACCAACAGCCAAATTTATCTATTTATAGCTTGGCAGCTGTAAAAAATAATAACATAAAACATGCAAGCAAGCAATGTCAGGCCGCGGCTCTTTGGCACAAATGGAGTACGCGGAGTTTATGATCAAGAGCTTACACATGATCTTGTGATTGATCTATGCTATGCACTTGGTACATATTTTGGCAAAGGGCCCATAGTGGTAGGATATGATGGACGTAAATCGCACTCTGTTCTCTCAAGACTTGTTAGGTCCAGCCTCAACTCTGCAGGGCTTGACACTGCAAACGCAGGCCTTATACCCACTCCATGCTTGCAGTACGCTGCAAAGCGTCTAGGATACAACGGAGGGATCATGATTACTGCATCACATAACCCGCCTGAGTACAACGGGATCAAACCTACTGCAGCGGATGGAGTAGAAATTCCAAGGGAGGATGAGCTGAAGGTAGAGGACATTTATTATTCAAAGAGATTTATGACTATGGATGGAACTGGCCGCGATTCTATTGATTGCAATATTGTCAGTAGATATATCGAGGCCATCCTTGCCCTTATAGATATCGAAAAGATAAGGGAACGAAAATTCACCTTAGTAATGGATACTGGGAACGGTGCGCAAGCAGCCGTTGCCCCACTTGTAGCAAGAAAGCTTGGTTGCAAAGTAATCGCCATCAATGGTCATATAGATGGCGATTTTCCTGGACGTGGCTCAGAGCCAACACCAGATAATCTTGAAGTCCTCTCAGAAACTGTCAAGTCGACAAGGGCGGATTTTGGTGTTGCGTATGATGGCGACGGCGATCGTAGCATCTTTTGCGACAACACCGGCACAATCTACATGGGCGACAAGACTGGCGCGCTGTTGGTCAAGCACATGCTTTCACAAAAACACAAGGGTTCCGAAGTTGTTTGCCCTATCAACACTTCAATGATACTATCTATCGTGGCAGAACAGGCCGGCTCCAAAATAATTTACACTAAGGTTGGAAGCGTCGAAGTATCTCGAGAAATGGTAAAACGCAGCTGCCCGCTTGGTCTGGAGGAGAATGGGGGCTTTATGTACGGCCCACTAAATGAAGTAAGGGATGGAGCGATGGCTACTACACTTGTACTTGATATGCTGGCTGCATCTGACAAGTCATTTTCCAAGCACATTGCACAGCTGCCACAGACCTTCCAGTATAAGACCAAGTTTGCCTGTTCTTCCCGAGAAGTAGTCAACAGGATAATTAAGGTATGTATCGAGCACGGAACCCCTAAGAAGGTCGAGACATTGGATGGAGCCAAGATTTGGATTGATGAGGAAACTTGGCTTATGTTAAGGCCTAGTGGGACTGAACCCCTTATCAGAATGTATGCAGAATCGACTGACAAATCATTGCTGGATTCAAAGGTTGATGAATACCGCAAGTATGTGCAGTCTCAGATATAGGAATGGACAACATTTTTAATACGCTTGTTCTTCTTACACAGAAGAATAAGATGATCCCATTGGGTGATAGAAACAGTGAGTAAGCCATATTATGTCAAGTTTGAAACTTCTAAGGATCTGGTAAATGCCGTTTATGAGGCTGTTAGGGTATCAAAGCAGAGCGGCAAAGTCCGCAAGGGCACCAATGAGACTACCAAAGCTATAGAACGCGGCGTATCAAAGCTAGTTGTAATTGCAGAAGATGTCGAGCCACCAGAAGTTGTGGCTCATCTGCCTATCCTCTGCGAAGAGAGAAACGCACCGTTTATCTTTGTACCTAGCAAGCAGCAGCTAGGTGCGTCACTTGGAATCGATGTGGGCTCTGCAGCCGCCACAATTGTCGATGCTGGCGAG
>DATMWK010000093.1:0-15159 GCA_035562555.1 Nitrososphaera sp. | reverse complement strand
GGTCATATTATAGGAGGGTTCAAAAAATTTTTGATAAAATCGAAAGCTTCGAAGCTAGTTTTTGATATGATAAACTAGGATTTTATCAGAGGGAACTGATCAATTGCTAGCGCTAGGTTCATATCCTTTATTTTCCGAGTTTTCTTATACATATTGGCGGTATATCGCTATACAGTATACAAGAGCCCCAATATCGGCATATTTGTCAAGGCAAATGACAGCATAATCTTAGTACCGTACGGTTTTGCCGAGACAAAGACAGAAAAGCTTGCCGACTACCTGCAGGTAAGCGAAGTATATGCTTCTATAGCAGGAACCCGACTTCTTGGCCCCATGGCGGTCATGAACAATAATGGTATGCTGCTGCCCCCAATAGCATCGGATGAGGAAGTCCAGATGCTAAAACAATCAAGTCACCTTAATGTTGAGCGTGTGAAAAGCAAGTTCACTGCTATAGGCAATCTAATTGCAACAAATGATAACGGTGCAATAATATCACCGCTCTTTAAGGGAGAGACCGACCATCAGGTGCAAGATGTACTTGGTGTCCCAACCAACTCTATGACTGTAGGGGGCTTTGTTCAGGCAGGATCAATGATCGTCGCTACTAATGGCGGTGCAGGCGTCCACCCCAAGGCCACAGAGGATGAGGTAAAGGAAATATCAGAAATATTGCAAGTACCTGCAGAGCCGGTAACAGTGAATGGCGGCGTACCCTTTCTGTCATCAGGCATTGTAGCAAACATGAAGTCAGTCGTTGTAGGCAACCTTACGAGTGGGCCTGAGCTAATTATGTTGAGTAGGATCTTCAAGGCATGATCGTTGAAATCCTCTGCATAGGCACCGAGCTTCTATCAGGGATCACGCTCAATACCAACGCGTATTGGCTTTGCAGCGAGATTACAAATGTCGGGGGTATTGTAAAAAGAGTGACAGTCGTACAAGATGATCTTAATGAAATTTCCTCTGCAGTGAGAGAATCGCTTGCAAGAAAGCCCAACATCTTGATAACGACAGGCGGCCTTGGTGCGACCTATGATGATATGACATTTGAAGGTTTGGCTGCAGCACTTCGCAAAAAAGTTGTGCTAGATAGCGGAGCCGTTGAGATGCTCAAGAAAAGCTATGCAAGGCACAAGCTTCACTATGAGCTGACTGAGCCGCGGCTAAAAATGGCCATTATACCGGACGGTTCCACACCAATCCAGAACCCTGTAGGGAGCGCACCTGCTATCGTGGAGCAGGTCGGTGATATATCGATCTTTTGTCTGCCCGGCGTACCGTCGGAGATGAAAGCAATATTCGAAGAGCACATTCTTCCACGGATAAAGAAGAGCGTAGGTAAGTTCGTTGCAGAGGAACTCAACTATAATACAAGAGGCCTCACTGAAGCCATGATCGCTCCAGTGTTGATAGAAATAGTCAAATCTTATCCCAAGAACATGATCTATCTTAAGACTCATCCACGCGGATACTACAGGAAAAAGACGCCGCAGATAAAGATACAGATGGTATCACGGGGCGACAATAAAAAAGAGGTTAGAAATAGGCTTTCTGCGATATCAAAAGTTATTGAAAAAGAAATTGTGAAACGAGGCGGTGTAATATGCTAATATTTTTAATTGTCGGGGCAGTAGGGGGAGCTACTAGTGCATTCTATCTTGCCCATAATTACCACCCACTACTAGTAAATGGTGTGATACATGGCGGAATTTTTGTTTCACCGCTTGTCGCTATGTATTTTGTCAAGAAGTTAAATGTGCGTACTGCTGGCTTGTATCTGGCTGGCGCATTACCTGTGCATCTTGCAATACATTTTACAATAATAGGCGACTTGGCTCAGTTGATTGGCGTGAGCCACATCTTGCTGAATTTGCTGTCCCTGCCGTGAACCACTGCATCGAACAGTAACCTTAGTTGCTTTGTCCTCTTGCCCATCCGGCCGTCACCTATTGTTCGATTATCAATCTCAGCTACGGGTTTGATCTCTGCTGCTGTGCCTGTTAGGAACACCTCAGTAGCAGTGTAGAGTTCATCTCGTGAAATGTTGCGTACTTCATATTCGATGCCATTTTCTTTGGCAATTGTCAATATGCTGCTTCTTGTGACACCCTCGAGCGCACCACAGGTAGTAGGAGGAGTTGCAAGAATGTTGTCTTTTACTACAAATATATTCTCGGCGCTTGCTTCAACTACTGTCCCGGCTGAATTTAGCATTATCGCCTCGTCAAAGCCGGCCTTGATAGCTTCTACCCTTGCAAGCACAGAATTAGCATAGTTGGCAGTTGCCTTAGCGCGCATAGGCATTGCCCTGTTGTCGATTCTTATCCACGATGACACCATCACACGCACACCCTTGTCTGCCCCATCGCTCGCTTTCAGGTACTCGTCCCATTTCCAGACCGCTATCGCGACAGACACTTTGTTTGGCAGGGGATTTACTCCCATCTTGCCGTAACCATAGTAAGCTATTGGCCGGATGTAACAGTCTTCCATACCATTTGCCTTGACAGTTTCGATCACCGCTCTTTCCAGCTGCTGCTTGGTGTATCCAAGGTCCATAAAGTAAATCCTTGCGCTGTCCATAAGTCGATGTATGTGATCGTTTAGTCGGAATATTGCGCTGCCGTTGACTGTCTTGTAGCAGCGGAGGCCTTCAAAGACACCTGTTGCATAGTGAAGCCCGTGCGTTAATACATGAATCTTAGCATTATCCCAATCTACAAGCGATCCATTGAGCCATATTTTCCCCTGTGTCATTTCAAGCCATGGATCTTCGTCCTTGTAGAATGTATCGCTCTGACTGCATCTGCAACGTTGGTCCCCTTGTCCTCGACTACTATTAAGATCCTTGAAGTTTCCTCCTGTGCGTCAAGATTGAGAATATTGAGGTCATGCTCACTTACCGTGCTGCTGGCAGTCGACGCGACCTTGGGTACGCGCCACATCTCATCACCAATGAGCGTAACTACCCCTCTACCATAGACTATCTCTGTCTGAGGACAGTAGGCCCGAATATACCTCTCATGCCTTCTGACATAGTCTGCGTCAAGGAACAGCAGACGAGTAATCTCAGTATCATCGATCACATAGGGCGACAATTTCACAAAATCGTGGTACTGTCTGTCAAGTCGGAGCGATGCCACAAGATGCAAGGACGCCGTGCTTTCCATCCTTACTATCGCACAGTTTCTCTTGCCAGTTACTATTTTTATTGGATTAGCATGCTCTAAAACTGGCGGCTTCTTCTTGATCATGGTAATGTTGCCGTTTGGCTTGACCATCTCTGTAATAACAATAGGAATGTCAAGGTTGTTGTCGTCTATCTCTTTTATCGCAATGGGGTCGAGGATTTTCATACCAAACATGCCTGCAAGCTTAGCTTCATTGTATGATAGATATTGTATGTATTCTAACTCTTCCTTCACGATCCTCGGATCTGCGCTTAAGACTGCGCTATCCTTTTCAAAGTCAATCTTGATGTCATAATGGTCATGGAGTAGAATTGCAATATCGACGGCAGTCCTGTCTGAGCCTCCTCGCTCATATGTAGTTTCGAGTCCATCCACAGTCTTGCCGATAAAGCCGCCCATGGATACGACATCGCTGTGATCGATAAGATCGATAAGATGGTCGGCATGGTGTTTTGACTCTTGTATCATAAAGTTGGCTGCTTCAAAGTTATCATCAGTGATTATCGGCCACTTTTCAATTAACACATGTGATGATTTAAGGCCTACACTCTGCATAACATAGTCCATCAAATATGCCATTGTTACTTCGCCACTGTATGCAAGAGTTCTTGATCTTATTACATCAACAAAGCGTCTATTCTCCGCCGCCTGCTTGAGTGATATTATCACCTGCCTATAGAAGTTATCAAGAGTATCAAGAAATTCATGGTGGCGATGGTTGTCCAAGTACTTGGAGGATATTCTCTCGTAGATCTCTCTTAACACTTCAATCTCTACGGGTGTGGAAGAGGCATAGCTTCTACCCACATAAATCGCCATATCAGTCATGGAAATGGTTTTGCCATTATATTCAATTAGAGGTGCCGAGAAAATAGTGACTACCTTAGATTCTTGCTGCAGCTGTTTTATCCTATCTACGATTTTGGGGATCATGGCTCCCTCTAGCCCAAGTGCGCTGCCGCCAAACTTTGCAATTGTTATAGGAGTCATTTGGTCAGGGGTCTCGGACTAACTGCAAGTAATTCCCTATATTAAAGATAGGAAATAGGAGAAATACCTCTCATTTGAAATTTCTGCTATCAGATATAAGCCCTGTATTATCAATGGAGGAGATCAAAGAAGATGTTTCAATTTCTTGATATAATTATGACCTTAGAAAAAATGAGAAAAAAGTTAAAAGATCTCTTCGTCTTTTCTGACGCCGCCCAAACCCGTCTTTATGCTTTCCGCGCATTCAAGGCATGCATTGCTCGAGAACGGGAACTCCTTTGTGCACTTTTTGCACACAGGTCTCTTGCATTCAGAGCATTCCATGGAGGCTGTTCTTGTGCTGCAAAGATAACAGAGTGTCATGATACAATAATAATAATGTCAAGGGTGTCGTAAAAGGTTTCTCAACATGATTAAACGATAGCTAATTGACAATTTCCTTGGGCAGCTTTATCGTTATAGAAGAAGTTTGTTGTGTAACAAGAGCAAAGCAGGGGACGAAAAAGAAAATGTTACTAAAGCAGAGTATATTCTCTTTCATGCCTTCCATATAGCTGTTGTCGCTTCCGATATGGTTAAATCTGCTTGCCCAGCTATCTCCATAGCTAAATGGACAACGAGGGACAGGTACCAGAGGGGTACATATTCGTCTGCACCAGCAAAAGTGAGCAAGAATGCTTTGACCGGATGCTCTTTGCAACAACTCGTGTCTATGGTGAAAATGTTTTGAAAATAAAAAAAGGCGACATTCTTTTTCTGCTCAACATTGATACGGATACACTCTACGGCACTTTCCTAGCCAGGTCGGATGGGGCGAAGGACATAGTGCCTGAAGCTTGGAAAGGCAGATATCCGTACCAAGTGCAGGTATCTCATAACGACAAAATATACTCAATTGTAAGTGCAAGAAAAGTTCTCTCTACTATGGGGATCAGCTGGCACAACATGCTTAATGGAGAGCTGACACAACTGCTCTCTAGATATATTGAAAACCCCAATGGCAGATTGAAGATCGCCAAAAAGAATAGAGATGAGAACAATCTACGGCTGGAAACTACTACACTATGGGACTATCCTCGGCAGAATTACGGCAAGATCCGAAAGGGAAGCAACAAATACGCAGGTGTAACGCCAGCGTTTGTGATATACAATATGATCAAGCGGTATACAGAACAAGGCGATCTTGTGCTTGATCCGATGGCAGGAAGTGGCACTACTATCGACGTATGCAAGGAGGAGGGACGCAGATGTATAGCATACGACATCTCGCCTACTAGGCAGGATATAATTCAGAATGATGCTCGCAAGATACCGCTTTCAGAAGCAAGTACTGAGATGATATTCATTGATTCACCGTATGGCGACAACATTCACTACAATGAGCATCCTGACAATATAGGCCACATTTCTGCAGAGAGTGACCAGTTCTATAGAGAGCTTGAGAAGATCATGATCGAATGTCATCGTGTGCTCAAACCCGGAAAGGTGCTGGGGTGGTTAATAGGCGATCAATGGGTAAAGAAAAAATTCACACCAGTAGGCTTTCGCGTGTACGAGTATCTTTGCAAATATTTTGACACAGTAGACATTGTATGTGTAGCAAGAAGGAGCCAAACATCCAACACGGCAATATGGCATAGCCGCGCGCTACGATTCAACTTCTATCTTCGCGGGTTTAAGTATCTTTTTATAATGAGGAAATCATCGGCTGGCGAGTTGTCTGCAAAAAGAAAGATCAAATGGATGCATTACTCAAGGATCTAGAATTTTTCTGCCAATATGCATAAGCAGAATCTGTGCATCTGTTTTGAATCAGAATTGTGTTGCATATTAGACAATCTGTATACGCATATCATAAGAGTAGGCGGCAAATATATGTGATCTTTCATGGATTCAATGCAAGCCCACAGCATGTTTGCTTACTCAAATGCCAATTTTAACTGCTACAATTGTGCAGACTTAACACTTATAGTAGAAGAAATTTGTTGTATGACCCAGGACTATGCGTGCTAGGCCGCCTACAAATCCCATTGCAAACCCAGCATATTTTTTCGTTGATCAGCATCAAGCATATCATGGCATCAATCTAAGATTATGGGCCTGCCATTATTGTGAGAACAGTGGCGATTACAGCTACTGCTCCGAGGCTGACTCCTACTACAATCCAACGCATCCAACTATGCATATATGGATTCTTTAAGGCTGTAAGATATTATTATCTCCGGGGTTGGCTCTTGTTTTTCTGTCACTTCACCTATCGCCTCGGTCATTGCAATCTCTGCAATGTCGCTTACATATTCAACTGCCATTTTAATTTCTTCTAGAGATAGATTGATGTTATTTAATTAGCAACCCTCTCAATGCTCTTGGTAACTATGCAGTAACTTAGACAATCAGAGGTCTTCAATTCATCTTTTTGGCAGCTAGAGGACGTATGTTGACCTACTTGTAAATTGCAGCTTGCGAGATTCCTTAAGATATGAGGGTGTTCTTACTGTTGCGTACTAAGGAAGCTGTAAATAAGCGCATTGCTGGAATGGGCGCTATATATTATTACTATATGCCGTTTTGTATTCTCTATACTCACATACATTTTTAGCGTCTTGGGCTTGACGTCCCTGTTACAATATAATGCACAGAATCACCTATATAACAGGAGTGATCTGAAATGCGCTCAAGATACCTAAGTATCAGCAGAGCAGAGATGTAGCAGCGAGGGTCAAAAGATCTTTTATCAGTTGTTTCATATGGTGTGATGGCTTCTCTTAAATACTTCCTGTAAAGTGCGTCAACCGTATCGTCCATCTGGTACAACTTTTCTGCTGCATTTTTGTCTTTTGACTGCAGTGCCTGAACACTTGTGTGTATCATTTCCCGGACTGTGCAAGACATTTCTAGAACTGCGCTCTTGTCGCAATTGACTATTGAGCCCATGGTTTCAAGCACATCAACAATATCATAGGCGTAGCGGCCAAACCGGGAAAATCCATATGCAATTTCCATGCATGATCTGATGAAGCGGAGGTCAGTGGCAACTGGCTGGTAGCGGGCAATCAGTTCAATTGCAAGATCACCAACTTCATCCTGTAGCACTCTGAGCTGCTCCGACCATTCAAAGATGACTTTTTTTGTACTTGTCCCTTTTTCATATGATTCTATGGCAGTTGTCACAGATTTCTCTGAAAGCTTGGCCATATCCATGATGATATTCTGTATGCGATCTATTCCAAGGTCTAAAAGACGTGTCAAATTACCAAATGTCTCTATCTTGCTTAGCCAAACTTGCCAGATATGTACCTTTCAGTAAGATCCTTCTGAGGATTCTCAAAGATCTGCTTTGTCGCCCCATATTCAATAAGCTCGCCAAGGTACATAAAAGCAGTGAGATCAGATACACGTGCAGCCTGCTGCATATTGTGTGTAACAATTATTATAGTCAGATCTTTCTTGAGGTTGTGTATTAGCTCCTCGATTTTAGAGGAGGCAATGGGGTCAAGTGCAGATGCCGGCTCATCCATCAGGATCACTTCAGGATGCATAGCAAGTGCTCTTGCTATGCACAATCTTTGCTGCTGCCCACCAGAAAGGCTCAGACCAGACTTGCCAAGCTCACTCTTAACTTCTTCCCAAAGAGCTGCACCTTTAAGACTCTCCTGAACAATGTCTCCAATAAGCCTCTTGTCCTTGATGCCATTGAGCTTTAGTCCAGCCGCTACGTTGTCATAGATGCTCATTGTAGGGAAAGGGTTAGGTTTCTGGAAGACCATCCCAATGCGCCTCTTGATAACAACAGGATCCACCCTTTTGTCATAGATGTCAATGTTGTCAAGAATGACACTTCCCTTTGCAGTTGCGCCCGGCGTCATTTCGTGCATGCGGTTCAGACATCGGATTAGAGTAGTTTTGCCGCAGCCAGATGGCCCTATGATTGCAGTAGCTGCGTTTTTCTTTATGTCAAGACTAATATTTTTCAATGCCTGTTTCATTCCGAACCATGCATTGAGGTTTCTAATAGAAACCTTGTAACGATGTTGCAGATCGGCTATTGGCGACTGGACACCGATATTTTCGATGCCACTATCTATTGCTTCATGGGTCACTACTTAGGCTTCACCCCATGGCTAATTATGTATTATCTATATTCTCTATATAGAGAAAAACTGAAGGTAGCGTCACATTCAGGCAGAAATTGCCTTTACCCGGAATCCTTTCTTGTATGCGAGCACCCTTAGACCTACGCTCATAACAAGAACTAAGAGTATAAGGATCAGCGCAGCCCCCCATCCAAAGTCATGGGCGGACTCGTATGGCTGGGAGGCAAGGCGCCATATCCTAAGCGGCAGAGCATCCACAGGATCGGTAAAACCGGTAAAGAAGAGACTGGTTCCAAGTATCGTCATGATAAGCGGCGCAGTCTCGCCTGCTATTCTTGAAAGGGCAAGGACGATTCCTGTTAGCACCCCACTTTTGGCTGAAGTCAGTACAATAAATGTGACCACCTTCCACTTTGGAATTCCCAATGAAAAGCCGGCCTCGCGGATAGAATTTGGAACTATCTTAAGCGTCTCTTCTGTGACACGCACAACGATAGGAACCATAATTATAGAGAGAGCAAAAGCGCCTGCCCAGACTGAAAATGAACCAATTGTCAGTACAATGACTACATAGCCTACAATGCCAACCACAATGGATGGAAGGCCAGTAAGGACATCATTCAGGAATCTGACAGCATAGGGGAACTTGCCGCTGCCTGCAAATTCTGACAGATATATGCCGGCCAGTACTCCAACGGGGGTGCCTATAAGCGACGCGAGAGCAATTACGATAAGTGTACCCTGAATGGCGGGTCCAATACCCCCTCTTCCAGAACCTATTGCGCCAGGGGGTTGTGTCAGGAATTCTAGGCTCAAAGCGCCTGCCCCATTCTTGACAACTTCGATTAATATGCTGCCAAGCGGGATGATTGCGGCGATGACACAGGCCATTACAACGCCTGTGGCAACCTTGTCAAACAGTCGGCGTCTAATTGACTGCTTGTTCATCATTTGCTGGACCTCGACCCGGTGTCTTCTGCTGCCACCACCATCGTTTGCAAATGTTTCAGTCGATCTTTCATTTTGTTCTGCCATGTATGTCATTCCCTTCCTGGTGAAGCTCTTGCAAACCGCGAAACCATGAGTCGCGCTCCAATATTGATGCCAATTGTAAGCAGGAAGAGAACTACGCCAAGCCCAATGAGAGCAGAAACATGAAGTGACGTTACCGCTTCGTTAAATTCGTTGGCAATTAGGCTGGCAAGGGTCTGGCTTGGTGAAAATAGCGAATTGGGGATGGCAGATGCTCCAATAGCGTTTCCAATTATCATAGTTACAAGCATTGTTTCGCCTACTGCCCTGCCAAGCCCAAGTATGGCTGCTCCAAATAGTCCTGACTTGGCATATGGAAATACAGCGGTCTTGATCATTTCCAGTCTGGTTGCTCCAAGGCTGTATGCTGCCTCTCTCTGAGTGTTGGGCACTGCCCTTATTACCTCGCGTGAAATCGAAGATACAGTGGGGATTATCATTATTGCCAGTACAATACCGGCAGTAAAGATATCTAGGCCAAATGGAGTCTTTGCAAAAATTGGGATCGTTTCGCCAAACGCTTGGTTTAATGGCACTTCAATAAAGTCACGTATCCAGAATCTAAATACAAAGAGCGCCCAAAGGCCATAGATTATGCTAGGCACCGCAGCCAATAGCTCTATTACGAATGATAATGGAATTGACAGCCTACTCTGCGGAGCTACTTCTACAATGAAAATGGCTATTCCTAGGCTTATTGGAACCCCTATTGCCATTGCAATACCTGAGCTTATCAGCGTGCCAACTACGTAAGGAAGGGCGCCATAGGACTCACGTCCTTCAACTGCATTCCAATCTGTTCCTGTTATGAATCTTATTACTCCTTCGCTATAAAACACTTCAGCCGACCCAGAAAATATTGAAATCGCTACAAGACCAAGCAGCAGTATAGTATAGCTGGCTGCGCCTATCACTATGAAGCGAAATATTTTGTCTCCTGCAGGTGTATTGTTGAGCAAAAAAGGCGAAAGCCTGTCATGGACTGACTCTTTTTTTGCCCCCATTTTAGTTAGTTCTTTTGACAAAGATCCGCGGTTTTTCCTTCGTACATAAATTATTATTATCCCTACAGCTGCCACAATTGGCAGTATTACGGCAACCACTACAATGGATACCAGAATTTCTGAAGATGCGAGATCAGTTTTACTTTCTGTAGTAAGCACAGGCTGGTCTTTGTAAGTAAGAGAGCTGAGTGTATCCTGATTTAATATTACAACATCGTCTGGTAATGCAACATATCCCAAATCATCAGCAAATTGCTGACCGTCAGTTATGGCCCAAGATACAAAGTCTACTAGAGCTCGAGCTTTGTCCAGGCTATCAATCCTAGGGTTGGTGCTCAGCTCTTTATATAGGAGAAGATAGGAGAAGCTCGAGATCGGATAGGAATCCTTGCCAGGGGCATCAGTTGTTGACACCTGCTCCCACGATTCATCGCCTCTTGGCAGGAGCTTGGCTGAAGAAGCTACCGCAGCTCGCACAGAATCAATAGATGGCTCTATAAAGTTGCCCTCTTTATTTTCCAAGTAGGCATAGGTCATTTGTGTAGCAAGCGCATACGACAACTCAACATAGCCGATCGCATAAGGTGTGCTCTTGATAGTGCTTGCAACACCTTCATTGCCAGGAGCTCCAATGCCTGTGGGCCATTGAACTGATTTGCCCTTTCCTACTTGAGCCTTCCATTCATTGCTTACCTTTGAGAGATAATCTGTCCACACAAATGTCGTGCCAGAGCCGTCAGACCTATGAGCTACAATGATGTTTTGTGCAGGCAGGAAAAGGTCAGGATTTATCTTCTGTATCTGCGGATCATTCCATTTTGTAATTTCTCCTAGATAAATACCTGCCAGAATTGGCCCTGTAAGCTTCAATCCCTTATCTGGGACCTCAGGGATATTGTAGGAGACAATTATTGATCCAATTGTTTCAGGTATATGTACTGCTTCGCGGGCTTTTTCCATCTCTAAAGAGGTGAGGGGAGCATCAGTGGCACCAAAGTCCACAATCTTTTCAGTAAACTGTTTGACTCCTCCGCCACTGCCTATGGACTGATAATTGATGTTTACCTCTGGCTTGATTTTTTGGTATTCAACACGCCAAGCATCAATCAATGGAAATGGGAAGCTTGCTCCAGCTCCATTAAGCTCAATCCTCTGCTCAGCAACAGAATTTCCAAAGGGCATGCAAATGACAGTAAAAAACGCAGATAATAATAATAATATCAACAAGCCTGCAAGGATAGTAAAATTCTGCGTCTCAGTACGTTTTTCAGACATTGAGTATAGTAGTTCGCATGAAGAGGAGGTTTTTATGGCTACTCCACATGATCTCCATGTTCTATATAGTGAAATCAGAAATCAGAGTAAAAAATGGAAGGGAGAGTAATATCTCAGGATAACCAAAGCCCTCATCCAAATTCAGTCGCCCATCAGTCATGCAGAGATGATCACATTCACGAAGGCAGAACCGACTGGCATCGTCAATGCACTTTACATCTACTATTACTACACGATTAATCGTGTAGTAATAGTGATCTTTTTGTAGGATCAATTGCAGTTGCGCTGCTCTGGCGAAGAAATAATTTTTTGTGACTAACTTTCTTCTTCTTCTTTTTCTTTCCTTACATCTGCTTCAGTTGGCTCAGTCAGCTTGAATCGACTTCCAACCTTTATGATGAAAGGTCCTATAAACGTGGTCACTATTGTGACTACTCCAAGTAGTGGAAGAATGACAGGAGTAATGGCGTTTACATCCTGTCCTCCCTTGGCAACAATCAATGATACCTCTCCCTTGGTAGCCGACATTCCAAGGCCAGCCCTGAGAGCAGTTGTGCTGTCATAGCCCGCCCTTACCAAAATGCCAGTGACTATCAGGAGCTTTGAGGCAAAGGAGGTCAGTATGAGAATTATGGCAGGGACTATAAATGAGGGGATCAGCGACACATTCATGAGTGCCCCTATTGATATAAAAAATAGCGCTGCAAACATATCCCGCAAAGGGATTGTGATTATCCTTGCCACTGCCGCACTCCTGCTCTCGGCGACAAGTACACCAGCAAGAAATGCACCAACCACGACAGACATACCAAGCCCGTTTGCAATAAATGACAGCCCAAAGGCGATGCTAAGTATCGTTATCAGGAGTAGCGCGTAATCGTTTGTTTTGCCGGCTCGATCTATTATACGTGGGACAAACTTGCTACCTATTATGATTACGCTACCGATAAAGCCGCCCACTATTCCAAGAACGATGGCGATGTTCAAAATAGACATATTACCTCCAGTCGCAACAAAGGATTGCAAGATTCCAAGAGCGCTGATGGCAATTATATCCTCAACTATCAGCATCCCAAGAATGAGCGTAGACGACTTATCGCGTATTAGGCCGACATCCTCCAGTATCCTGATCGTAATGACAGTGCTAGTAATTGATAATGCCAAAGCAAGAAAGAGGGAATCATAAAATTGGAACCCAAGGCTTTGGGCGATAAAAAATACTATCAGGAGCGTTCCTAGCACTTCAGCAAGAGCGGCAGCTATGGATATCTTGCCCACTGAGCGGAGTTTGGCTATAGGGAACTCAGTACCAGTAACAAAGAGTAGCATGATTATGCCTAGCTCTGCAAATAGATTCAGAGTCTCTGGGCTCTTGACCAGATTGAAAGGTGGAGTATAGGGCCCAATTATCATCCCGGCAATAATATAGCCTATGACCATAGGCTGCTTCAGCTTGAACGTGATCGCAAGCATTATCGCTGCGACTATCATGATTACCGCAATGTCCTGAACTACAAAGTCTATAGGATTATTGCCAATTGCAAAGAACTGTGGGAAAAGTGTATTTCCTGCACTTGTTGTCGTTGCGGAAAGGGTCAATGCTCTTGTTATGTTCAACATACATACATAAAAAGACACAAAGTTGGACGGAGGATGTATCTCGGAAGAGAATGACAAAACTAATTATACAATACACATTCAACCATTTCTGTTGCGTTTTGAGATCAACAAGCGGCGCCTCATCTACCTCGCGTTTGGTGCAGTTGCATTTCTGAGTGCATATTCTACAGGAGCTGCACTACCTATGAGCGAAGAGGAAGCCCAGACATTGACGCAGGAGTTCTCGAAGCAGATAGAGGGGATCGACCAGAACGGCATCTTTTTGAACAACGTCCGAATCACCCTGATAATGTTCGTACCTGCAGTAGGCTCAGCATTTGGAGCATTCTCTGGTTTTGCCACAGGCTCAATTTTCGGCGCACTTGCAAGCTCGTCCCCTATGCTAGTAAAGGTTCCGCCTCTTGCCCTCCTGATAACGCCCTTTGGCATCATGGAAGTATTCGTCTATGGCCTCGCCATGTCAAGGAGCGTGATGCTAATCTACTACCTTCTTAAGAGAATGCCGTGGCGTAAATACGCCATCTCAACTCTGATAGAGCTGGGCATTGCCACAGGGGTGTTGTTTGTAGCCGCAGTACTAGAGTGGCAAATGATAGAGCAACTGGGTGGTCTTGATGCAAGTATTACCATAGATCCGGTGGTGAGATCATGAGGCACTTCCTCTAGGCAGCCTGCTGTGCATAATTTGCCATACTTTCGATAGTAGTTATATCGCTGAGCAAATATCTTGTTACAATTCCACTTATTATAACCTACGACACAATACTTTATTTGAATGCAAGTGAAGACCTAGCCTTACTGATTTTGAATCACTCCAAGTGCCACTATCTCATGATTGTTGGATAAATGACAGGCTCATCAAGCATGGAGAATATATCTCTATCATAGAGGATCTTTCGCTAAAATAATCTAAACGAAGGTTCTGACATTTTATAACAAAAAAAAGGACATAAAGAAGGTGTTATTGGCTTTCGCCACATGCAGAGCAGATCTTCTGAGATTTAGGTATCTTTGCACCACATTCAACGCAATATCTGATTGAGCCCTTGTCATCCTCCTGTATAACGCCAACAGACTCATTTTGTATTGAGGACATACGTAAAAAATAAGTCAATTTAATATTTAAACATCGGCTAGAAACTAAGATATGTTTGCCTCTTTGTCTGGTCTACTATCATAGCAGATAGGTCGCTGAACTCCTTTCCTTCAAGGTCGATAGCCATGCCTCTGAATGTTGTTTCCTTTTCAGTCGTTAGATGCTCAAAGACCCAAACCTTCAGCTTAGTAGTATCGATGCCATTTGTACGCAGGAATTTTGCAATTTCAGATTGCATAAAGTGCTTTGATTTGTCTCTTGGCCAAGGCCGAGGTAGCAGTATTACGCTCCTGCCCTGTCTAATAGCCTGCAGCATTTCTTGCTTTTTCGCCTCGATGTCGTCTGTCACATGGAAGGTAACAATGAAAGCCTTATCAGTCGGAATGCGAGCCTTGGCCGCAGCCACTTGGATGGAGCTGATTCCGGGAATCACCTCAACATTGTCGCTTCCAAATATTTCTAGCAGTCTGTCGACAACCTCCGATTCAGAGAAATTGACGTCACCTGTAAAAGGTACGGTGCAGTACTCGCCATCCTTCATTTTCGTGTAAATGTTCTGATAGACGCCTTCTTGTGTCTGCATTGTGACTTGAAATACCTGCTGCCTGCTTGTGTCAATAATAGATTCAATCGTCGATAGCGGATACTTGTAGCCTATAATGTAATGCGACCTGGCAATGGCTTCTCTACACGCATCGGTGATATACTTTGGCGAGCCAGGACCGACACCCACAACAAACAGCTTTCTTGGCAATATGCGAACTGTAGGCACCAAGGTGCCTAATTATATTACTTTGCAATTACTGTCACGCTGGTGTTGCACATTCTCTTTACCTTTAGGAGATCCCATGGGA
>DATMWK010000092.1:0-3136 GCA_035562555.1 Nitrososphaera sp. | reverse complement strand
TTCTGCTGCGGTAGCGAGTATAGGCGCTAGAACTTTTAATATTGGGACAATTCCGGCCAACGGATCCGCTGAGATAGCTACGACTATTTATCCATCCACTTCGGCCGGGGGGACTTTGCAAAACCTGGACATTGAAATATTATATAATGATGCAAATGGGAACAGAAGATCAACACCTTTTTCGATTGGGTCCAGGGTGCTACCAAACCCCCCCGAGGGGGGCTTGAGCGTGGCTCCATCTTCAGCCCACATACCAGATCAAGAAAGAATTATTCTTGCTTCTACAATTACGGGGTCTCCAACAGGCGACACTGCCGGTAATGCAAGCAGCAATGGTTCCTCAGAAGTTTCCTTAATTGCAGGAAGGGCACACGACCTGAATTTCAATATTACCAACAATAACAGAAACCCAATAACTGACGTTGTTGTTACGCTTGTTCCAAGATCAGAGTCTCTGGAAATCCTTGGAAATTCTAGGTGGACATTACAGGAGCTAGGCGCGCAAAGCAAGGCACGATTCTCAACGCAGGTTTTTGCCTCCGAATCACTAATTGGCACTCCTGTTTCCTTTGAAGTCAGAGTGCAATACATCTCAGGCGATCAGCTAAAATCTGATTCTTTCTCACTAGGAGGAAACGTAGTAGGGGAGATAAAAATAGACATAAACGACCTATTAGTCAGAGATATTGGAGATGTTCCGAATCTTACTGGGAACCTCTTGAATCAGGGGAACACTAAGGCGTTGTTTACTGCAATTGAGATTCAAAGTAATCCTACATCAACAAATCAAAGCAGCCTAGTGCCATTAACAGACACACCACAATACCTAGGGGATCTCGAAGATAACTCTCCGCTGCCATTTAGTATTCCTCTGGCAACTGGCGGCACCAATGACGATAACGGCAGCAGCGGCAGTAAGAGCAGCAGCCTTGCAGCCGGAAATTATCCAGTTTCACTCAGAATTACTTATAGTGACGAGCAGAGAAATACCCACCAAGTAATTCTAAATAGAACAGTCTCCTATAGCCCACCGCAGCAGCAAGAAGCAGCTCCTAACCAAGGGTTCCTTGGCTTTGGCTCATCTACTGCTGCTGATGAAAGCGGCACAACCAATTCTGTTCTTCCGGTCGTGTTCATTTTCTTGACTATAGTGGCAGCCGCTGTTGTTATTGTGATAGTAATGAGACGCAGGTCAAGAAAGAAAAGGATTTCTAGACTTATGACCGGGCAAGAAGAAGACAAAGACGATCTTGAGGTATCTTCAGACGAATATCTAGACTCTTCAGGTGAGGATGAATCTTCACGTAAGCAGAAGTAATCGAGAGTTATTCGTCTCAGATACACCATGATGGAAATAAGGATAATTCTGTGAAAGGACTTTTACATGGAAAGTTATACAATAGTACCGTGTGAGATCTTATTTCAAAAATTCAAGGCGGAAGGATAACAATAAGAAGTTATTAATTCAGAGGACATGCGTACACACTCTCTCTTCTTCCTCTCAGGAACTACGTTATCGAAATAACTGTACACATAATACTATAACCAGGCTTTAGGAAGTTTTGGCATACTTTGTCGAAGTAATTTCTTAGTTATAGAGACAGGGTGATCGAGCATTCTGAATATCACATGTTTCAAAAACTCTTCATTAATGTTCTGCATAATGCGATATGACAAGATCACATAAAATCAAAATTCAAGGAACCATTGCTTTTTCATTTTACAATAAGTTTTCAACCTACCTAGATGTAAGGTTTTTATATCTTACAAAGAAAGCAAGTCATGTCTTGGCTGGAGAAACCGCCGCAGACTTTACTCCAATTTTCTACATGCTCGGTTTCGGTCTATTAGCTTCTGTCCCTGCTTTGATATTATCACGTCTTATATCACCAAGACGCAGGTATAACCCAGTAAAGTTCCTACCGATGGAGTGCGGCCAGATGCCCACAGGAGAGGGTAGGTCGCATTTCATGATGCAGTATTACGCTTACATCTTGATGTTTGTTGTATTTGATGTAATGACTATATTCTTGTATGCCTGGGGAACTGCACTATTCAATATCCCTCGTGCCGCTACCCTTCCGATAATTGGATTTCTCGCAATTATGTTTGCCGCCATGGGATATGCACTATATCTTTCAGGGAGAAAAGGGATCTGGTGACATCGCTAACAAGCATTATATATCTAAGTTGTGGAAAAAATAACGAGGAGGACCGGCATAAATAATGAAAAAAGAACTTGTGAGCCCCACAAAAAACTTTAACGTGCTAGTAAGCAAGCTCAGCGACGTGCTAGTGAAAGCACTTGATGCACCACTTGGCTATGCCATCAACTGGGGTAGAATATGGTCGCTATGGCCAGTCCACCTTGAAACTGCATGCTGTAGTGTCGAGTTTGGAGCGGCATCAGGCCCAAGATATGATGTCGAAAGATTTGGAATTATTGAAGCGTTTGGCTCACTGCGCCAGTGCGATCTTATCGTAGTGCAGGGGACGGTTACAAGGAAGATGGCTCCTCGGTTGAGGATGGTCTACGATCAGATGCCTGAGCCAAAATACGTGATCGCAATGGGTGCTTGCGCAATTACAGGCGGGCTTTACATTGACTCTTATAATGTGCTGCCGGGTGTAGATAGCATTGTTCCAGTAGACGTGTATGTCCCTGGCTGTCCTCCAAGACCTGAAACACTTATTCAAGGCACCATGCTGCTACAAGAAAAGATCAAAAGATCAAAGATAAGATAGCAACATGAGCACCAACAGCAAAGAAGAGCTGAACAAGGTGGCAGCGAATAGCCAACCAAAGGATTCTACCTCTACTAATGATGATACCACAAAACAACAACAACCAGCACCACCATCCACTGAACCAAAGCAGGTTCCGGCCAAGACTTCACCGCCTTCGGCTAAACCATCGGCGGCTGCTGCGCCTACTACTAATGCTGCTGCTGCTGCTGCTAAGCCAAGCACCGCAGCTTCAACTGCGAAAACACAACCTGAGCCTCCACCTTTCGAAAAAGGGCTTGTGGAGCAGATAAAGAGAGAGTTTGGTGACTTAGTCAAAGTAGTTTTTATCAAACCACTTCGGATAAAGATACAAGTTGAGCCACAGGACATTGTCAGAGTGGCGAACTTT
>DATMWK010000091.1:0-19359 GCA_035562555.1 Nitrososphaera sp. | reverse complement strand
ATGGAGTACTGTAGCGGTTGAGAGGCTCAAGCAATAGCTGTACGCCGTAGTCTACTGCACTTTTGCATAGGCTCTTCATTATTGGTACTGCTTTTGCTGCAAAAAGCTCCTTTTCATTTGCAGAAATTATGCTGTGTGTCTTGTCAACCCCCTTTATATCATCAGCAAAGAGACAAATGTTCATCTCATGACCTCCCAGAGTATTGCATAACTTAAGACAATCAATAACATATTGTTCTGAGGCATCTACTAGTGAAGGATCATTGCTTAGAAGTCTGCGCTTCCAACCATTCCTACTGATAGAACCCCACATGCCCGTTACGCCACAAACAGGTAAGCTGTAGGATTTTAGTGAGTCTAGCAACTTGTTTGTATCAACTTCAGTGGGCTCTCCAAATATTTCAATTGCATCGTAACCCTGTTTTGTTAGCACAGCCAATGTATCCTCAATTGGCTCTATTTTTCTAAATGAAGCAAGCGTGATTGCGTACTTCATTGCGCATCAAGAAGACATTTCGGAATGTCCACGGATCTTGCTGTCCCTGATTCAGCTATTATGCCATGCCTTTTGCTTGAAGCATATAATGCAAGTCCTTCGCCTGCGTGTAGGTCAGGTGGCCTCCCGTGTGATCCTTTGATCAAGCTGGCGTCAAGTGGTATAGACTTTGTCTTGTGATCAATAAACAACTCTACAGGATCATACCCTGGCTTTCTGTGTATATCCACTTTGCGAGCATAATCTGGTGCCCTGCTTTCGTCATGCCACCAGTAATAGCTGAACCACCGGTCTCTTGTAGAGATGGCGATAAGCTCGCCGCTTCGCTCATGATCTATTGCCAGCTCTTTCTTACTGCTGCTATTCAAAATCGTCTCTACTCCGTTGGTGTTCTCTAATACCTTTCTGGTCTCTTTTTCGTAACCATTTTTGACATAAATATGAGCCACCTGGTGGTCAACCATCGCAAACGCCTTGGTATATTCTAAATCAAGGTATTCCTTTTCCTGAATCGTACGGATAGAAAGTAGATCAGCGTCCCGAAGCACAAGGTTGAGCGGTACTGCACCAGTGACATCATTAAATGCATATTCAGACAGTATAATAAACTGCGTTTCCTCTCGTATCCCAAGATCGATTACCTTTTGTACAAGTCGCCCAACTAATTCATCAGCCTTTTTTAGATCATCTCTCACCTGGACTGCTCCCTTACCAAAGCGCTGTGCAGAATAATCTGCATGTGGAATGTATACAAAAAGAAAATTAGGCCTCTCACTTTCCAGAGTATATTCGGCAGCATTTGTGATCCATTCGCTTGACTTGGGTGATGCAAGCGGTCCCCAATAGCTTGCAAGGTTGAATTCACCCAACTTCTCCTTCAATTTTTCATAGTAGCCGACTGGCTTTGAATAGCACCACATTACCATTTTATCATCTAAGTGTATTGGCCGCGGAGTTACTACAATATCTGAATTAGCATACATTGTGTTTTGCCAAAAGAGCACAGCAGTTTTGTTTCCGTTACTTTTCTTGACTGTGTCCCATATTCTTTGACTTTGCACAAGTGAGCTGGATTGCTCCCAGAATGATACATTGTACGTGTTCCTATCATACAATCCATTGGATATTATACCGTGCTCTCTTGGATACTTGCCAGATAAGACACTGGCCTGAATAGTTGATGTAACAGCAGGAAATGTAGGCTCAAGTTTTGCTACCTCCCCCTTTTCAGCAATTTTGGCAACATTTGGCAATAGGCCTGAGTCTAACTGCTTTTCTTCTAGACCTACAACATCAACTAATATAGAATACTTCATTTGCCACCTTGCTCTTCGTTGGTACTCTTGCATTATTTAAATGGTTTAGCGTTAGATAAAGGAACGCTGAGACTATCAATAAAATTCTTTTTCCAAAGCCCATTTGTGGGAATGCTTCAAAGAAAATTGCTTCTTCTTTCGTATGGAGCGCTACAACATAGAAAAGAAGGAAGTGTCGACAATATGATATCAAAAAGTGGTGTCATCTTGTGCAATGTGCCCAAACTAGACAAATAGCTATCAACAAAAAGAAGGAAATTTATGAAACTAATCATTATGCTGTTGTTATTTATCTTCAAACTATATCATAGGACACAGAAAAAGCTTCCACAAGAAATAAAAAATCTGCTATCATGTGTGCGGTTCGATGCGATCAAGGATAAGAAATCTAGAGTTCTCTAAGAACCTACTTTTGGTCGGGATGGTAGCAATGTTTGTTTTTTTGTCGCTAACCATGCTCCCGCAGAAAGTCGTTGCAGTCCCAGACAAATTTGGAATAAAAGAACTTTATGCTACAGCAGATAATGGTCCTGTCTGGTTTCTAAACAATCAAGAGCCACAAGATGACGACAATTTTTTGATGACTTCACATGAACACATAGACTTGGAAGAGGAAGATCCTGGTGCATTTGAATTGGATGCAGAAACTGGCTCGGAAAGACACGGCGTAAGGCTTCATGCTGATTCTCCAAACGGCCATTGGAAGAATGTGGAAATGACAGGTTACTTTAAGCTAGAGCAGGGAGATGACCAATTCACTTTAATAGCGAGGCAGGGTCCAACCTACAATGATGACGGTGGATGTGGTGCTTATGGTTACTACGGGATGATTAGCGCTGAAGGGGATGCCTTTTTCAAGAAAAAGTTATTCCATCATGGTGGGTATTCAGACAGGACTGCAGTAAAAGAAAACGTAATAGGCAATCTCGACGGTAGATGGGTAGGCGTCAAGTTGATAGTGTATGACCTGGACAAGGATGATGTCAAATTAGAGCTGTGGGTTGATGACGGAGATGAGCAAAACCAATGGAAGAAAGCTACAGAGTATATAGACGATGGCGACTGGGAGGTTTCAGGTAGCGATTGTGATAGGTCCGACGACGACATAATAGAGGACGGTACTCGCGGGGGCTTTAGAGTGGACAATTCAGATTTTGATTTTAAGGATTTATCCGTAAGAGAGATACAACCAGGCCAAGCACAGGGATCAACAGCAGTACCCGAAGAAGTTTCTAAATGCTTATTCGTATATGTATGTAATGTCTAAGGAGAAGAGCTAACAGCGGAAAAAAAGGGAGAAATATTTTTCTCTCCTTACTTTTTTTATTATGAGGCATACATGACTCTTATCATTTTAAGGCCGCTCTGAGAGTCTGCTTAAAATGCGCATGTAATAAGTTAGGTTAGTAATAGCAAGATTATTTATTTTGTAATGTCTGTTCCAGCCGTGACATATTGCATAATGCTCCTCCTGTTTTTAATTTCTTTATCCAGCAGTATTATCGGTTTCTGATGAAGCCAGAAGTTTGTTTGATATATTTAGATACTGACCTATTACCTTTAATTCTATTTATGTGTCTTAATATAATTGTCAGTTCCCTCTGGGGAACTCTCTTAAGGGGTATTGCAAAAGTAATAATGATAGTTAGATGATAAATGATTATACTTCTTCATATCTAGAATATGCTGGAAGCAACAAATGGTGGTTAAGAGAGGTAAAAGGAGCCCGAGTCTTTGATAAATTTGTATTTAGTCTGTTGAAGAGTACTTACTTAGGAATACGAGTTTTTCTAAGGTTGATCCTAGGCAGAAAAATAAGGGATAGGATATTCCTAAAACGAAATATCAATTTCAAAGATTTTCTGTATTCCTCAGCCAAGATTCTTGGAGTAGACAAGACTTTGCTTTTGGAGATACATGTGCCTAGTCATGATTATAGCATACATTGTCCGCTCAATAAGGAGGACTTCATAGTTATGACCAAACATGAAGAGGAAATAATAGGACTGTTTCGCCCCAGAGAAGGCGATACGGTTGTAGATATTGGGGCACATATGGGTCGATATACGATAACAAGTTCAAAATCTGTCGGAGCGTCCGGAAGAGTAATTGCTGTTGAAGCCCATCCTTATAATTTTAGGATATTGCAACATAATTTAAGATTAAACAAACTAAAAAATGTAAATGCATTGAATTGGGCGGTGTATTCGAAGAAAGATAGACTAAAACTATACCTGCCAGATGAGGATCTAGGCTATACTATGCATCACAGTCTTATGACAAATTACCTTACTTCAAAATATAGCAAAGAGATCGAACGCAGGTACATTGAGGTAGAAGCAGACACGCTTGATAATTTATTGAAGACTAGAGGAATAAATGAAGTGAACTGGATCAAAATTGATGTAGAAGGAGCAGAATATGAGGTACTTAGAGGAGCCAAAGAGATATTGTCTACGAACAGACGTATCTCGATTCTTGTAGAAGTACATGGCAAAGACACTTATGGTCCTACGATGGAATTGCTCAGGTCGAACAATTTCAACATAGAATTTGAAAAAACATATGATAACGGCGAAAAACATGTGCTTGCAAGAAAATTATGATATTGACAGCAATATAGAAAGTGATATGAATTAGGTCTTATTTGAAATAGTTCAATTCTTGATTCTAATATAGTTCCGTTCTGAATACCAAGCAGATATACCTACATCTTTTAGTGAGTGCTTCTCGTCGCTTTTTAACTAACTCTGTTGACGACTAATAGTACCATACGGCTTAATAGTTGTCAAAATCTTATTCCGAATTATTGATTCCGCGTCAGAGTCATTATCAAAAGATATGATTAAAAGAGATTGGCCATCTTGCCCTACAGGAATCGTTGCTCGCTTTAATTTTTCATAGGTTGCAACTACATAGAGAGTTTTGCCCAGTTTTTCTTCTAGAGCTCGTCTGCTTTCCATCCTCCAAACTGAATGTTTAATAGATGACGATGTTTCCTCCCGAGTCAATAGGGGTACCAAATTGGTTCGGTACTTCATGGCTAATACGGCTCCACTTAAGGTTGCAATGCCTACAAATCTAATAGATTCATCCAGGTCCAATACTAACTGACAAAATTCTTCAAAGATTGTAGGTGGAGTATCCGATGAGGAGTCCATTAGAGTATAGAACCTGCTACATGTAGAGGAAATTAATATTTTTATTTTACGGTTGTCGTCATCACTATATGTATACTTAATGAGGAATATTCTACAGATAAATGCCCCCTCCCTTATTTGGTTCCTTTCGAAATTTTTCATACTTTTGGGAGAATCATGATAATAGCTAGTCCATTGTATCTTTTTACATCAATATCATGCTGTAGTTTGTGAAGCCTAGGAAGTTGGTCAAGCGTTTTGTGCAATGCAAAGATGCTAGTGCTTCAATTCCGGAGATCAAAATGGAATATATAAAAAGATTGGATAAACAGAATATCGTGTATGCCTCATTGCTATGGTATTATCTTGACTAGTTTTTGGATTGATGTTAGATACAAACACCAGGTATTGGGGTCGCTTTTTCTGTAATTCTCATGCCAAAAGGCACTAGTCATAGTTGCATATGATGCTGTCATAGGAATCTTAAAACTATGCGTGAGTAGCAGGGCTTGACTTGAGAAAAAAAGGGTGTGCGATTATCTGTTATTAGTCAATTATACTAGTATACACAGTTGGCACATACTCTTTGCGATTTTTCATGTGCTATCTGCTTCTCTTCCATCATCTGTAACTCATGGAAATAATTTGGATTATCTATATTATGAAGGTAATCTTGAACTAAATGGCCGTCAATCTTGTGCCATATTATTATTCCATCCACCATTCGTGTTGCTATCGAAAGTGTCGCCATCACTAACCTATCGGAGGGAGGATCATAACCTTGTCTTGTATAATTGTACGTTATTGTAGGATAGACTATGTATCGGGTAGGTTTGTCCTGGAATATCAAGTCATACACATATAGACTTGTTTCGAGGTTGGAAACATTGTAATAGCTTGCACTTACCAAAATCACTGCATCTATATACTGGCCATATTCAGAGGCTACTACGTCAGTTTTTAGACCTTCAAAATAGATTACAGGACAAAATTTCACATCGCTTCTCTTTGCTTTTAGAGCGTCAGCAAGATTAGAATCTAACATGAAATCGATGTTTCTCCAAAACTTTGTGTCATTTCTTGTACTGATCCAGTTAAAGTCATCTATGGTAAATCCACTAAATGAGGAAGGGTGTCTAGTCTTTAGATGATTGAAGTAATTTATCCATCCTTTCCAGTCATAGCTGCTCCTCGGACCGCCTTCTGATGGAGGTAAAAGAATAATGACTATTTTTAATTCTGTATTGTCTGCAGCATCAAGGAGCCTTTCTGTTGATTGTAATTCCTCAAGGTCCCAGAAGTTGTCCATAATAAAATAATATTCGTTAAAGCCCTGCTCAAGAAATTTTGCTATGGCATGTATTTGGTCAATTCCATTCATATCTTCTAAACGAAGTGTATCTGGAATATATGCTCCCATAATCTTTGTTTCATTATCTACAAATTGTAAGTCCTGTATTGTTGTAAAAGGGGTACTTGTTCCATCCTTTGTCTGTAAGTTAGAGTTAGGGTCTGCCATAATTAGCTGACCCGGGGACATGAGAGGATTTAATGGAGGTAGAACAATTACAACGAGTATGAGAGCTATAAAGAGATACTTAATGTTCTTGTTCATTTCTATTCAATAAGGAAATTCATTCTTCATAGTAGTCAAAGATTTCTAAGGGTGTGCTTTTAAAGGTTACAAAGCAGTATTATCGATGTCTTTGCTTCTTTTACCGCCGACAAATTGGTGTATTTAGAGTAAGCCGAGTAGCTGTCGAATTTAATTGAACATGAAATCATAGGTCGAGAAATATCGTCCAGAGTGACGTTTAAAGTTTTGCACTCAGATATAGCTACGAGTTTTTACCATAATATTTCCTCATATGCTTACTGAAAGTGTTGATATAATCCAGAGTTCTATAGCCTGCTTTTAGATGCCAAATCTGTGATCAAGTGTAGACTGCTGCAGCAACGTACTGGTTAAAATAGAAACTAGACATAGACATCATCCGGACCCTTAATTGAAGTATTAAATATAACTAAAATGTCATCTTGACATAATAGCGCTCGCTTGGCTGATCGAACAAGAGTTTGATCTAATATACGACGAGATTGGGTGACAGATATTGAGCCGATTCTAAGTAAACCACGTTTATCCCAGCTCATAAAATGAGATTTCTCTAACTCAAAGAGAAATATCCTAATGAGAACCTAGGACAAGCTTTTCAGTCACTATTCGATATACTCACTTCCAACTAATTTTCCATTACATATTGTGCATTTCGTAAAAGACATTGGATACCTTCTGTCGCATTTTTGACAATACATATGCGACAGTGGATTATGGTATGTGGGCATGTAATAAAGAATAATTTTGATCATAAGAATATTTCTATACCTCACGGCTTATTCTTCGCCGTGATTGCTTACCAGTTTTGTAGAAATGTGCTACATGCTCTTACCAAGTACTTGTTCTTCGCAGGTTTTCTACTGCTAGACATTGCAGAATTGCCGCTTCCCTCCTAAAGTGGCATATATCTATATGCATTTTCTTAGTTTCAAACCTTGATTACTAGAGGTGTGTTAGGTCATTTCTCATATCCCTTGGCATAAGTGTATGGGAATGAATCCTACAAAAGCAATTATCATTGTTGAAGAAAAAGATACGTCAAGTTTAGAAATCTACACTCACGGATAAAGACTGATTGCCATTATTTTTCCTCCATTGTCCAATCCCGTTTGTATATTTCATCTCTCAGTTTCTGTCCCTTAAACATCTTAAAATAGGCATGCCTCACGGTATTTTGTCTTTCGAGCTCAGCTTGTATCCAGAGGTTCTCAAATATTGAGTAATCAGTAAATACTGTTGATTCGCTATTAGAATAAATAGCCAAACCAGTCGCTTCTGAAAAATTGTTCTTGCTATCATCCTTCACCTCTATAGTCAAAGAGAAGGATTGATCGAATATGAAGGTCGTGATTTTGCTTCTTAGAGATTGGCGGATAAAATTTACATTGATAAGGTCATGCTTTTTCTTTATCAAGTCTTTGGAGATATCCTTCATTGTTTCATCATCAATTTTAATCAAAACTCTAACATTTATCCCTCGACTTGTTGCTGTTCCAAGTAAGTCTATAATTCCATCACGTTCAGCTCTATAGAACGAATTCATGGTTGCGAAAAGCGCGAAGATATCAAATCCCGCTGTGTCGATGCGCTCTCTTAGTAGTTGCAATATTGAAGGCGGATGTTGGATAGTCTTGATATATTCTCTTTGAATACCATGTTCTACTTCTTTGATCTTGTCACGAGCCGGGGTAGCATGATTTAACAGGTTCTCAAACAGCTTCTGCTGTAACTTGACAAACGAGACATTTTTAGAATAGAGTTGTCTATGATATCCAGCCCTCTTAGGATTGGAATGTTGTTCTATATCATAAAAATATATGGCTCCGTCGACAATGCAAAAATCTCCTCCGGATGCATCCGTGTGGTATACACTGAATTGCCTTGCCAGCTCCTTGACTGACTCTATATTTTCCGAGTCAATCATGGTGATAAGTCTCACTCTAATCTTTTTTTTCTTGTCAGCAGTTCGAATAAACTCAAATAAAGAATTAGAAAGTACCGATCCTGACTTTGAATCCTGGCCCAAATAGCAATCTATCGTATCTCTAGCATCTTTTAGAAGATTAGAATGTCTTGAACTCTTTGAGGATTTCTTCACGATTATTAATTGAAAATCATCAAACTCTTCCAATATCGAGTCCAGCGTTACTACCATAATCATAGATATAAAGAAAACATCAACAGCTAACAATAGGCGATGACAAAGCAAAAATTTGGTATTAAAACCCTGATTGAAGTACCGCGAAATCTTATATACGTCCCACAAAAATAATGTCATAAATGCCAGTATTCATGGATGTTCACAAAGTACCCTTCAGTGAGGCAAATCTGAAGGAATTATGTGCATCCCCTACAGATGAATTTGGTGTTCGTCATGTTAACCTACTATACAACATGGATGCAAAGATTTGTTTTTGCTTGTTAGAGGCTCCTGATATTGATGCAGTAGAGAAACATCATGCTAAGGCCAATATAAAGTGTGAATGGATCACTGAAGTTTCGCTGGCACAACCCTTCCAAGGTTCTGTTTGAGTTTTTAGGACTCTACACACACACCGCAGTGTGTATTATGTTGCTGCGAGTACAAATTACAAGGCCACCAAGTCAATATTGGGTGTATATTCGCACACGAAGAGCATTAGAGCCGGCCTTGTTTTATGCGCTTCATGGTTTGTACTTTCATATGTCGATAGTTATGTCCTACTGCGATGAAATTAAGAGTTGGACTATTCATATTACTTTTAATACAATAATTACTATCATATGGTGTTGATTTGCAAAAGTGGACGATAATACAAGACGGTTTATGATTGAAACATTGATGTGGATCGGCATCTACTTTGGGATAGCATTTATCGTTTCAAGGCTATTGCCATTCCCTTATTCTCTCATAGTGATAGTTTTTGCTGTAATAGGGCTTGGACTTTTCAGGAGAAGAAGACAACTTCGAAAGGCAGGTCGAGGTTCCTTTCGTGGTTCTTCGTACTTTGGCGACATGTTTGGCTCTCAAAGGGGCATAAATTACTATTGTATAAACTGCGGAACAAAGCACAATCAGACCTCATGCCCTAATTGCGGATCAAAACTGAAGAAAGTAGGATTCTGAGCAGAAGGCAGTATTTGCAGGATGCATTATCTAAAGGATATTAAAAAACTTGTATCAATTAGGTTGTATCGATGTTGCCATCTACAAAACACTAGCATCCATAAACGGATGGAAATATACAGATAGTTTGCAAAGGTAAAGTAATGGAACTAACATTTTTGCAGTCCTGATTCTAACGCTTAGAACAGTTGGAGGGTGTTTATTTAGTGGAAAAACGAGCTGTCACATTGCATCAGGAGGAAAGCAATACCGGGTCAAAAGATGGAAAAACACTAGTGCTAAAAAGTTTTGCAACCTTGTAGTAGAATCAATAGGACCCCCAAACCAAGAGACTTCACACCCTGTGACAGCCCACAAGCCCAACTATATGCTCTATAGATTTCATATAGTCTTTTTCTTGCTCAACTTTAGTGTGTATATGTCATTGATAAAAATTCATATTGTCATATTGTATTAATTTGTACGTGCAAAACAAAGGAATGTACGCAAGTTCGGATTTGAGAAAGGGAGACCCCTGAGGCAATGGTGGAAGCTGGCACTATAATCACGATTGCTTTTGTAGTGATTATCATTGGAATCATAGGTTTTGTTGTATATAGACGAAAATTTAGAGGACGTGCCTTCAGGCGAGGCCCTGGACGATATCAAAAAATGACCCGTGAAGGAGAGCCGCTTGAAGACTATAGAAGAGAAGGATCAGGATTAATCTCTAGATCTTCAATGAGAATCGTAATACCGGTTATCATAGCTTTCATTATGGTTATAGTAGTACTAGCTTCCAGCATCAAGATTGTGGAAGCTGGTCACAGAGGAGTTCTACTAAAGTTTGGTGCTGTTGATACCTCTGCAGCTCTGAGCGAAGGAATTCACTTTGTAGTGCCGTTTAGAGACGACGTAGTCCAGCTCGAGGTTAGAACACAAAAAACAGTTGAAAACGCAGCTTCGGCGTCGAGGGACCTGCAGGATGTAGAAACGCAGGTCGCACTTAACTATCATGTAGACCCGAGTACTGCTCAAGTCCTGTTCCAGCAGCTTGGTTTTGATTACGCTAACAGAGTCATTGCACCTGCAATACAGGAATCCGTAAAGCAGGTAACAGCTAGATTTAACGCAGAGAATCTGATTACAAATAGAGAGACTGTAAAGAGTGAAATTGAAAACCAGATAAAGCAAAGGTTAGCGGCTTACAACGTCGAAGTAGAGACAATATCGATCACAGAATTCCAGTTCTCAGACCAGTTTAGAAGAGCAGTTGAATCAAAAGTAGAAGCCGAACAGAGAGCGCTTCAGGCTAACAACGACCTTAGGAGAATCGAAATAGAGGCGCAGCAAGCAAAAGCAAGAGCGGTCGGAGAGCAGCAAGCCAATATCGAGCAGGCAGAAGGAGTAAGGCAAGCCGCTGTACTGCAGGCACAAGGAGAAGCGCAGGCGATACAAATAGTTAAGGCGCAGCTGACGGAAAATCCGCAGTATCTAGAATGGCTCAAGACTCAAAAGTGGGATGGCGTATTGCCCCTTGTAACAGCCGGCGGTGAAGGAGCAACGCCATTCATAGAGATCCCCTCAGCAAGGGAAGGCACTGCTCCAGGAGCTGGAACGGCAGAACAGGGTTCTAATGTCACCTCTACTTCAACACCAACAACGACGACAGCGTCAGCAGGGAATTCAACACAAGCACCTCGGTAAAACGACAGCAGACTAGGGCAAGGCAAGACCAGCCTTATTTTTTATTCCCTTCTCTACTGCAATGGACTGCTTGAATGCCCTATCACTTTTTCATCGTTTTTAATCAGGCAGCATGAACATTTCTCCTCAAAACACATTCTTGCATCCCGGTGTTTGCAGACAGGACATACACAAGCCTGTTTCGGTGAAATATTTTTTCGTTGCGCACTAAAATACTTGGCATCCATGTACAGCCAAAGTGTAACAAGGGGCAATCCAATGCCAAGAAGGATAGCGAGTGTCCGAATATTGACTCGTAGGAGGAGTAGCGAAATAGCAAATAGTCCAGTAGCGATTGCCAGCATCAAAAGCCAGCGATGAGTAAAATCCATTGGGTTATATCCTCCGTGTCATTTAAGTGATGATAATATAATATATTTTCACCAAGTCTCCTTCCCTGCATAGATTTGCTGCACCCCATTCCCCATATAGCTCACAATCAGCGCAGATCTTCCAAGTCGGTTTCATCTCTAAAGTGTTCAGGGTTTAATCTAAATCCCTTGGTTTTTTCGTGGGGAACATCGCTCAACTTTAGATGAAAATCTACGTTAGCCATCTTCTTTAGTTGCTTGTTCATCCAAAGTGCGAAGCGTTCTTCCATGCTCGAAGCCTCTTGCTTCTCAATCTCTGGATATATGTCACGCAATTTGTCCACTAATATTTCATCCATCTCAAGAAGAAAGAAATCCCATCCTAAGGCCTTCTTGCCGTCAGAATAGCATTTGCTTTTGCTTTTGCTCCGCGTTGCAGATTCGAGCGTAGTTATGAACTGCATTATTTTGGGTCTCTGCTTATCAAAGTCTATGCATGAGCCTGACAGAACAAACATTGCGGTAATAGAAGGGGCTATAGCTGCTGTTGGTACATTGTCTTCCAAACTCGGTTCCCCAGTATCAATGGATTCAGAGGATGGAACCACTGATGCTTTCGCTTCCTCAGGCTCTATGCTTGAGGGTTTCACAGCTGATGCGTCAGCATCTGCCATTTTTCTGATTGTGACGGTGTCGTCAATAGTAACACCTATCATCTTCCTCAAAGCAGGGTCAATCCTTGTGATGCCTTGATCTTCATCTGAGGGCAAGAGCCGATAACATCTTGCATCCATCCCATCTTTCTTGCCGATAATTTCGACCATCTCCCCATTCGCAACGCCTATTATATCCATAGAATGACCATCTATACGCACTACTCCACGGCCTATATCACGTGCGTAAGCAGTAAGTACCCTTAGCGAGACCACGTCAGGCTTCATTACCAAGTAGAGAATAGGTGTTTGCTTCTAATAAGACTTACTTGTAATTACTGTACTGAATCTTATATCGTTCCTCTTCTTTCTACCAATCATCAGAATATCAAATCAAAAGTTAGCTAGTTAGTTCATTCATGGCCATGTTCCACATTAAGCTAAAAGAATGGATATGCAAGTTTTCAATTTCTTCTTGCTGTCAAAGTTTAAAAGAATTCGGGTCCTGACGGTGAAATGGACAGAACATATCAGCAGGTCACGTGGTATTGACATGCCACACTAAGGATTCTAGGGTGCGCATATATGGCTCTACAATGGTTTACATGCATGTGTTTTTTTCCAGGCAGAGAAAGAATAAACATTGCAGCAAGAAATCGTATTCAATTCACTGCAACTGCAACTCATCTTAATGTGGATACTGTTTAGCGTCTTTGCTGGTGTAGCTCTAGCCATAGATCTTGACATTATAGGAACGATAAAAAGAAAACGCTTGCAAAAAAGAACCTAACCAAAAAAGCAGTAACTGATGCAAAGAAAGCTCGTTCAACTAATGACCAATGATGCCTTAGCTTGGACCATCGTCTGGATTTCTCTTGGCTTTGTCTTTGCTGGTGTAAAAAAATCTACTGCAGTATGAGCTATGGAAAGATGCTTGAATACGTTACAGGCTATACTCTTGAAAAGACACCTAGCGCTGATAATATGTTTTTGTCTTTTTGCTGATTTTTACGTCGTTGACTATCCCACATCGATACCAACAAAAGATCTTGTCGGTTGGCATTTTGAGTGCAATAGCCATGAGGGTTCCGTTGATAATTGTTTGGGTTTCTCTGCTTGAGATATTTCACTGGATGATTTACGCCTTTGGTGCGTTTTTGATTTTTATACAGCAGCAATTAGAATTTTTGTTCAAAAAAAGAGGAGAATATCGTAGTAGAAAAAACATTGCTGTGCTAGCTTTAAAGAAAATTATGCCAGTTGATGTACAGACAAAGAACGACAAGTTCCAAATCCGTAAAAATGGTATCCTGGGATCTGTCGGAAGCAAGGCCTGCAGACTTTTGCAATCTTCGGGCATAAAACTTGTGTATATATATCTCTCTGATACAACCAGCAATACTTAAAGAAGAACACGTACAATCCAAAGTTGTGAATGATGAAAGAACAGAAGCACTAGACTGGTCCCAATGGCTTGATTTTGATAGAGACAATATCGCTAATATTGCAGAATCAGAAGGAGTTTACAAGATACATGCAGGAATGAAGATCTTATTTATTGGGAGTAGTGAAAACCTTAGAGAATCTTTGGTTGAATGTATGTCAGATCCTTGCGTGAGTAACGCAAAAAGGTTCAGTTATGCTATGATAGAATCAGCTGATAAAGTGAAAGAACAGCTCCTAAACGAATATCGTAGTAAGCATAATGGTAAATTACCTTCCTGCATGGAATAACAAATTAGGGAGGGCAGCTAATAATCAATTATTTTGTGAGGCTACAAAAAACCTGTGCTGATACATTATTATCAAAAAAATAACAACAATCGTGAATACTAACAATCAAAAATACTACCATAAGTGACTGATAGTGGTAACGTTGAACAATAGAGACAATACGCCTATAATATGGAGGATAACCTAGGGCTTCTTAAGGAATTTGCTATAAGGAGAATCTTTTGCTTTCTTATTTCGACAACTTTGATATTGGAACTAGTATGAATGATGCCGTTACAAGTGCAGACAATATCCAAGCCGTCTCATAGCTATTTTCCTCTGCAACGTAAGAGAAGACTATAGGTGTCCACAATACACCAACGAGTGATAGCCCGTTAACCCAAGCAACCTTTAGTGTATCATAATAAGAAGAATAATTGACAAGATCATCCTTCTTATTACGGATATTTCTTACATTGGCCGCCAATGTGGTTGTTGTTGTATTATTTCCATGTTCTGGTATGCCCTCAATCAAAAGTGTTCGCGCTTTCTCATAAACCACAGTGAATGCACCACCTGAGAAAAATCCTGTGAGGATAACTGAGGTAATGGTAAAGTACAGGTTACCAAGGGATAGTCCGACCATGGCCATGCTGGCTCCGACTCCACAAATAAGCAAGATTGTTCTTGTATCTCTTACTTTGTCATAAAATCCTCCAATTAATGGTGCAGAAATAATGGAAAAAATTAAAGGCAGGCTTGCAATGATCCCCGCAAGCTCTGCAGAGAAGCCGAGCTCTTCTATATATATTACGATGAATGTTAGTTCTATTGCCCAAGCTCCTTGGATACCGATGAGAATAATACCAAGATAGACTAAAGTACGGTTTGATAATATTTTTAAAGCATCTGAAATTTTCACTTTTTCTGCCTTTCTTGCGGGTTGGGCAGCGTTATTGCCCACCATCTTAGCATCATATCCTAGACTTATATTGCTTCTTGGAATTATCATAAGCATTAACAATGCAGTAACAAGACCTAATACACCGCTCAGCATAAGGCTGCCCCTCCACCCAACTATTTGCGCAATAATTATCCATCCGAATATACCGATAATTCCGCCCATTGAATGGGCAGAGTTCATAAGGCCTATGGAGAAGCCAGGAAATCCTCCCTTGCCAAGTCTTGCAATAAGCACTACAGCTGAGCTAAAGAAGAAAGCCATTCCAAATCCTATTATGAACCGTAACCAAATTAGTTCTGACGATGACAATACTAACCCACAAAGAAGAGCAGCCGTTGAAGATACTGTTATTCCAATAATGGCAGAAATACGTGGATTGTATTTTGCTGCAAAGATGCCTGCAGGAATTTGAAATAAGCCTACACCCATGAAAAATGCTGCAGATATAGAACCAAGTAGAGAGACATCCTCGTTAAATTCTAATGCAATAAGGGGGAATATGGCGGATACGTTAAACCAATTTATCCCATATACAATTCTAGCAATAATCAAAGAAAATGATGCTTTAGCATCTGAACTCAATATCCTTTTGTTCTTCTTGTTTGTTCCCATATTTAATACAGTCCAAGTTTTAATTCAGTACCTTAACATACATTACATTTTTTCAATTATTAATGCTGGCCCATATGTAGGAATCTTCACATAGTGGGGTGCAGAGCAAAAGTTCCTAAGGAAAATTATAATTCCAAATACAATGATAATAATAATAATAATAATAATATTATACTGCCGACTGGTTATTTTGCTTTTTTGTTATCATGCTAGACATATCTATGTTAAAGAATGTTTTGAGTATTCCAACGTATGTCTGTACTGGCGGTGGAACTTCATCTTCACATGCAACATTCATGTTCCAAGCGTTTATCCATATCACCATGCTCTGCAATATGTTTACAAACCGCCTATACTCATTCGGTGTGACTTCAAGCGCATCAATATATTTTTGTGCAAGGAGCCATGATGCAGTAAAGTCTATGCAATCGGTGCCATAAATCGACTTTATCTGCTGTTGTATAGACTTTGCATGTCTGAATGGTTTTTTATTAACAAAGAATGGGAACTCCACTTTGTCTGGAAGCGTCATACCAAGGGGGGCCCATATAGTTATTACTCTTGAACCATCCTTCAACTCTTTGCTAAATCGTTTTGTTAGAGCGTCGACAAAGTCTGAGTCACTGAACCAAAAGAGCAAAATTGTTGCGTCAGAAATTTCGGCCTTGCGTATGTCTGCATTTATTATGTAAGCATTTTTGATACCGGCAATGTTCTTAACAGCCTTGTCAGCTAAAGATTTGTCAATCTCTATACCGACAGATTTTTTGACACCAAATTCTTTGGCTGCAATTGCTACAGCGTTACCTTCGCCGCATCCAAGGTGGCAAAATATGTCGCTCTTTTTTAATTTGGCAAAAACCAATATTTTCCTGATGACATTATCAGTAAGTGAAACACTCTCCCCGCTCAGCACTGACTGTGGCAGGGATGATAGGAAGTCGCCTAGTTCCAATTGTATCTCACTTGTTTTTTGTACTCTAATAAAAAGTAAGTTTTAAGCTTAGTATCAGCCCAACTGTGGGCAGGTACAAGTCTAGCCACTTTTGGGCATAATAGAAATATATATATCGTCAATAGGCGGGTTGGTCCGAAAAATTGCAAATCTGGTGAGGTCAGGATACTAGTATGAGCAAAGATATAACATGTGACATCTTAATCGACTTAAAGAGTATAGGAAGCAATATCGGTGCAAGCACCAAACTACAGGGATCCTCAATCACCTCAATCAAGCTGTATAATATCTATCAAACATTATAGAACTATGTGACTAAGCCCAATAAGCTATAGCATAAGAAGGGGTTGTTTTGTTTTTCGCTGAGGTTAGGCATGCAATAATAATAACGCTTTTGAGAGATCATACTGCTGATCAAGATGGGTTATTGAAGACTGCAAGTCAAACCTGCCATTATGGCGGGAGAAAAAAATTGTAAATTCGAGCTATACCTCTACATACATTCTATCATTTTCAATTGTCACCTTATAATTGCCAAGATCCCGCAGCTTTTGTGGGAACCAGATCAGGTCGCCCGTGGTGACATCCCACTTGGCGCGGTGCCATGGACATGTTAACTCCTTTCCGTTTAGTTCGCCTTCATGAAGCTCTGCACCAGCGTGACTGCAGGTGTTGCCTGTTGCATAGTACTTACCTCCTACGTTTGCTATCAGTATCTCCTTCCCTCCTGCCGTAAGATGCGCCATCTTGCCTTCGCCAATATCTGAAGCTTTACCTACCATTACCTTTGCCATACTCAGAATCTTTGAAATTATGGCATTATTTTAATTTCACTTCTATGCGGCTGGCAAATAGCTTGAAGCCATCTTATTATTTGGCGAACGATCATTATCTTTCATCATTACTTACATTTACTTTCTAGAACAAAGCCGCCCTAGCATTCGCTATTTACTCGATGCCTTTTGCGAACAGCTTCCTAGAATGTTTTTACTTCTATCGAATAGCGCATTTTCCAACTTTTTGTCGCCTTTGTAAGGAGGAGCAGCGCACACCATTGCTGACCTATGAAGAAGAAATTCATAGATTGCTTCTCCAAAGCAGTAACAAAAAGAGCACAAATAGCAGAATACGCTATGCAAAGCAATTCGGCACTATCCTCGAACCAGGTAATGCTCAAAGCTTGCTACAATTATCACCAGAGAAAAGACTTCGCGTTATGAAATCTCTTACCTTTCTATCCAAATTCTTGGTGTGTCATGATAGGAGTTAGGTCAGTTTGAAACGAAAGTATAATCTATAATGGTCTTCAGGTAAGGGAAGTTTTTATCCTATGGATTTGTGCCTCGGAGCAAGTTGTATCGTCTAAGCAAGAATAGCAACATCTGCTTCACAGCAGTTATAGGTAACATCAGTTGCGGTCTGAACCGCATAAAAGTGAGTTGGGACCAAGAGAATGTCTTATAGAGTATTAGTGCTTGAGTATTCTATAGAATAATTATTCCGTAACCTTATTTTACTCTAGGACCTGTCTCTTATTCTGGCTATTATGAGAAAATCCTCACCCTTATTGGTGTTCCCAGTGATGATGACAGGACTGACAGTAGTCATCGCTATAGTTCTTTTGGCTTCCAATTTCACGATAATTAACGCACAACAACAATTCAGCAGCCAACAATCTGGAGAAATTGAGAATAGAAGAACAGCCTCAGCAACAGCAAGCACGGCACCTGGACGAACATTTCAAAGTACAAATGGTAGCTTCAGCGTACAGGTTCCAGAGGGCTGGATAATTCATGACTTCAATAATACAGGCGTTACATCGTTAGAAGAGTCAAGACAGGGCTATGTAATGCTGGCTCAACTCTGCCCAGAGGAAGAACAACGTAGGATAGTTTCCAATGCCAGCGGCAGCAAAGACAGCGGTAGTAGCACCAGTAACGGCTGTGAGGGAGCTCAAGAAGTTATACACATTATTCGGTATTCCGACTTGAACGCTAGACTATCGGCTAATAATATTACTACTATCAACAATAATACGACAACTGACAATATTCTATTATATCATCTACAGAAGCTTCAGCAAGTTGGTTACAGGGACATCGAAATTGTAAATAGTATAGAGAGGACTGTCAACCTTACAAATGCACAGTCAAACCAAGCAGTAACAAAAGTTCCAGCTATGTTTGTAGAAATGACATACAGTACCGCTTCCGCTCCAAGTGAAACAAGAGAAGGTTATTTCATCTTAACTGCTACAAATGCAACACAGCCCAATGTAGGGATAACAAAAGGATATAGCGTTTTTTACGAAGGTGGCAATTCTGTCACAGCAACAACAGCAGAAATAACAACAACATCTGGCACTTTAATACCATCCCTATCCCCATCAGTAGGCCAGGTATTCGATTCGTTTGAGCTAATAGCATCACCACTAGCCGAACAACCAGTAGCTCAACAAACACAAGCAGCCGAAGCAACTACAACCACTGAGGACGAGGGAGACAACGACGATGACAATGGAGCAGATGATGACAATGATGATGACGACGATGACAATGGAGCAGATGATGACAATGATGATGACGACGATGACAATGGAGCAGATGATGATAATCCAGAGGGCGGCGGTGAAGGAGGACAACCATTAGGAGGAGGATTATCACCACCTCCTCCTGCTAACGACAATGGAGAAGGCATATCACCAGCTGAAGGAGAACAAGGCAGTGAAGGAGGATTATCACCACCTCCTCCTG